>CANGGT010000262.1 GCA_947453375.1 Planctomycetaceae bacterium
AGACCCGCGAGCAGATCAAGAGCACGCCGGTGACCGCCCGCCCCAACCGCCCGCTCCATGTCTACGGTAACACCGTCCGGCGCCGGGCCGATCGGGCGGCCCGCCCCACTGCGACGAACACGCGCTGACGCAATGCCAGGCCGTCCGCTCAGCGCTCGCCGATGCAGACGAGCTTTTCCTGACGCCGGTCGCCGCTGGTGACGGCGACGCGGAAATAGAGCCTGCCACCACAGATCGCCGGCGACGCGAACGATTCGTCGCCGAGGCGATTGACGGCCAGTTCCTCGAACTTCTCCGGCGTCGCCCGGAAGACGTGCGTCTGGCCGGTCTCGCTCGTGGCGAAGACCGTGTCCCCGAGCATCACCGGTGAGGCGCTGAAATTGCCGCCGAGCCGCTGCTTCCACTTCTCTTCGCCGGTCGCCGCGTCGAAGCAGGCGGCGATCCCGGCATCGAGGATCGCGTAGAGGTGCCCTCGGGAATAGAGGAGCGAGGGGACGTACACGCGTTCGCCGTTTTCCCAGGAAATCGTTCCGGAGCCGTCGGCCCGGTAGGCGGCGATGTGGTTGCGGGGATAGCCGCCGGACGAGTAGACGCGCTCGCCGTCGGTGACCGTGGTCGTGACGCACTCCGTCGTCGCTCCCTCCTTCTCCCAGAGCGTCTCGCCGGTGGCCGGATCGAGCGCCGCCACCTTGTCGCAGCCGGTGAGGATGAGCTGATCGCGGCCGAAGAGCTTCCAGACGATCGGCGAGGAGTAGTTGGGGGCCGGCGGCCGCTCCTTTTCCCAGAGCACCTTGCCGGTGGCCGGATCGAGCGCTGCGACGCGGCCCCGGTTTTTATGGTCGGCGATCACGAACACGCGGCCGTCATGGACCAGCGGGGAGGCGCCGTAGCCCTGGTGGATCGCGTAATCGCAGACGCGCGTCTGCCAGAGGACCTGACCGTCGGGGTCGAGGGCGGTGCAGAAGACGGCGTCGGAGTTGGGGAAAGTGATGAACAGCCGCCCGCCGTCGGCAGACACCGTCGCCGAGGCACCGGTCGACTTCTCGTTCTTCCGCATCGCCCCCGCCCCATGAACCTGGCGCGTCCAGACCGGCTTGCCCGTAGCCCGGTCAAACGCGAGGACCGACTGGCTGCCGGTCGCCTCGTCGCAGGTGGCGAGATAAACCCGGTTCCCCACGACCGTCGGCGAGCCGTTGCCACGGCCGGGAACATCGACCATCCAAAGGACATGCTCCGCGTCGCCCCACCCCTGCGGGACCACCTGCCCGGCGCTCGCTTGGCCGTCGTGGGTCGGGCCGCGCCAGCAGGGCCAGTCGTCTGCCGTCGGCGGTTCGGCGCGGAGCACCGCACCCGGGATCACCATCCCGAACAGGCCCACGAAAAGGCCCACGAACAGGGCCAGGCACGAGAACAGGAGAAGGCAGCGGCGGCCGGGCGTCTGAACGCGGGAGAGGGTCACGGCAAGGCTCCGGGGGAACCGGCAGGGCTGACGTGCACCGCCGACGCTCCCGAGCATACCACCGCGGAACCGGCCCTCACCCCGCCGGGCCTTCCCCCACGGCCGCCGGCCGGGAGCCCGAGGGCAGACGCCGACGGGCCGGCGTCGCGGCCGCCAACACCTGCGCTGGGGGCAGATGCCCCCGCTTCCCCCGAAACCAGGTGATCGAGCGATCGACGATCGGCAGCCGGGAGTTCTCCCGAACATGGTGGCGGAACGTGGCCCCATCGAAAACGTCGAGCGTGCCATCCTCCTTCCACACCGCCAACTGCACCCAGCCGTTGACGAACAAATGCTTCACTCCCGGGAGCCGATCGGCGGCGGCGAGGATCCGCTCGGCCGGTGCATCGATGACGAGGAGGAGCCGCATCGGCTCGTGGATCTCCACCGTCTGCCAGGGGAGCCCGGTGCGGAGGTCACTGGCGTGGCCATCCATGACGCCGACGAGGCCGGCGATGTTGTGGGGGAGCTTGGTGTTGCAGCCGAAACGGAGGCGGTCGACGGCTGAGAAGTAGTAGGCGAGGTTGATCCCGGAGGCGACCGGACCGACGGCGGCGAGCGTCCGGGTGAGGATCTCGCCTGACGGATCGGACTCGGGATCGTAGGAGACGAGGAAGGCGCGGCGGTCGAGATAGAGCCCGCGGGTGCGCTGGCGCCTGCCGACGATGCAGACGGCGTTGGTGGCGTGCCCGAGCTCCGGCCGCACCTGGGCGAGATCGACGGCCCGCCCTTCGACATGGGCCCGGGCCAACGCCGGGGTGGGGCCCGTCGGCGCCGAATCGAAGCGCCGGCAGCGCTCCTGGGCATCGGCGCCGCAGGCGTGCTCGCAGGCCCGGTGGAGGCGGGCGAGATCGTCGGCGTGGCTCGCCGGCACGCGGGCGACGTCATACCAGGTGACGGTATTGGCGCAGGTGTCGAGCATGCCGCCGAGAAACAGCGTGTCGTCGGGAATCGAGAGCCCGCCATCGGCGAGGAGCGCCCGAACCCGCGGGTCGTTGGCCATCAGCGCGAAGGCCCGGGCATTGGGGCCGCCGGGCCCGCCGCCGCAGGCGCCGCAGTGGTAGGCGCTCTCGTGGGGATTGTTGAGCGACGAGGAGCCGTGGCCGAGGATGACGACGAGGCGGGCAAAGCCCTTTCGCAGCCCGATGTCCTCGAGGACGCGCCGCACGCAGCCGGCCATCTCGGTGACGTTGAAGCCGGCGAGCGTGCCGTCGGCGAGCGGCGTGTCGTCGGTGCGCTCGAGGAGGAGGCGGGTGGGGACAGGGGGACGAGCGAAGCCCTTGGCCCAGCGCCATGTCCGGTCGGAGGACAGCGGCGACACGACCCGCGCCACCAGCGGCACGGCCGCAAGCGCGCCGGCCACCATCGCCAGGAGACTCCCGCCAAGGAGCGTCCGGCTCCCGGAGGAGATTCCCTCCTGCACCTGACCGAGGCGGCGGGCCACTTCGCGGTGGCGGTGATGGAGACGGCGCGCCCCGTCGTCGGGCACCTCCTCGACGGTGTGGCCGGGGCGGACCACGATCGGGCACAGCGGCGAGGCATGCCAGTCGTCGATCCCCCGAAACGACATCGGCACCGCGAAGAACCCCGCCGTGCCGAACGTCTCGACATCGGGCCCGAGCTCCTCGAGATGGCGGCGGAACGACTCGCACCGCTCGTCCATGCAGAGCACCGCCTGGAGCCAGGGACGCACCGGCGGCGGCCAGCCGGTCGAGAGCGCATGGAGCTCGAGGGCATCGAGCACTTCGGTGCGGTAGCGGCGCTCGTAGGCGGCATGGAGGAGGCGACGACGAGTGAGCGGGCCGAAGTTGCGGATCTCCCCCTCGAGCTCGAGAAGCTCGTTTTCGGAGAGATCGCGGATGTCGGCGGGGGTCATCCCGATGAGCTGGGCGACTTGATGGAGGAGGAGCGAGCGGGCGAGCGTCCCCTGGCCGTGCAACCACGGATAGCGATCCTGGAGTTCGACCCACCAAGCCCCGAAGCCCTGCCGCGGATCGCCGTCGGCAGCGAGGGGAACCCCGAGCTTCCCGGCGGCCCACGACGTGGCCACCCGGTCGCAGATCAGCCGCAGCGCCAGAAAGTCGACCACGCGGGCAGGGACCTCGACGACCGGCGCCCGGTCAGGCCGTTCTTCGAGGCTTCTCATCATCCCCGCCCAACCACGCAGCGCCAGCAGCGACCGGGTGAGAAAGTCTTCCCAACGATTCGGCGGAATGCCGAGCCGGACCATCTCGTCGTTGATGACGTCGAGCGAGTCTCGCCCGCGGGCGGCGCACAGCTCCGCCCCGAGTGGCACCGCCCACGGATCGGCTCCCCAGGCCCCGGGCCCCGACAGGCCGATCACAGCCTGGAGCAGCCCCCGCTCGCGCCCCGGCATCGGCCACGCGGCCACTCCCTGATCGAGAAAGGCGGCGCACCAGCGGATGAGGAGGGGATGGACGAGGGCATCCGTATCGAGCGTCGGATCGAGGGCGACGAGACAATCGCGGAAGCGCACCGGCGGGCGGACGGGCGTCATCGCCGGACGGGTCATCGACAGCGACTCGAGACACGCGTGCCAGAGATCGGCCGACACTTCGCGTTCGTCATCGAGGTGGCCCAGCGGCGCCATCTGCGCGACGACGGTCGCGCGGGCCTGTTCGTCGGCGGCCAGGAAGAGCCGCGGCTCGCGCCCCGGCATCGACTCCTCCCCGAGCGACTCGGTGAGGATCTTCCAGCGCACCTGCGGATCGAGGTCACTGCGAAGGGTCTCGATGGCACCGTTCTCGGTAAGGGCCCAGCGGGCCCCGGCGTCGGTTTCGCGAACGATGGAGTGGAGGAGGAGCGTCCGGTGGAGGTCGCGGAGCGTCAGCCGCCCCCGGCAGAGGGTGTGGGAGGCGACGTCGTGGTGCTCGTCGTCGAGGACGGCCTCGATATCGGCGGGCGTGATCCGGCCGGAGGCGAGCTCGGCCCGATAGCGCTCCTCGGAGAGATAGGGCTCGGCCTCGAGGAGCCGCGAGGCGACTACCGCCGCTTCGTCGAACGGCATCGACTCGAGCGCCTGGAGCGGATTCTGCGCCACGAACACGCCGATCGGCCCCTGCTGCGGTAGACAGGCGGTGGCCTGGGCCACGAGCGCCTCGAGGGCCTCCCGCGTCACCGTGTCGGTGCCCGGCGGCGGCGATGAATCAGACATGCGTCATCCTTGGTGTGCGTCACCCGTCTTCCCTCCAGCCTAACGTGGGAAGGCGGGGAACGTCACGGGCAGGGCGTGGGCGACCGCGACGCGCCGCGGAGCCATCCGGCCGCTCCACCGGCGTCGGCCCTGCCGGAAGCGGTTATGATCTTCCTCGCCCTGCCGAGCCCCTTGCCTGTCCTTCCCTGCCCTCCCTACCAATTCCCAGGAGAATCGGCACATGAAGCGTTCCGCCCAGCCTCCCTGCAGCTCGCGATCGAGTTCACGATCGAGGGCTTTCGCATGGCTCCTGCTGGCGGCATGGCTCTCGTGCCCCCCCCATCCGATGACGCTCGCCGCCGAACCGACGCCAATCAACCGCCCCTGGACCGGCCCCTACGGCGGTGTTCCCCCGTTCGACAAGGTCCGCGTCGAGGATCTCGGTCCGGCGCTCGAAGTCGCCATCGCGGCGGAGCTCGACGCCGTCGCCAAGA
>CANGGT010000263.1 GCA_947453375.1 Planctomycetaceae bacterium
ACTCGCTCCCCAACACCGATCCGGTCCACAAAGTCTCGATCATCCCCCGTGGCCTCGCCGCGCTCGGCTACACGATGCAGCGCTCCGAGGATGACCGCTACCTGCTCACGCAGAGCGAACTCGAGAGCCGGATCCAGGTTCTCCTCGGGGGCACGATCGCGGAGGAGATGGTCTACGCCGACGTCTCGACCGGGGCCCAGAACGATCTGGAACGCGCCAGCGAGATCGCCCGGGCGATGGTCATGGAATACGGCATGAGTCGGATGGGGCGGGTCAACTTCCGCGAGAGCAACCGCTCGCCGTTCCTCGCCGGTGGCGGTGGCGATCTCCCGGCAGCCCGCTCGCACAGCGAGGAAACGGCCCGCGAGATCGACCAGGAGGTGCGGCGGATCATCGATCAATCGATCGAGAAGGTGCGGCGCGTGCTCGAGTCGAGGCGAGCGGCCCTCGAGGCGATCACCCGGCAGCTTATCGAGACGGAGGTGATTGACGGCAGCCAATTGCGGGACCTCGTCGAGGCCACCGTCGACACGCCTCTCATCGTGCCCGGCACCGACACCGACCGTCGTCCCGGCAGGATCGAGGCCGGCCGGATCGACCCCGAATCGACCGCTTCTGCCCCCGGCGACTCGGCCAAGGGCTGACGGGCCAAGGGCGAACGGGGGAGGGCTCCCTTCCGCCACGATCGTCATGGTCCGCACGCGGAAGGGGCCGCTCCACTCTGCGGCGCCGTTTCGCCGATGGTCTCTTCGGCGGGACCCGTTCGGGCGAGACAGGCACTCCCCGGCCCGTACGGCCCGTAGCCCCCGCCGTCGGAAGGCGGCCCGCCGGAGTGCCGCACGAGCGATCCCGGAACGGCATCATGTGGAAGAGTGTGAGTCTCGCGGCAGGCGTGTTTGCCTGTCTGGTCGGCGCTGAATTGCTCGTCATCGATTCGGCGTCGGTGAAGCCGATCAACGGCGGCGGGCAGGCCCGCGAGATCACGGCCCCCGACTGGGCCCCTTGGGCCCTGATTTCCGCCGGGGCGATCACGCTCCTTCACTTCGGCGCCGGAGGAGGAGCGAGCGTCGGAAAAGCTGGCGGCCTGCCGAAGCCGAACGTCGGCAAATATCAACTCGACTGAAACGCTCAACCGCCGAACTCGGAACCTGCCTCGGGGCTGACCCCGGCAAGGCGTCACGGCGCCGGAGCGTCGTCGCCGATCTCGGCGATGATCCGGGTCATCGTGTTGGGATGAACGCCAAGCAGCTTCGCCGCCCGCGACTTATGGCCACGGGTCATCTCGAGCGCCTGCTTGACGGCGCATTTCCTCAGCATGTTGAGATCGACGAACGGCAGCTTTCCGTCGGCCGTGAGGGTCAATTCGTCCGGCTCCTCGACGACGGCCGCCGCCACCACTGGCCTCGAACGCGGAGGGAGTTGCGGCTCCATCTGGAGGACATACGCCTGCTCGATGACGTGCGAGAGTTGGCGGACGTTCCCCGGCCAATCGAACGCGGAAAACTCCTCGATCGTCTCGGGCGACGGCTGCCACAGATCCATCCGGTAGCTGCGGGCGTACTGGTTGGCGAAGAAGTCGATGAACGCCGGGATGTCCTCCGGGCGCTCCCGCAGGGGGGGAATCCGCAGCTCGATCATGTTGAGGCGGAAGTAGAGATCCTCGCGGAAGGTTCCCTTCAACACCTCGGCCTGGAGATCGCGGTTGGTGGCAGCCACCACCTGCACGTCGATCGGGACAGGCTGGGTCGCCCCGACGGGATGCACTTCGCGCTGCTGAAGGACGCGGAGGAGCTTCGTCTGCAGGTCTGCCGGCATCTCGCCGATCTCGTCGAGGAAGACCACGCCCCCCTCGGCAGCGCGGAAAATGCCGACCGCTTTGCCATCCGCGCCGGTGAAGGCGCCCTTCTCGTGGCCAAACAGCTGGCTCTCGGCCAGGGTCGATGACAGGGCTCCGCAGTTGACCGGCACGAACGGCTTGGAGGCTCGCGGCCCGCTGCGATGAAGGAGGCGGGCAAGGATCTCCTTGCCGCAGCCGGTCTCCCCGAGGATCAGGACCGTGCAGCCGACTTCGGCCGCGCGCTCGATCGATCGGGCCACGCGGGCCATCGCCGGATTGCTTCCGAGCACCCACTCCGGCTGCTCCTGGGCGCCATCCCCGGCAGCATTGCCACGCGCAGAGCCCGCTTTCCCGGCCCCGGCCTTCTTGACCGTCGGCGCAGGGACTTTGCCAGAGGCAACCATCACCGGATCGGCGGTCGACGCGCCGGCGTCGAGCCCATCGGAGACGGGTGTGCTTGCTTGTCGGGGCTTGTAGTCCATGCGTATGCACCGCCGGAATGAGACCGACAGCCCAACCCCATCCCACGGCACCTTGCCGCTGCCATGGGCTCCTTGAAGAACTCTTTCAATTGGACCCGTTCAGGCGCCGATACGCAAGGTTTCCTCCCCTGGGGAACGCGCCGACCGCCGCCAAACGCGAGTGAAACCGCGGTTCATCGGAGATTTCCGATGTACCGACTCTTCTCCCCCCCACCACCGGGAGCCCCAGCCACCCCAAAGGCGGCATGCCGCCGCGCTACTGCGGCACGGCGGAGAAGAAGAGGAGATGCTGCCAGGGGAGCCGGTCGAACTCACTGGCCACGCGGAAGCCGGCCGGCTCGAGCTCCGCCCTGACTTGGGCCTTGGTCATCTTGTGGAGCGGCTTGATCGGCACGGCCGGGTCCTCTCCGCGAAACTCGACCAGCACGAGTTTCCCGTCGTCCGAGAGGCTCTCGCGGATCCGTGCGAGCATCGCCTCGGGGTGGGAAAACTCGTGATAGACGTCGACACAGAGAACGAGATCGATTTCGCCGACAGGAAGCCGGGGATCGATCGGCGAGCCGAGCACGAGGCGGATGTTTTCGAGCCCTTCCTGTGCCGCCCGTCGGGAGAGCATGCGGAGCATCTCCGGCTGGATGTCGACGGCATAGACGAGCCCCTCTGGGCCGACCATCCGCGCCAGTTCGAGCGTGTAGAAGCCGTTGCCGGCCCCCATATCGCAGACGGTTTGGCCGGGCTTGACGCCGAGGGCGTCGAGCATCATCCGGCAATCCTCCTCGCGCTGCCGGCTCTCCCGCACCAGCCACGGGGCACCGGTGTAGTGCATCGTCTGCGCGATCTCGCGCCCCATGTGGAAAGGGGGCGCGGGGGGAATGCGGAGGTTGCGATTGAGCTTCATGTCGATCGGCAGCGGGCGCACGCGTGACAACGGCGGCTTGACGCGTCCTTTCGCTCGAGCCCCCTCCGGCTGATCCTCCCCCTCGGCCGGCTCGTCGGCGCCGGTTGCATCCCCTTCGTCGTCCATCGGCTCCCCGGGATCGGCCGCGTCGAAGGGATCCACGTCGAAGGGATCCTCCTCGATCGGATCGGTGGCGGCCGGAGCCTCGTCCACCGCCGGGCCGGGCGTCTGCCAGGCGGACGCCGGAAGCGTCGCCAGAGAAACGAGCAGCGTGACAGCCCCGAGACGGAGCCAGGTCGAGGGGAAGAGTCCACGACGAAGGGAGAGGAGGCGTGCCATGCCCCGCAGTATACGGCCGCGCGCTGGAAAGAGGCTCCTCGTCGTCAGGCTGCCCGAGAGAATCCGGAGGCGCCGCTGAAGGCCCTGTCCGGGAAGCTGGCGATCGTGATCCCCTTTCGCTCGGCGAAGTCGAGCAGGGCTGGAGCATCGACGAGGATCGTCTTCTCCGCCTCGATCGCTAGAACGCGGGCTCCGGCGGCCCCGAGGGACTCGAGCGTTCCGATGCCGACCGTCGGCATGTCGAAGCGCAGATCCTGCTGCGGCTTGGCGACCTTCACCACGACGAGGCCACCGGAAGGACAGAGCCGGCCGGCGCGGCGGATGCATTCATCGGTCCCCTCGATCGCTTCCAGGGCGATCGGCGCCCGGTTGCGGACGACAACCGTCTGGCCGATGTCGTGGGCTCCGAGCTCCTTCGCGAGCCGCCAGCCGAAGGCGACGTCGGCCATCTCCAATTCCGACAGGCCGCGCCCGGCGAGGGTCCCCGGCACGGCGAGGAGCTCGGGGGCGAAGTCGGTGGCCGGGCAGATCCGCACGCCAGCAGCGTCGAACGTCGCCGAGATCAGGCCGAGAAGCGAATCGTCGCGGTTGTCGCGCCGTCGGGAGATGAAATGCGGCCAGAAGACCTTCAGCGCCGTCCAGTCGGGGAGATGGTGGCGCCAGGCCCCTCGGGCGAAGAGCTTCACTTTGTGGACTTTCCCCGCCATCGCCACGCGCTTCACGCCATGACGCTTGAAGAATGCGATCGCCCCGCCGAGCTGCGCGAGCCCGACGGCGCCGTGGATGTCGGCGAGTGACTCGAGGTCGGCATCGGCATGGCCGCGAACCTCGAGGATCGCCGTCCTGCCCCCATGGCGCCGCACCGCCTCGGCCACCATCACCGGATAGCGCCCCCATCCGGCGATGATGCCGACGGTCTCGCCCCGGAGATCGAGCGCCCCGTCACCGGGAAACGACCTTGGCAGTGGCTGCTCGTGATGCATGGCGGGAAGGGAGTGGCGGGGCGAAACGGAAGACCGGCAGGCAGGAAAGAGCGGTCACGCGGCCCGCGTCGACTCCGCGTTACGGTCCCCCTCGAGCGTGGCGACGCGCGCGGCGAGGTCCTTGAGGGTCTTGCGCATCTCGGGGAGCTTGCTCATCGTCGCCAGTTGCAGCTTGCGATCGCGCAGCTCGATCGCCGGCTCGCCGAGGACGGTGATCCCGGCGGGAATGTCGCTCGAAACTCCCGATCTGGCCCCGAGGATCGCCCGGTCGCCGATGTGGACATGATCGCGCACCCCCACCTGCCCCGCCATGACGACGAAGTCGCCGGTCGTGGTGCTCCCCGCCACGCCGACCTGCGAGCAGATCATGGCGTGCCGGCCGATGCGGCAGTTGTGGGCGATCATCACGAGGTTGTCGATCTTCGTGCCGGCGCCGATCGCTGTCGCGCCGTACGTCCCCCGGTCGATCGTCGTGTTGGCGCCGATCTCGACGTCGTCACCGAGTTCCACCCAGCCGAGCTGGGCTGAGAGGACGTGGCCGGTAGGCCCCGACTTGTAGCCGAAGCCATAGGCGCCGAGAACGGCCCCCGCATGAACGATGCAGCG
>CANGGT010000264.1 GCA_947453375.1 Planctomycetaceae bacterium
GACGGCGATCATCTTCTCGAGCGACAACGGCGGCCTCCTCCCGATCACCGACAACCGTCCCCTCCGCGCCGGTAAGGGATCGGCCTGGGAAGGGGGCGTGCGCGTGCCGTTCATCGTCTCGTGGCCCGGCCTGACGGCGCCGGGCACGACAAGCGACGAGCCGGTGATCACGATGGACATCCCGGCGACGATCCTCGATCTGACCGGCGCCGGAGCCGAGCCGGGAGCGCCGCTCGATGGCGCGAGCCTGGCGCCGATCTTCCGCGGCGGCTCCCTCGACCGCCACGCGATCCACTGGCACTATCCCCACTACCATCCCGGCGGCGCCACCCCCCACTCCGCCATCCGCGCGGCCGATTGGCGGCTCGTTCATTTCTACGAGGATGGCCACGACGAGCTCTACAACCTCCGCGACGATCCCGGGGAGCGAACCGACCGGGCGGCAGCCGAGCCCGCGCGGGCCGCCGGGATGCGTCGCGAACTCGAGGCCTGGCTCGAAGAAGTCGGGGCCCAGTTCCCGACGGCGAATCCCGGCCGTTGATGACACGAGTCTCTGTCAGGGGTTCCGGCCGCCTTGCTGGTCAGATCAGCTCGGCGATCGGCTCGCGGTGGTCGAGGAGATATTGCGGCCGGCCGGCGTGGTCGGGGATCGTCGTTGTGGCAACGTCGATACCGAGCCGGTGGTAAAGCGTGGCGAAGACGTCCTGATAGTGGACGGGGCGATCCTGCGGCACCTCGCCGAGCCGGTTCGTCGAGCCGATCACTTGCCCGGTCCGCATCCCGCCGCCGGCAAGGAGACAGCAAGAGGCCTGCGGCCAGTGGTCGCGGCCGGCATCCTTGTTGATCCGCGGCGTCCGGCCAAACTCACCCCAGGCGACGACGCTCACGTCCTTGTCGAGGCCGCGGTCGTGGAGATCGCCGACGAGCGCCGTGATCGCCTGGTCGAAGCGGGCGAGCTGGTCGGGGAGGCGGGCGAAGTTGGAATGGTGGCGGTCCCAGCTGCCAAAGGAGAGCGTCACGCACCGCACCCCCGCCTCGACGAGGCGCCGGGCGACGAGGAATTGATCCATCCAATGCGGCCCGGCATCCTCCCCGAAGGCCGGGTCGGCCGAGCCGCGGCCGTAGCGATCGCGCGTGGCGGCGTCTTCCCGTTCCACGTCGAGCGCCTCGACGAACCGGCTCGAGGTCAACACATCAAACGCCTTCGCCGCATAGGCATCGTGGCCGGCGGTGGTGGCAGCGTCGCGCCACCGGCGGAAGCGGTCGATCCCCTCGACGAGGCCGCGGCGGTCGCCGAGCTTATCGAGCGTGACGCCAGAGAGCCGCATGCTCGCCAGCCCCTCGTCGTCGGGCTGGCAGGGGGCGTGGGCGGCGCCGAGAAAGCCGGGCAGCCCGGGATTCCCGTAGGGAGCGTGGCGGGTCTTGATCGTGAGGCCAACAAACGGCGGCACGGCCCGGTCGACGGGACCCTCGAGGCGCGAGAGGGAAGCGCCGAGCGAAGGATGGCCATCCTGCCTGCCGCGCGGGCCGATCGGATAGCCCGACAGGCAGAGATCGGAGCAGTGCTGATCGAGGCCGCCGTGGAGCGAGCGGATGATGGCAAACTTCTCCATCATCCCCGCCAGCCGCGGCAGATGCTCGCAGATCTCGATCCCCGGCACGCTCGTGGCGATCGGCCGGAAGCTCCCGCGGATCTCGGCCGGCGCCTCCATCTTCAAGTCGACCATGTCCTGATGCGACGGGCCCCCCGGCAGATAGACCATGATCACGGCCTTGTGGCCGAGGCCGCCGGACACGGCGGTGCTTCGGGCTCCGGTCGCCTCGGCGGCCAACAGCCGCGACATCGACAGCCCGCCGAGGGCGAGGCCGCCGATCTTCAGGGCGTGGCGGCGCGACTGGCGCCGCGCGCCGTCGCAGAATCCCTCGATCGGCCGGCCGGGAATGGTGAGGACGGGATCAGTCACGGGGCTCTCCTCGGCGGGATCATGGGCGAAGGCTCATTTTTACCCGCCGGCAGCGGGGGATGCGAAGGGCGATCGGCGGGCGCTCGGTTCGGTGTACGATTCATGCTCTCAAAACCCCGGAGCGAAGCGTGTCATGCCCCTCTATGAATATGTCTGTCAAAAGTGTGACAAGAGCTTTGAACTGCTCGTCCGCGGCGACGACACCCCAGAGTGCCCCCATTGCCACAGCCGGAAGCTCGACAAGCTGTTGAGCGTCGTCTCCGGCCATGTCGCCGGCGGCAAGGGGAACGCCAGCCCCGAGCCGGGAGGCTGCGGCAAGCCACAGTGCGGCATGGGAGGCTGCGGAGGGATGATGGGATGATCGCGCGTTTCGTTTCGCTCGCACTCCTCGGCGGGGTCTTCGCGGCCGTCGCCGCAGCGCCGCTCGCCGCCGCCGAACTGCGGGCCGGCACGGCGGTGGTCGACGTCACCGATCCCGGCGCCGAGAAGGTGCACGATCCGGCGCTTGCGAAAGTGCTGCTCCTCGAGCAGGAGGGGAAGCGCGGGGTGCTCGTCACGATCGACGTCGTCGCCATCGGCGGGATCGGCCCGATCGGCGACCCGTTTCTCGCCAAGCTCCGCGAGCGACTCGCCCGCGAGCACGCGATTCCCCCCGAGGCCGTGATCGTCAACGCCAGCCACTGCCATGCGGCGGTCTGCGCCGACGTCGCCGACCGGGTCGTGGCGGCTGTGGCGGCCGCGAAGCAGAGCATGGTGGCGGTGAAGGCGGGCACGGGCACGGCGAGCGAAGCGCGGATCAGCGAGAATCGGCGCGTCGATCTCGTCGACGGTTCGCAGGCGGACATGCGCCGGGCCTATTCAATGCCGGCCGATGAGGCGATCGCCGCCGTCGCCCCGATCGACCCCCAGGTGGGGCTTCTCGAGCTCGATCGCCTCGACGGCTCGCCGCTGGCCGTCGTCTATCTCTTCGCCTGCCATCCGATCATGAATCCGCCGCGCCGCGGCACGTCGGCCGATTTCCCTGCCGTCGCCTCGCGGGTCGTCGAGGAAGCGCTCGGAGGGGGCGCCGTCGCGTTCTTCGTCCAGGGCTGTGGCGGCGACATCAACCCCGTCCGCTACAAGGAGGTCGACCGGCCGGCCGATGCCGAGCCGCTCGGGAGCATGCTCGGCGGCACGGTGCTCGCGGGGCTTGCGCGGATCGAGACGACGGCCGACGCGCCATTCCAGATCGCAAGCGAGCTTGTCCACCTGCCACGCGGCACCGACTACGAGGCGCGGATCGAGCGCCTCAAAGCCGAGCGCGCGGCGCTCGTCGAAGGGCTCGCCCCGACGAACATCTCCTTCGAGCAGTTTCTCCCCACCCTCATCGCCCAAGCCGTCTCCCCCGGCGATCCGGGGCGGTCGCGGCAGCGGACGCTCCACGAGCGCGGCCTCGCCGCCGACGGCGCTGATGAGACTGCCGAGCACGATCGGCTCCTCGCAGCCGAGGTGGCGGCTTACCGAAAAAACATCGACGCGATGGAGCGGATCACCCGCCTCAACGTCAATCTCGCCCTCCTCACATCCCATCTCGCCCGCCGCGACTCGGCCGACGGGGCGCCGCTCGACGCCGAGATCGGCGGACTTCGGGTCGGTGACTTCCGCCTCGTCACCTTCCCGGGGGAACTCGTCTCCGGCGTCGGCCTCGACGTGAAGCAGGCCGCTGGCCACCCGACCGCCTTCGTCGCCGGCTACACCAACGGCTATCTCCACTACCTTCCCACCGCCCGCCAGCGGGCCAACACCGGCTACGCCCAGGAAGACTGCGACTGCCTCGTGGCCCCGGAGTGGGAGGAGGTCTTTCGGGATGCAGCGGCGCGGATGTTTTTGACGCTCGGCGCGGAGTGAGGCGGGCTGATCGATCCGCTTGCCCCCTATGGATTTCCCCCAAGTCGTTGACTGAAAAGGGTTTCTGGCCACGGCCGTGGCGTTCGCGGGGGCTCCCCGGGCACGGTCTCTGGGGTAGATTTGAGGGTTGGCGAGAGCCTATTTTTGTTCTGCTGAAGATCTGGCCGTAGCCTTCCAAGGGTTTCCTTGGGGAGCGAGCAGCCGCCTCGGCCCCATTCCGTCGACTTCCGGGAGGTTTCCACCATGCTCTCCATCCTCGGCCGTTCCTCCGGTGCGCGGGCGATGTGCGACCGGATCTCGCGCCGCCGCGCGATCCATATCGGGGCCCTTGGGGCCTTCGGGCTGTCGCTCCCAGAGCTTGTCCGGGCGGAGACCGCCGGGCTCGTCCATCCTGGCGCGAAGTCGCGAAAGAGCGTGATCCTCGTCTGGATGCATGGTGGCCCGTCGCAGCTCGACACCTTCGACATGAAGCCCGACGCCCCGGCAGAGTTCCGCGGCCCCTTCCAGCCGATCGGCACGAGCCTTCCCGGCCTCGACATCTGCGAGCTTCTCCCCGCGCACGCCAAGGTGATGGACAAGTGCACGGTGATCCGCAGCTTCTCCCACGGCAACGGCGACCACTGGGCCGCCGCCCACTGGATGCTCACCGGCCGCACCGGCGCCAACGGCAGCGATCGCAAGCCGCGCTATCCCTCGATGGGCGCCGTCGCCTCCCACCTTCTCGGCCCCAAGATCCCGGGGTCGCTCGCCGCGGTGAACATGAATGACGGCGGCTTCGGCTTCCACGGCGCCGCCTGGCTCGGCGTCAATCACAATCCCCTCCAGTACGGCTCCTTCAGCTACGGCAACGAGGCGGGGAGCCTGCCGACGAGCGACGCCAAGAGCTTCGCCCTCACCGACGGCCTGTCGGAGAAGCGGCTCATCGATCGGGTGTCGCTCCGCGGCCAGCTCGACGACCTCAAGCACCGCATCGACCGGGAGCGGACGTTCGACCAGATGGACAAGGCCGAGCAGCAGGCGATGGACTTGGTCCTTTCCGGCAAGGTCCGCAAGGCGTTCGACATCTCGGAGGAGCCGCAGGCCCTCCGCGATCGTTACGGCGCCGGCTGGGGAGAGCAGGCGCTCATGGCCCGCCGGCTCGTCGAAGCGGGGGTTCGCTATGTCTCGCTCAACACCGGCTACTTCGACGACCATGGCAACATCGGCCCGGCCCTCAAAGAC
>CANGGT010000265.1 GCA_947453375.1 Planctomycetaceae bacterium
CCGCCCGTGCCCCCCGGCCCCATCGACGGGGTGGTTGGCGTCGACCCTGACGCCTTCCGACCCTGCCGAAGCGCGGAGGGCTGACGCCCGGGCCGATCGGGCACCGGCCGGGACTCACCCGATGCCGAAGGTTTTTCCGATGGCCCGATGGTTCGACCACCTCACGGCGGGGCCAACGAGCAATGCAGCGGGCGCCTGCCCGTCGGAGAGCGCCGCCGCGGAGGGAGCACGCCATGGGATGGTGGCCAACGTCTGGCAGGAATCGGGGCCGGGGGCAAAGATCGCGGCTCCACGCCCCTGAAGTGCTCGAATCCCGGCAAGCATTCTCCGCCTCGCCGGTAGCGCTCCCAGGCGCGGCCTTCGAGCCTGCCTGGCTCGGGGCCGCCACGTCGACGGCGCTGCGGGGCGCGGCTCAACCGATGGCCGCCCCCGGCCCGACCGGATTCACGCCGGCGCAGATCCGCCATGCCTACGGACTCGATCAGATCTCCTTCGGCGGCACGCCGGCCGATGGCCGCGGGACGACGATCGCCATCGTCACCGCCTACGACAGCCCGAACATCGCCGCCGACCTCGCCACCTTCAACGCCACGTTCGGGATCCCTGCTCCCCCATCCTTTGAGAAGGTCAACCAGACCGGTGGCAAAACGCTACCGGCCTTCAACGCTTCTTGGTCGACCGAGACCTGCCTCGACGTGCAATGGGCGCATGCGTCTGCTCCCGGCGCCTCGATCCTTCTGGTCGAAGCCAAGAGTAACGCCACGGCCGACATGCTCGCCGCGGTCAAATACGCCCGCTCGGCGCCCGGCGTCGTGGCGGTGTCGATGAGTTGGGGGCAGGGGGAGTATGCGGGGGAGACCGCCGACGATGTCACCTTCACGACCCCCGCCGGGCATCCACCGGTGAGCTTCTTCGCCGCCAGCGGCGACCGGGGCGCTCCGGGCATCTACCCCGCCATGAGCCCGAACGTCGTTGCCATCGGGGGCACGTCCCTGACGCTCGGCAAGGGAGGGGTGGCTGTCGAATCTGCCTGGGGCCGCAGCGGCGGCGGGGTGAGTGCCTACGAGGCCCGCCCCCTGTATCAAGCGGGCGTCGTCATGCAGACGACGAAGAAGCGGGCCACCCCCGATGTCGCCCTCGTCTCCGATCCGGCCACGGGCCTAGCCGTCTGCGATTCCAAGGCCAACGGCGCGAAGACGCCGTGGATGGCTTACGGCGGGACGAGCATCGCCACGCCCCAGTGGGCCGGGATCGCGGCGATCGTCGCACAGGGGCGCGCCCTCCGGGGTGCCGCCCCCCTCGACGGCCGCAAGGAGCTTCTCCCGGCGCTCTACAGTCTGCCGGCGGCGGATTTCCGTGACATCGTCTCCGGCTCGAGCAACGGCACGCCCCGACTCGCCGCCGGCCCGGGCTACGATCTCGTCACCGGCCGGGGCTCGCCGGTCGCCGAGGCGCTCGTGCGCGATCTCGTTGCCTGGGGAAGCGCGGCGGCTCCCAGCGCCCCGGCCGCACCGACGAGCCTCGCCGTGGCCGTCACCTCCTCGACCGCAACGTTGACGTGGGGGAGCGTGTCGGGAGCGAGTGGCTATCGGCTTTACGAGACCACCGGCGGCACGGTGACACTTGTTGCGAGCTATGACGCCGCCACGACGTCGGCAACGCTCACAGGCCTCGTGCCCCGGTCGACGCACACCTGGCGGCTCGAGGCCTGGAACAGTGCCGGCAGCGCCGCAGCGACAGCGCAAGCCACGCTCGCTGCGGGGGTCACGACGCCGACGGGAATCACGATCAAGGTCGTGTCGGCGACGACGGTCGATGTGTCGTGGCAAGGGGTGGGAGGGGCGAAGAGCTACACGGTGTTCCTCTGGACGGGGCGAGCGGCCCGGAAGGTTGCCGGGGTGACGGCACCGACGACGACGGCACGGATCGCCGGCCTCGCCCCCGGATCGACGATCCGCATCGCCGTCCGCGCCGAGGACAGCCAGGGGAGCGCCACCTCCGAATGGGTTTCAGTCCCGCCTCAGGGGTGATGCACCTGCGGGGGGGGAGGGAGCCTGATAGACTCTTGCTTCTACCGGAATTCCCTCCATGCCCCGCTCCACGCCAGCCACCGATGCGACGCTCTGCCGCGCCCTCGAGGCTGGCTTCGACGCCCTTCGGGGAGGCGACCCTGCCGCGCGGGAGCGGATCGTGGAGCTCATGACCGAACGGATGCGGTCGATGGCCCATCGGATGCTCCGGTCGTACAAGGCCGTGCGCCGCTGGGACGACACCGACGACGTCGTCCAGAACGCCTCACTCCGCTTCCTCCGTGCCCTCGACGAGACCGTGCCGGAGAGCCCGAAGCACCTCGTCAATCTCGCCGCCCTCCAAATCCGCCGTGAACTCGTCGACCTGGTTCGGAAACACCGTGGCCCCGAGTCGTATGCGTCAAACCACGACAGCAACTCGGCGATCGTCGACGGCGAAGTGGTGATGCGCGTCGCCTTCGCCGCGGACCCGCACGCCGCCGATGCGGAACTCGACCGCTGGACGGCACTCCACGATCTCGCCGAGCGCCTCCCAGCGGATGAGCGAGAGGTTTTTGAACTCGCCTGGTATCTCGGGGCCGATCAGGCCGAGGTCGCCGCGCACCTCGGCTGCTCCGTACGGACGGTGAAGCGGCGTTGGGATGAGGTGAAGCAACGGATCCGCGACGCCTGCGGCGACGCCCCTCCGACGATCGACTGACCGCACGGATCCGATCCATGGCAAGTGATCCCACTGAAAACAGGCCTCGGCCTGCCGATGAGGACGGAGCAACCGCGGGTCGGCCGTCCCCTCAGAAGGCCGACACCGATCCATCGCTCGCCTTCGATCTCGAGACGATCTGGCAGGCCGTCGAGCGGGGATCCCCCGAGCCCTCCGATCCGCTGCTCGGCAAGCAGCTTGGCGAAGTGACCCTCGTCCGCCTCATCGGGGAAGGGGGGATGGGGAGGATCTACGAAGGGGAGCAGGAGACGCCGAAGCGCGCTGTCGCCGTCAAGGTTCAGCGCCCGGGGCGGCTCGATCTCGAGCACACAAGACGATTCGTCCGCGAGATGTCGCTCCTCGGCCGGATCAGCCACCCCTGGGTGTGCCGGATCTACACCGCCGGCATCCATGAGCAGGGGGGCACGCAGTTCCCCTATTTCGTCATGGAGTACATCCCCGGCGCGGAGCCGATCACGCTCCACGCCGCGAGACTCGCCCTTCCACTCGAACAGCGTGTCAGGCTGTTCCGCGACGTCTGCGAGGCGGTGGCCGCCGGGCATGCCCTCAGCATCCATCACCGCGATCTCAAGCCGGGCAACGTGCTGGTCGCTGCCGATGGATTCCCAAAGGTGATCGACTTCGGCGTGGCCCACGCCTGCGGGAGTGACACGACGACCGCCTCGCTGACGCGGACCGGTCAGCTCATCGGGACGATCCAATACTCCCCCCCGGAGCTCCTCGGCAGCGCCGACGCTGATGCACGCAGCGACGTCTGGTCGCTCGGTATGATCCTCCACGAGCTCGTCACCGGCAGGCTCCCGTTCGATGTCAGCGGGATGTCGGTTCTCGCCGCGATCGCGACCGTCGGTCGGCACGAGCCCGGCCTCGCTACAACGGCACGAGGCCGAACCTCGCGCGCGATCGCGGCGATCGTCGACGCCTGCCTCGAGCGTTCCCCTGCAGACCGTCCGGCCGACGCGGCCGATCTCGCCCGCCGGCTCACGGCGATCCTCGCCACGGCCCCATCGGCGCCAAAGGACTGGGCCCGGCAGACGATCGAGGAAGGGCCTACCCGCAGGGCGGGCTTGAGCCGGCGCAGCCTGATCCTCACGGCAACCGGGGCAACCGCGGCGGCGGTCGTCGGCGCCTCTCGCGGCTGGAAGTCGGGCCTCGAAACGACAAGGAACCAACTCACGGTCAACACCGACGACGGCAGCGCCGGCACCGACGATCACGGCAATCGCGTCCTCCCCGACGGCTCGATCCAGACGCCGATCGCCCGCCCCGATTTTCGTTTCGGTTTCCCGACGATCGATGCCGAAGGAGCCGAGACGTACCTCGTCGCCTCGACCGGGGTCCGCAAATGGCATGAACCGTTCGGCACGGACCGGTCGTATTGGGCCCCGAACGAGCACGACGTCGAAGGGAGCCTCGTGTACCGATTCGACCTTCCGGGCAAGAGCCGCCGGTGCCATCTCGTCGCCCATCTCGCGACCTGGGACGACGCAGTCACCAACGGGGTGGTCGGCCGTGGCGCCGGCGCGATCGAAGCCTCGCGTGACGGCGAGACATGGATCCCGATCGAGGACGGCCTCGACCCGCCGGCATGGGGAAGGGTCGTCACGGCCAACGGGCCGCTCCCCGAGGCATGCCTCGGGAGCGCGACGATCTGGATCCGTGTGCGGCTGCTGACCTCCGGTGCCTGGGCGGGCGGTAGTTACAACGTCGCCCAATTCGGCGCTGCGGTAGACAACCAACGGACGAACGTCTTCCAGATCGACGTCGAGTGCGAACCTGCCGAGACGCGAGTCTGACCCGGGCGACAGCCGGCACCCCATGACGCTGTCAGGGATATCACTGCCTTCAATAGCGAGATCCCCATGTCACCATCAACGCCCGCCGCGGGCAGACCTTCCTGAGAGAAATGCATAGACCGACATGGCGATACCAGCAACGACACAGCTACCACTGCCGATCGTCATGAACAATTGCCGCTGAAGCCGTTCTTCCCGTAGCGTCCTGATCTTGTCCTCGGCATGACGATTACGAGTGGAAAGACTTCCGCCTGTGTAGGCATTGATCGCTCTCGCAGAGTTTGAGGTCGCTTCCTCGAGATGGATGTACCGCTTCTCATCCGCTCCCGGGACACCGAGCGATGCGGCCGCTCTGGCGAGTTGAAGGCCCACAATGATTGTTATGACGCCGAGACTAGACGCAAACTTTTTCAATGCGATGTACCCCAAGGGCAGGGCCGCCCAACGACCACGACCCGAACACGACGCGATGGCTTAAGATCGATCTTCCCTTGCCCCACGTTCAAGCAGAGCCA
>CANGGT010000266.1 GCA_947453375.1 Planctomycetaceae bacterium
CGTGCAGCGGGGTTGGCTCATCGTCTTCGCGACGATCATGGCGGTCGCGTTGGTGGGGAGGTTGCTCGGCCAACCAGTCGTCATCGGCGGCGCCGGGGCACTGTGGCTCGTGTTCGTCTGCCTCCCGTCGATCCTTTCAAACGCCAGTTCTCGCCTCGTCTTCCGCGAGCGGTACGGCCCGGCGAAGCGGCTCGCCGATCTTGCCGCCTTGCTCCACCCCGCCGACGGCTGGCCCGGGTCTTCCCGGTTCATCGATGCGGTCGCCCTCACGGCACGGGGGGATGAGGATGGAGCCGTCGCCGTCCTCGAGCCGCTCTGTCGACTCCGGAACATGGTCGGTCAACGGGCGACCATTCTCCGTTGCCGCCTGACGCAGAACTGGGAAGGGATTCTCGCCTGGTCGGCGGTCAATCCCGAATGGATCGGGCGGGATGGCGAGTTGCTCGCCGCGGTCCTCCGCGCGCTCGGTGAGACGGGGGACACCGCTGGGATGGTCGATCTTTACCAAAACAAGAAAAAGCGGATCGGAGCGATTCCGCAGGCCATTCTTCGCGAATCGATCCAGCTCCACCTGTTCGCGTTCGCGGGGCATCCCGAGGGCGTAGAACGCATCTTCGGCGGATCGCTCGCGGCGGCGCCGTCGCTGTACCGCGACTACTGGCTGGCGACGGCCCGATTGCGGGCGGGCGAAGTCGACCGAGCCCGGGCCGAATTCGAGCGGCTGCTCCCCGAAGGCAACGAAGTGTGGGAGAAGGCGATCCGGCAGCGAATCACCGCGACCCACGAGCCGATCGCCCCCCTCGACGCGTCGCGCCGGGCGTTTGTCGCCGCGGAGGCCGACCGGCTGGAGAAGGAGATCCGCTTCGGGCAGAAAAATCCCCCGGCGGCCGGCGCGAGTCTCGTGACATGGAGCCTCGTGGCGATCAACGTCCTCGGCTTTGCGGTCGAGGTGGCGTTCGACGGGAGCACCGACATTGAGGTCCTCCACCGCCTCGGGGCCCTGTGCCATGAGTGCGTCGGCCGGGGAGAGTGGTGGCGGCTGCTCACCTCCACCTTCCTCCACTTCGGGCCCCTCCACCTGATCATGAACCTCGGGGCACTTGCCATCCTCGGGCCGCAGGCCGAAGCCGGCCTCGGACGGGGCCGTACTCTCGTCGTCTATTTGCTCGCCGGGATCGGATCGATGGCCACCGTCGCGGCTGGGAGTTGGATCACCGGGGAGCGTCTGATCGTCGTCGGGGCCTCTGGCGCCGTGATGGGGCTCATCGGTGCCTCCGCCGCGATGATGCTCCGCGGCTGGCTCAACGAGGGAGCCGTCGCCGCCCGCAACCGCGGCCTGGCGATGGCCGGGGCGGTGATCGGCCAGATGGCTATCGACACCCTCGTGCCGCAGCTGAGCTTCACAGGCCACCTCTCCGGGGCTGCGATCGGCTTCGTCGCCACGCTCCTCCTCGGCGACCGCCTCGCGCGGCCGTCCCCCCGGCCGGCCGCCCGGCGCTCTGGCCGACCACCAGATTGACTCGAGTTCCGGCGGAATCAGAATGAAGCGGAGTTTTCCCCGGAGGCGCCGATCATGTGGTTTCCCTACTTCAAGGGCCAACCGACCGACTACATCATCCGCTATTCCGGCGGGCAGCTGCGCGGTGAAGGGCAGGCGAAGGCCTTCTACTACTGGCGCTACAACACCCAGGTGGTAGCGGTGCCGACGCAGAGCCAGGACGTGAGCTTCGTCTTCAACGAGCTCTCGGCCGACCACCAGCAGGTCACGATTCAGGGGCAGGCCACTTTCAGGATCAGCGAGCCGAAGCGGGCCGCCCAGCTCTTCAACTTCAGCGTCGACCCGCTCACCCAGGCGCCCCTCTCCGACGACCGCGAGAAGGTCGGCCGCCGGGTGGCGAACCTCGTTCAGGTGGCGACCCGCGGCGAGATCGGCACCCGCCCCCTCGAGAAGGCTCTCGGCGACGCGCCGGTGCTCGCCGCGGCTGTCAGCGGCGTGCTCGGAACAGGGGGAATGCTCGAGGAGATGGGGGTCGAGATCCTTTCGGTGGAGTTTCTCTCCGTCCGCCCCACGCCCGAAGTCGCCAAGGCCCTCGAGGCCGAGCTTCGTGAATCGCTCCTCCGCCGCGCCGATATCGCCGTCTACGCCCGGCGGGCCGCGACGATCGACGAGGAGCGGAGCATCCGCGAGAAGGAGCTCGCCTCCGACAAGGCGCTCGAGGAGCAGCGGAAGGGGATGATCGAGCTCGTCGGTGCCAACAGCCTCCGCGAGGCGGAGAACGCCGCGGCGGCCCGGGCGATCCAGGCCGACGCCGACGCCGACGCCGAGCGGAAGAAGCTCGCCGTCTATGCGGGGCTCGAATCGAAGCTCCTCCTCGCTCACGCGATGCGCGAGCTGGCCGACAATGCCGGCAGCATCGGCAACCTGACGATCACGAGCGAGCTGCTCGCAAGCCTCCTCAATGACAAGGCCTCCGGCGCGGAGCATGCCTCCGGCCGTGCCGGCGGACACTGACACCGCCCCCAAGGGCCTCGGGGAGACGGGCGATGGGAGCGGGGGAGCGTTTCACGAAGATCGTCGTCGTGACGCGAAAGACGATGCTCGAGGAGCTCGTCGAGCGGCATGGCACGCGCGGTCAGGCCCGCTTCCTCGCTGAAAACCGGGGCGAGTCGTTCGCCGAGGTGGAGCAGGCCCACGAGACCTACGAGGAGGCCCGGCAGGCGCTCCGCAAGGCGCTCCCGGCCGGGATCCGCTGCCAGTGGATCGAGCGTGGCTTCCTCCCCAACTTCCTCTTCGGCCCCCACGATCTGGTCGTCACGCTCGGGCCCGATGGCCTCGTCGTCAACGTTGCCAAGTATCTCGCCACGCAGCCGGTCCTCGGGATCAACCCCGATCCCGAGCGGATCGACGGGGTCCTCGTTCCCTTTCCGATCGCGGGCGCGGCGGCGGCGGTCGCGGCGGCCCTCGCCGACTCGCTCCCCGTCCGCAAGATCACGATGGCCCGGGCCCGGCTCGACGACGGCCAGACGATCGACGCCGTCAACGATCTCTTCATCGGCATCCAGTCGCACGCCTCGGCCCGCTACCGGATCGAATACCGGCGGAACGTCGAGAATCAATCGTCGAGCGGCGTGATCGTCTCCACCGGCGCCGGCTCCACCGGCTGGTACCGCTCGGTGCTGACCGCCGCGGCGGGGGTGGCGACGGCCCATCTCGGGAAGAAGGCGGTGGGGAATCTCGCCGAACGCTACGCCTTCGACGCCACGGCCCGCGAGCTGCGCTTCAGTGTCCGCGAACCGTTCACGAGTCTCTCGAGCACCGCAGAGATCGTCTGGGGCCCGATCACCGGGAGCGAGACGCTCGACCTGGTTTCGCAGATGCCCACGGGAGGAGTGATCTTCAGCGACGGCATGGAGCAGGACTTCGTGAAGTTCGAGTCCGGCATGCGGGCCCGCATCGGCATCGCCGACCGCGCCCTCGAACTCCTCTGGCCGGCGTGAGCCGCGGCGTACGCCGCGGCATCGTTTTCTCATGAGTCGTTCGTCCAAGCCGCCGACGCCCATGCCGACGCCGTCCTCTCGGCAGCCGAGTCGAGCGCTGATGCGCGGCGCGATCGCCAGATCGCCGGGGCGGGGCTCGCCTGGGCGTCGATCGTCGGGCCGGCGTGGAGCGCGGCGGCCGCGGCCCAGGCCCAGGCCGATGCCGACTTCGGGATCGCCGGAGCGATTGCCGGTGCCACGGCTGGCAAAGCCGTCGCGGCCGCGGGCTCGATCTATTCCGCGGCGGTCTCGAAGGCCGCGGGCGATCTGACGCGGGCACTCAATGCCGTGCAAACGGGCTTTGTGGACGCCGCGACAGCGGCGAGCCTCAAGGCGACGAAGGCGATTGCGGCCGCGGAGACCGTCGAGCGGAAGGCGGTGGCGAAAGCCGACGTCATCCTCGCTCAGGATCTCCAGTCTGCCTGGGGAACCTACGCAGCGGCCCAGTGCGGCGCGGTGATTCTCAACGCCCGCGAGCGGGCGACGATCAGCGCCGACTACAAGAAGGACGTTGCCGGCGCGGAACTTGCCGCCGTCAAGGAAGTCGCCCCGGCACGGAAGACCTCGATGGTCGCCGCGGCTGAGGCCAATGGCGTCTACCACGTCAAAGTGACGGGCATCGTCGCTGACCTGGGAATTCTCGGTGGCCAGATCCATGTCGAGCAGGTGAAGGCGTCCCAGAGCCTCATATCGCCAGCCACGCTCAAGAAATGGCTCGACTCGCTTTCAACCTTGGGCGACATGGCCGCGGCGGCCGCCAAGGGGCTCGCGCAAGGGGTGGCAAACAGCCTCAACGGCGTGCAAGACAACTTCGCCCACACCGGAAACCTGGCCATTTCCTACGTCAATTCGGTCGCAGACGTCACCGATGCATTCGTCGGAACGCCTGAGGATCAACGGATCCGCATACCCATGATCCCGTTAGTCGATTGGTCGCGGGGCCGCTTCACGGTTGAGAGCGACTTCGATCACAGCACGAGTAAAACCGCAGGCGGATTCGGCCTCGGCGTGCTGGGGCCGATGGGGTATGGACGCCTTGCAGCCCTGAGGAGCGCTGCTGGCGTTACGGAGGCGGGAAAGACTCTTTCTGCTCCTGCTCAAGCAGTCGCTTCTCAAATAGGACACTCAACTCCCTGGGCGCAGATGACCGCTGCACAGCGGAGGGCATTTCAACACTCGTACTCCCGCCATGCCCATGAACTCGGATTGCCATCGTGGAGCCAAAAAAAACGCAGGAACGCTACAGAATCAATTCAACAACGTTGTTGGGTACATTCGCAACAGTGGCACAAAGCTTGCCAATCCACCAAAAAAGCCGTTTAATGGGAGTACGGTCAGCGTAAACTTCTACGAAGCCACGTTTCATGGCACTAGATACTACTACTACGAAACACTCAGTGGCATTTTCATTAGCGCAGGAAGGGCATTTTAGAGTATGTCATCAACCGAGATTTACGTGGGCTGCGGCGTGCGATCCAAGGCGATTGCTAATAGGTTCC
>CANGGT010000267.1 GCA_947453375.1 Planctomycetaceae bacterium
CGGTGTTTGCACCAGGTGACAAAACTGGGCCGCGGCACGAGGCCACGCAAAATAACAGCCGGCAGGGGCCATGGATGGCTGGGCGTGTACGAGGAGAGGCAGGATGCCGCGGCCCATCAAAGAAAAAGCCCACCCGGACCAGGATGGCCGGGCGGGCGTAAAGTGGCGGGGACAGGAAGCGAACAACCGGCCGATTTCTCGGGGCAAACCCTCAGTCACCGAGAGCAGCATCGCAGAATCCATCGCACTTCCTCCCGATCTCGCTCTGGTGGTGTCGGCGCGGGATCGATTTCCGGAGGCCGTGAGGGCCGGCATCCTCGCCATGGTGAAGGCCTCTGGCTTATGAGCCAAGCCGGACGACGGACGATGCGGACGATGCGGACGATCGACTCTCGGCCCTTCGAGCCAATGGTGTTGTGAGCCACGGCATTCGCCCGTTGGCTTTGGTAGATTTGGGAGTCCGATTTCTCGACGTTTGGTTGCCGGAACCGATCCTCATGGCCGACTACCTGTTCACGAACTACTTCCTGAACGAGGTGCTGCGCAAGCGTCCATACATCAAGCCCGAATCGTGCGTGTTTGTCATCGAGAACGCCGTCCATTCCGAGCCTCAGGAAACCAATCGCTGGCGGTTTTGGGCCGCAATTCCCGAGCTTGATGGCCGGTACCTGCGAGTGGTGACGCTGGACGATAAAATGACGGTCCACAATGCCTTTCCCGACCGAGGGTTCCAAACTTGAAGCTCAAGTATCACGCCGATACCGACTCGCTCTACATCGAGCTGTGCGACCGCCCGAGCGTGGAGAGCCGCGAGATCTCGGAGGGCGTTGTCCTCGATTACGATGCGGATGGCAGGCTCGTGGGCATCGACGTTGACAACGCCGGCAACAAGATCGAGTTGCAGAAGGTCCTTCTCAGCAAGTTGCCCGGCAAGGTTGAGACGGAAGCGGCCTGATCGCTGACGAAAGATCGGCCCTCTCGAAGGTGATCTGCCATGCCCCGTCGAGAACTCTCGAAGCCCCAGCAGATCATCGATTGGCTCGTCGAGTGGGGAGCTGCCCTCGATGAGCCGGCTTCGATGACGCTGATTGGGTCGGCTGGCCTGCTCTGGCACGCGGGTCGTCTTGGTCTCGACGTCTCATTGCCGGAGAACAGCATGGACGTTGATCCGGTCACTGAATCGGATGCCTTGGCCTGGATGTGCTATGACGCCCTGATCGGCAGCGAGTTTGAGCGGCAACGGGGTTGGCATGTCAACCTGCTGCCGCGGTCGGTGCTCGACGAGCTCCCAGCCAACTGGCGCGATCGGGCCTTGTCGGCACACTACGCACGGCTGGAGCTGATCGTGCCGTCAGTTGCCGATCTTCTCGCCCCGAAGCTCCGGCGCGGTGAGCCCCGCGACCGAGCCCATGCCGCTTGGGCCAAGCTGCAGGGGCTGATTTGACGCCCTTTTCTCGGTTTGATCCTTGCCCTGAACACCCGTCCTGTCGACAATCAATTCCATGCGAAGGTTGCTCTACCAGGACGAAGCTCGGCTCGAATATGGGCGGATGTTCTGGGCCGATCCCCGGAAGCGGCAGCGTCTCCTCGATCATTGGCTCGACCCCCGCCATCCCTCCCACGAGCGTTTCCTGGAGCGATGGCGGCCGATCGTCGCGCGCGTCCTCGAAGCGAATCCTGCCGCCGACGACCTCCTCGACCGTGAGCTCCAAGCCGAGGGATTGAGTCTCCGCGTCGTAGTCCGGGAGATTCCCCCCGTCTTCGGCAGTTTTTTCTGACCGGCTGACGATCGCTCCTCGCCTCCGGGGTGAACAGCACCCCGAAGGGAGCTATCCTCTCGCCTGCTGCCGACGGATTCTGGTGAGGAGCCCATTTTCAGAGCCCTGGGCAGCCCCTAAGGTCTCGCCTCGATGGCAAACGAGCCCGACCCGACTACTCCGCCACGACCTCGAGATCGAGATGGGCCTGACGGGTGGCACCGGCCACGGTGTCGGTCACGCTCCACTCGAGGCGGTGACGGCCGGGCTTGGCGTCCTCCGGGATGCGGACGAAATAGCGGGCGAAGTAGTCGCGCCGCGGGGCGGGGCAGGTCTCGACGATCGGCTCGAACGACCATTGCCCGATGCGCTGACCACTGCCATCGACCAGGCGGAAATTGGAATCGATGCCGGTGGTGTGCCCTTCGCCAGTCGAACGGATCTGGAGACGGTCGAGTTCGAAATAGACGATCACTTCCTGCCCCGGCCGGAACGTCGTCGATGGGAAGCGTTCGACGTTCCCCCAGCCGCGGACCCGGGTCGCGAAACAGGCGTTGTTGACGGCAGGACCGAGAGGCACGGCCGGGGTGGTGGCCGTGACGGTCGGCGGCTCGAACGATTCCGGGGTCGGCGGCATCGGCGCCGCCGCGTCGTTGACCTGCTCCACGAGCACGTCGGCGACCGGCAGCGGCGTTCCCTGCGGTTCGATGAGGGCTGCCACAACCACCGGCGCAGGGACTGCGGCGGCGGTCATCGGTCGGGCCGGAACATCAGCGATGGGGAGCGGCTGCGGGGCTTGTGGAGTCGCCGGCGGCACAACGAGTTGCGGTGTCGGCGGGACCTCGACGGGAGCCGGGGCGGCGGGAACGGAAGCGATCACCACCGGCGCCACCTCGAGCAGCGGAATGCCGGAAAGATCGACTTCAGCCACCAGATCTTCCGCCGGCCCATCCACCGGAATCGCGGCGGCCGTGGCAGCCGCGTCGGCCGCCGCCGGTCTCCGCGTCGGGATGTCCAATTCGATCAGCCCCCCGCTCGACGGCCGGGCAGGCTTCCCGACGGCCGCACCATCGGCAGCGGAAGGAGCCCCGCGGGTCGCTTCGAGCGTCGCGGCAAACTCGTTGACCACCACGGCCCAATCCTCGGGGCGGGTCTGTTCGAGGGTCTTGATGAGCAGCTCCTGGGTCGGAGCGTCGATGCCGCCAGCGGCCGAGAGGCGGGCGACGGCGTTGTCGATGACCTGCTCGAGTTCGACGTCGTCCTCGGAGCCCATCTCCTCAGGCCCGGCTCCGGCATCGGCCTCCGGTTGATCGACCCGGGCCATCGACGCGTGGTCGAGGTCGTGGGGGGAGGAGAGGGAGGCGGCTGTCTCCCGGAGCGCCTCCCGGAGGGTCGTGGCGGTGAGGGCCGACATGCAGCCCACCTGGGAGAGGAGGCCGACTCCGGCCAACGTCCACCCTGCCAGACCGAGCTTCACCCGCCCCAGGGATCGTCCCCAACCGGGGATCTCCGCCGACGTCGTGTCGCGTTCGCTGTCCATCGGATTCTCGCTCGCGAAGGTGACGCTCGACCGGCTGCCCCCGCGGTGTTCACGTCGAACACCGTCGCCAGCACGGAACCGGCTCACCGGATCGCGCGGGAAGGTAGGCCGACCCGATTGCGGGAGGCAAGGCCAGATGACGTTTGCGGCGCGGTCGGCGGCCTTCCCGTCGCCAGCCACCCCTACGAGGCCGGGCCACGGCGTGCGCGGCGATGGCGAATTCCTCCAGGGAATCCCCGGCTCCGCGAAGCCTCGCCGGGAGTGGAGGACGATTTCTCCCCGCCTGCTAGAATCCGCCCGCCCCCACCGGAAGCCACGACCTCCCCTCCGGATGCCGCCATGTCCACCTCCCCCCCAGCTTCCCTGGATTCTCCCGACGCCGTGCCGGCGTCGTGGACCCACCGCCATCTCCTCGATCTCGAACGGCTTACGCCCGAGGAGATTCGGCTCCTTCTCGACACCGCTGCCCGCTTCAAGGAGGCCACCCACGGGTGTCGCCGGAAGCTCTCGGTGCTCGGCGGCCGAACGATCTGCAACCTGTTTTTCGAAAACTCGACGCGCACCAAAACGAGCTTCTCGCTGGCAGCCCGGCGACTCGGTGCCGACGTCGTCGACTTCTCCGCGTCTGGGAGCAGCCTCTCCAAGGGGGAGTCGTTCATCGACACGGCGAAGAACCTCGAGGCGATGGGAATGGACGCCGTCGTGGTCCGCCACACCACCCCCGGCACCCCGCACCTCCTCGCCCAGCACCTCGACGTCGGCATCATCAACGCCGGGGATGGCCCGCACGAGCATCCGACCCAGGGGCTGCTCGACATCTTCTCGATCCGTGAGCGTCTCGGCGATCTCGCCGGCGTAACGGTGGGGCTCGTCGGCGACATCGCCCATAGCCGCACGGCCCGGTCCAACATCCACGGCCTCCTCAAGCTCGGGGCCCGCGTCATCGTCTGCGGCCCGCCGACCCTCGTCTCGCCGCGGTGGCGGGAACTCGGGGTGGAGGTGTCGCACGATCTCGACGCCATCGTGCCTGTGTGCGACGTCCTCAACCTCCTTCGCATCCAGTTCGAGCGACAAAACACCCGTCCGTTCCCGTCGGTGCGCGAGTATGCCCACCTCTACGCCATGACGGCCGAACGGATGGAGCGAGCCCGCCCCGGGCTCCTCATCCTCGCCCCCGGACCAATCAACCGCGGCGTCGAGGTGACGGCCGAGGTGGCCGACTGCCCGCAATCGCTGATTCTCGACCAGGTGGCCAACGGACTCGCCGTGCGGATGGCCGTGCTGTGGCTCGTCTGCGGGCCGCGCGGGGAAGCTTCGACCATGAATAACGCCGGCGACGGGAGGGGAAACTGATGGCCACACTGCTCATCCGGGGCGGACGCGTGATCGATCCGGCCCAGGACATCGACCGGATCGCCGACCTGCGGATCGTCGACGGGAGGATCGCCGGCATCGGCCCCGGCGAGACCGGCGCCGGCCGTGCCGACGAGACGATCGATGCGGCCGGGATGATCGTCACCCCCGGCCTCATCGACATGCATGTCCATCTCCGCGAGCCGGGCCGCGAGGAGGACGAGACGATCGCCAGCGGCACGCGGGCGGCACTCGCCGGCGGCTTCACGAGCGTGGCCTGCATCCCCAA
>CANGGT010000268.1 GCA_947453375.1 Planctomycetaceae bacterium
CGAGTGGCAGCCGCACGACCATCGCAGCCACGCAATTCCGCGGCAACCGGGCCATCAGCATGGGGGGCAGCGCTTCGGGGGGAGCGTTGACGAATGTCGATTCTTTGCTGACGGTGAGCCGCAGCGTCTTCGTCGCCAACGAGGCCATCGCCGGCGGTTCGCGCGAGGCCTCCGGTGGGGCCATCGACGCTTCCTCGCTTTACGGCGAGGTCTCACCGCTGACGCGCCTCGGCAGCTGCCAATTCGTCTCGAACCAAGCCGTGGGAGGCGCGGCAGGCTTCGCCATCGGGGGTGCGTGTGGCAACGGCGAAGGGACGATGACGATCGACCGGTCGTCGTTTGTCGGGAACGTCGCGAGGTTGTCGTTGTCCCCCGCCGCCGGAAGCCCCGTGGCTCCCCCGGGCAGCGGTGCTTACGGTGGTGCCATCGCCAACGGCTCGACCCCCGCGTCGTCGGGCGAAGCCAACGCGACGCTCGTGCTCCGGTTTTCGAACGTGTCGCGCAACCACGCCGTCGCCGGCCCCGGTCGGACGGCCGCCGGTGGCGGACTTTTCAACGGAAATCTTGCCCCGGGAAATCCCCCAGTCGTCAGAACCGTCGCCAGCCGATTCGTCGCGAACACCCCGCCCGGCTTCGGCAGCGTTTCCGGGTAAGTCGACCCGCACCCCGGAGCGTCCACTGGCGTAGACTGTCTTTGGTCGCGGTTCGTTCCTTCCGGTGTTCAAGCAGGCGTGGAGGTGCGGCATGCAGGTCAGGTTGTCCTCGCGGTCCCTGTCGGGTGTCCTCGCGGCGTGCCTTCTTTCGCCGCTTGTCTCCGTCGTCCCGGAGACGTCGGCGATCGCCAGCCCGGTGTTCGACGACGAGCACCTCACCCACACGTTTCTCCACGGCTTGGCAGCCCTTGCCTCCTCGGATGCAATCCTCACCGGCGCCCGCGCCGAGGAAGAGGTGCTTGCGACGGTCGGCCGCGGCGTCTCCCTCCCGCTCGCCTCGACCCCCTGCCATCGCACCGAGGAGAAGGCCCTTTACGACGCGGTGGTGCCGGCCGTCGTGGCCGTCTCGAGCGTCTACAAGTGCGAACGCTGCAGCGACTGGCATCTCGGCGGCTCCGGGAGCGGCTGGATCGTTTCCCCTGATGGCCTGGTCGTCACCAACCACCATGTCATCCAGCGCGAGGCCGGCCATCGGATGGGGGTGATGACGGCCGACGGTGAGGTGTACGCGATCACCGAGGTCGTCGCGGCCGATCCGGTCGGCGATGCGGTCGTCGTGCGGATCGACACCCGTGGCCGCAGGCTTCCCTTCCTTGCCGTCGGCTCCTCGCCTGATTGCGGCACGGAGGTGAGCGTCGTCAGCCATCCGGTGGGGCGCTACTGGTGCCTCACCGAAGGGGTCGTGTCGCGGTTTCACCGGCAGCAGAAGGCGACGGGGGACGCGATCCCGGCCATCGACGGCGATGCCCCCCTCTCCAGCCCCCCCCGGACTGGTGCGGGCACGAAGCCGGTGTGGATGAGCATCACCGCCGACTACACGATCGGGTCGAGTGGTGGCCCGGTGTTCAACCCCGCCGGCGAGGTCGTGGGAATGGTGTCGCGGACGGTGACGAGCTCGCAGACCAAGCCCGAAAACGCCAACCGCCGCCGGCCGCTCGCCGGCGAGACGATCGTTTTCAAAGACTGCGTCTCCACCGAGACGCTCCACAAGCTCCTCTCCGGCCACCCCCAAGCCGCCCCGGCCGACAAAACCGCCAAGCGGTAGGCGGAAGCGACTCGCGGACAAAGCCCCATCTCGGCGTCCCGGGCCCCCCCCATGTCACCCCGCGCCGCGCTTCAGCGAGGGGTCGCCCGTGCTCCGTGAGCCGGCCTAGCCGGCAAGCGCAGCCCGGAGGGCGAAGCGCAGGCGGGTCGGAGTGAGCGGAGGGCACGGATGCCCGAAGCGAACGTCCGGCGACGGGGCACGGGCGACCCCGAAGCCCCCGCCGGCCCGAAGTACACCGGCCCCCGCCGCTCAGGCGCGGCGTGGGACATCGATGTGGAAGTGGTGCTCGCCGAGGCGGAGGAGCTGCCGGTCGGTGAGGTCGTCGATGTCGGCCCGGACATTGGCGACGATCTTCGCCGCCACGTCGCGATGGTGCTTCTCGAGGAAGGCCTCGAACTGGTGGCTGAAGTTCGCCTTCCCCTTGCCATGCCCCACGAGCAAGACGCCGCGGGCCGGGGCGAGAGCGTGGGCGAGAGCCTTGAAGTAGGCGGTCGTCTCCGGGCCGTCGACGTCGAAGGCGCCACTGGGATTGCCGTGGCGGTGGAAGATGTTGTGATTGACGTGCGACGGATCGGGGGCCTTGACCGTCTCCGGCGCGGTGGCCGCCTCGGCGTCTACGGGATAGATGCGCGCATGGCCGGCATCGACCGCCACGACGGCGAGCTTGCCGGTGATGTCGACCGGCGCTCCGCCGTTGCTGCCGACGGGGTGGACGGTCGTCGTCGGGGCATGGCGGTTGTGGGAGTCGCTCGTCATGGATTCGTCCTCTGGGAGGTGCGTGTGGGGTGAAGAGAAAAACGTCCCCATGTCGCCAAGCTACCAGTTTGCCACCGCGGAGCCAGAAACTGGTGTCAACCGGACCTCTCCGGCGCCGGCGTGAGCCAAAGCTTGGCGACGCCGGCAGCCGATCGGTAGATTTCCGCTGCTTCCCTTGAAAAAAAGGAGTCGTCCCATGCGCCGCGGTCTCATCTCCACGTTCCTCGTTCTTTTCCTCTCGCTGCTCGCCGCCCCCCGTGCTGCCCGCGCCCAAGCAGCCGAGGCGATCTACTCCGGCGGGCCGATCCTCACGATGCGGGGCGCGAGCCCTGAATATGCCGAGGCGCTCGCCGTGAAGGATGGGATGATCCTCGCCGTGGGGCGAAAGGCCGATGTAGCCAGGCATGCCGGTCCGACGACGCGACAGGTCGACCTCGCCGGCCACACCCTCCTGCCGGGGTTCATCGACACCCACGGCCACATGGTCTATTTCGGGAAGAACCTCGTCGACGCCGACCTGTTCGGCTCGAAGGACATTCCCGAGCTTGTCGCCCGGATGATGGCCCAAGCTGACAAAGTGCCGGCGGGGGGATGGATCGTCGGTTTCGGGTATCAGGTGAAGCTGATGACCGAGAAGCGGACGCCGTCGCGCGCGGAGCTCGACGAGATCTCGACCGACATCCCGGTGATGATCGTCGACAGCTCCGGTCACGCCGGAGCCGGCAATTCGAAGCTCTTCGAGGTGACGGGCATCGATGGAGAGTCCCCCGATCCGGCGGGGGGCCTGTTCGCCCGCGGCCCCGACGGCAAGACGCTCCTCGGACCGATGGAAGAGACGGCCCTCAATGCCGTCCGGAGTAAGCGTCCGCCGTTCACCGGAAAGCTCGCCGCCGACGCGATCACCGGCGCTGCGAAGCGCTGGGCGAGTTACGGCCAGACGACGGCGATGGAGGCCGGGCTGGGGCTGGGGAGCGACGACATCGGCATCGTTCTCCAGGCAATCGAAGAGAACACGCTCCCCATCGATCTCTACATCGCCGCGAAGGACTCGACCGTCGACGATGCCCTGGCAGCGGCGTACCGGGTGGGAGAAGCGGCCCAGGCCACCGACGGCACCGGCGACGTGACCAGGCGGCTCCTTGCGTCCCGGCCCGATCTCGATCGTCGCTACGTCAACCGCGTCCGGCTCGGCGGTGTGAAGTTCTGGCTCGACGGCAGCCTCGACACGGCGTGGATGAACGAGCCCTATGCCACGAATCCCCCGGGAAAATCGGGGGAATACCGGGCCTATCGCCAGATCCCCGACGAGGTCCTCGAAGCGGCCTTCGATCGCTTCTGGCCGACCGATTTCCAGATCCACATGCACATGAACGGCGACGCCGCAGCCGATCAGGCGCTCAAGGCGATCGAGAAGGCGGTGGCGAAGCACGGCATGCACGACCATCGGCCGGTGTTCGTCCATGCGTCGTTCTTGCGCGACGATCAGATCGCGAAGATGAAAAAGTATGGCGCCGTTCCCAGCTTCCTCACCTCCGGCCTCCTCCCCGGCGGCGACGCGGTGGTGCGGATGTGGGGGGAGGATCGGGCGGCGCAGTCGATGGCGACGCGGACGATGCTCGAGGAGGGAATCCCCTTCACCTTCTCGCACGACGCGCCGGTGAGCCCGGAGCCGTGGATCCTCACCCTCGTGAGTTGCGGCGTGAATCGGACGACGCCGTCGGGGCGGATCATCGGCCCCGATCAGCGGATCCCCCCCTATGCCGCGCTCCGGGCCGTGACGGCGATGGCGGCGTACGAGATCAAGGAAGAGAAGTCGAAGGGCACTCTCGAGCCGGGGAAGCTCGCGGATCTCGTGATCCTCGAAAAGGATCCGCTCGACGTCCCCTCCGACACGATCGGCGACATCGCCGTCCTCGAGACAATCAAGGAGGGGAAGACGATCTGGCGCCGCGGGGAGGAACGGCCCTAAAGCGGACCTGCCGGAGCACTGTCAGGCCTCAGGCTTGTGCCGGGGAATTGCACACACACCCACATGAAAAAACCGGGGAAAGCAAGGTCAGCCCTTGCTCCCCCCGGCATGGAACTCTGTGCAGATCGATCAGGCGATCGCCTTCTGCCGCCGCCGCTCGATCATCCCGAGCGAGCCGAGCACGAGCGCCAGGGCGCTTCCGAAACTGGCCGGGTCGATCTCGGGAACGGCGCTCACCCCCGTGTCACCGACGGCGATCCCTACGCCCGAAGTAGTTTGGAAGGCTTGTTGGATGAATGTGACCGCACCAAAAGGGCCAGCCTGTTGGACATAAAACTCCGTCCATCCGTACGTGAACCCCCCCGCCCCGTCAGCCAGTCTCATCGCCGCGTAGCCGTAGGTTTGAAGTGTAAAACTTCCCGTGTTGTTGGCGAAGTCAAACAACTGGAGATTGTC
>CANGGT010000269.1 GCA_947453375.1 Planctomycetaceae bacterium
GGTGTCGGGATCGGGACCGCCGTTGCCGACGAACCGGAGACGATCCTCGTCGGGCTGACGGAGCCGGATGTTCGGCACGTCCGACCGCTCCGCGATGTAGGCCCGGTGGGCCGGCTTGGGATAGCTCAAGCCCGGATACTGCTGGACGTGGAGCTTGAGTTCGCTCGTCGGCGGCGGGATGTGGTGCTTGGTGTGATTGGTGATCGTGTGCTTCCGCAGACCGGCTGGCACCCCGAGCGGGATGTGGGCCGGGCCGGGGAGACCGATCGGCGTCCCGGTGATCGGATAGCCGTAGGTCGGTGCCGTCATCCCGGCGAGGAAGGCCGGCGGCAGTTGCGAAGGATCACCGCCACAAGGCATTCCCAACGGCATCGGATTGGCCGCGGAAGCTCCCGGCATCCCGGCTCCACCATCCCCGGCCAGGGCACCAGCCCCCTTCCCGGGCGACTGGAGATCCTTGTTGCCGATGCGGATGATCGCGAGGATCGAGCCGCGGCGATCGGCCTCGACGACCGGATCGCACCCGGGATCGAGACGCGTGCTGACGAGCGTTTCCACGCCGGCGACCGCCAATTCCTGGTACTCAGGATCGGGAAGATAGACGACCTTCGTCACGAAGTTGCCACTCGTGACTTGGTCGAGATCCTCGTCGGTGAGCTGGAACGGGATCGCGTTGTGGGCAAGGAACGCATCTGTCCGCGGAGTGACGGGTGCCACTTCGAGCGTCGGATAGAGCTCGAGCCCTTCCTGACCGGGGATGTCGGTGAGCTTGAGGCGATAGATCGCCCCCTGGGCAAAGTCGTAGCGACCGGGCGTCACGAGCGGTTCGGAATCGAAGCCACCGAACTCCGTGACATCCCAGTGGACCTGCATCCCCTCGGGGCCGATGAAGCCGATCTGGGAGGCGGGGAGGTTCATCCCGTACCCGGGCCCCCCCATCCCGCCGGCATCGACGCCATTGGCGGCGAGCATTTCCTCGTAGCCCACCGGGGAGATCACCCCGGGACCGGGCCCCTCCACGCCGGGGCCGGGATGCTGGAGCATCGCCGCCGGCGGGAGAACGTTCGTGTGCGGCGTGGCGACCGGACGGATCTGGGCCAGTCCGGTGAACGGGGAGTTCGCCGGGATGTGGCAGCCGGTCAGCGAGGCTGCCAGCGACAAGCCGACGAAACCCTGCAGATGTCGTTTCACCATCGGATCACCTCCTCTAGCCTGCGGACGATTGGCCGCATGTCCCGGTCGGTCTGGGAAGCCCCTGTGCGGATCGCTGCTGGTCGTGTCTGAACGTCCTGCCACGGCGGGAATCCGCCGTGTGCAGGCCGGGGGGGCTTCCGTACACTCGCGCCTTCGCGGCATCCGTTACCGGACCGCTGGCAGAAGTCACCACCCGCCCCAACTGATTCGACCTCCGGGGGGCGGATTCTTTGGCAAAACCCTCAAAGTCGTGACGACCCCACCGACCGACACCCGCCGCAGATTCCCCGGATTCCGCCGGCGAGCGATCGCATGGATGTCGATCCCGGTCTGCCTGGGAATGTGGGTTGTCCCGGTGGTTTCGGTAACCGGCCAGGCGCCCGCGGGGAGCGTCTACCAGCGTTCGGCTCCGGCCAAGGTCGAGCGGGCTGCGGAGTTGGCCCCGGACTCCCCAACTGCCGCTGCCACTCCAGCCCCGCTTCCTCTCCCATCCTCCGCGTCAGCTACTCCCGAATCGGCCGCCGAACAGGCCGGGCGGGCGGAACGGGTGGTGGCCGCCGCCCTCGCCGGGCTTTCCCGGGCACCGTCGGTCTCGGCCCGCGTCCGACATCTCGTCCGGGTCGACGACATGGTGCTCAAGGGGAGCGGGCGGTACGTGCAGTCGGGGGTGGGTGAGGACCAACGCTACCGGTACGAATACCGCCTCAGCGCCACCGACGAGGAGTTCGAGATTCTCGATGTCTGCGACGGGCTGTTCGCGTGGAACTTCCGCCGCATCGGCCAGAACCCACCCCAGGTGGAACGGATCGACGTCCGCCGCATTCGTGAGCGCCTCGAGGTCCTCGGCATCACCCACCGCCAGGATCAATCGGCGTACCTCGGCGGTGTGCAGCGCCACCTCGGCCTGCTCCGCCAGTATTTCCGGTTCGGGACGATCACCTCGGCGGCGATCGACGACATGCCGGTGTGGCTCATCGAGGGGACCTGGGATCGCGACACGCTCGCCTGGATCGTCAAAGAGAAGGCGGAGGCGATCAAGAGCGAGGCGGGCGTCTCCCCGAACGAGCTCCCCGACGGCATGCCGTACAGCGTCCGACTCTCGATCAGCAAACGGGAGCTCTTCCCTTGCCGCATCGAGTGGCTCGCCGTGCCAGGAAAGCGGCCAACCCCGCCGGCGGCGCTTCAGGTGGTGGCGATGATGGAACTGTATGACGTCCGCATCGGGGACCCGGTCGACGTGTCGGCGTTCGTCTACAAGCCCGCCACGGAGGGGCTCACCGACATCACCGACGGCTACCTGCCGCAGGTCCAGCCACTGCGGCAGTGACGGGGAGTCAGCCGGCGCCGCTCCACCCCGCCCCGACGAGGCGGACGGCGGCGTCGATCGCTGCTTCCATGCTCGTCGGATCGGCGACACCGCGGCCGACGATGTCGAACGCGGTGCCGTGGGCGACGCTCGTCCTCACCAGCGGCAGGCCGAGCGTGATGTTCACGGCGCGGTGCATTCCCAAGAGCTTGACCGGGATGTGCCCCTGGTCGTGGTACTGCGCCACGATCCCGTCGAAGCCCCCGCGCGCGGCGCGGAGGAAGAGCGTGTCGGCGGGGAAGGGGCCTGAGGCATCGATGCCGGCAGCCCGCAGCGCCGCGACCGCCGGGGCGATGATCCGCGTCTCTTCGTCGCCGAACAGCCCACCCTCGCCCCCGTGGGGATTGAGGGCCGCCACTCCGATCCTCGGCCGCCGCCCGAGAAGGGCTGCGAGGAGGGAGGCCAATCGCTCCCCTGCGGCCACGATGCCCGAGGTGGAAAGTCGCTCGATCGCCGTGGCAAGGGACTCGTGGAGGGTGACGTGGACAACCCCGAGCGGACCGTGCACCAGCCCATCCGTGGCCGGTGGGAGCCAGAGCATCATCGAGGCGGCGGCGTCGGGGAGCCCGCAGGCCCGCGCCAGCCATTCGGTGTGCCCGGGGACGTCGTACCCAGCCGCGTGGATCGCTTCCTTGTGAAGAGGCCCAGTGACGAGGGCTCCGAAGCGACCCGCAGAGCGCACGAGCCGGAACGCCGTCTCCAGCGCCCCCACCGCCGCCCGACCTCCGGCTGCGGAGATCCGGCCACGGGGAACCGATTCGTCGGCGCAGTCCGGCTCGACGACGAGCACCGTTTCGGCCGTCGATGGGCGCAGGTCGCCTTCCGCCACTTGCTCCACTTCCAACCGCGGCAGCGACGGCACAGATTGCAGCACATCGCGAAGCAGTTCAGCCCTGGAGACAACGCGGAGCCTGGCTCGGACGTGGGCCGAGGTCCTGCTCCATGCCCCGAGGACGACCTCGGGGCCGATCCCGGCCGGATCACCGCACGTCAGACAGACGAGCGCAGGGCAGGGGGGAGGCGGGGGAGGGGAGTGGCCGGTGGAAGGCAACGCAAAAGCCTCGGCATGGGGGAGGGCCGACGGGGAGCAGCAACGAAAAGCGCGCGGCCGGAGCAGTCGACCAGTGTCGAGACTGCCCCTCCAGCCTATAGTCTCATCTTCCCGACCGCACCCGTGCCCTCCCCGAGGAGCGTCCCTGCCGATGGAACGTGTCTACTCCCGTGCCGCGATGTTTGCCGTGGCCCTGATGTTGGCGACGGCGCTCCTCGGCCTGTGGATCGGCGACCTCCACGGCCAGACCGATCAGGCCATCCTCCGCTGGGGAACGGTGCATCGCCTCTCCGGGGTGTTCGCTGCCCTCATGGTGGTGCTCGTCAACAGCATGGCGGTCACCTACTTCATCGGCACCGGGCGCTGGTGCCGGGAGGTGGTGGAGACCTACGGCCTCCCCCCCGCGCTCACCGAACGAGCCAAGGCGATCAAGCGGGCCGCGTTCCCTTGGTCGGTGATCGGGATGCTCGCCGTGGTGGGGATCGTGGCCCTCGGGGGGGCCGCCGACCCCGCCACCGGCCGCCCCGGCACACAGAACTGGGTGACGCCCCACCTCGTCGGTGCCATGGCGCTGGCGGCGCTGATCGCCTGGTGCTTCCAGTCACAGTTACCGCGGATCCGCCGGCAGCAGGCCCTCATCGAGGAGGTGCTCGGCGAGGTTCGTGTCATCCGTCGCGACCGCGGTCTCGACGTCGAGAGCTGATCCGCGATCGCCCCAGCGCCTGTCCACGGACCGTCAGGGCACGGCTGGCGGGGCCACGGGGAGATCCGTCTGCACGGCCCGAGTCGGCACCCGGACGGCCCGTTCGGCGACGGTGATCCCCGCCGCCAGAGTTATCCCCAGCGCCAGCGACGCCGAGAGGAGCAGGCGGTCGTGGCTGTGAAACTCCACCTCCGGGAGGAGGTCGGCGGCGGCGATGCAGACAAACGCCCCCGCCGCCAATCCCAGCGCGGCCCCGAGAAACTCCTCCCTGCCGCCGCCGGCGCCTCGCAGGCAGGCGAGGAAGATCGCCGCCCCCAGCGGCACGAGGAGCGCGTGGGCGAGATTCACCGTCCGACGCAAGCCGGGGGAAGCGCCGGACTTCAGCATCAGCGCGGCGATCAAGCCGGCATCGACAGGCTTGTGGAGGAGGATCGCCAACAGCGGCGCCACACCGGTCAACAGCCCGCCACGCCCCGCAGGCAAATCCATCGCGGCCGCGAGCGCGGCGCCGTCGGCCAGGCTGTGAACTGCAAGCCCCGCGAACGCGCCGTACCAGCTTGCCCCTCCACGGCCGATCGGCCCGGCCTCGACGGGATGGTGGTGGTGCGTGCCGGGCTGA
>CANGGT010000270.1 GCA_947453375.1 Planctomycetaceae bacterium
CTCCGGGTAGGAAAGCACCATCCTGCCGAGGCCGACGCTGTCGATCCAGCCGCGCCGGACCACGGCCTGAGCGGCATGGGGGAGCCAGTCCTGCAGATAGCTGTAGGCCGATCCGATCATCACCGCACCGGGAAGGGCAGCCTTCGCCTGCCGGGCGGCATCGATCTGCCGCCAGACGCCGACGAGCGGATCCTCGGGTGGCGCGTAGCCGTCGCTGGGGGGATACGCAGCGGGCCGCGAGACATGCGGGGCGGCGTAGGGACAGCCGGCAGTGAGGTTGAACGCCGCCACGCCCATTCCCTGGAGCCGCGCGAGGAGTCGGATCGGCTCATCGAGGTCGATGCGCGACGGATCACCGCCATCGACGCCGAAGCCGCAGTCGTACGGCGTGGTCTCATCCCACGGCCACGGCTCTCCGCGACCGTCGACCGAGTGCCAGGGAAGTGTGTCGAAGAGCGAGAGCCGAACGCCGATGAGGAGGCCCGGGCAGGCTTCGCGGACCCTGCCGACGAGTTCGGTGAGGAGCCTCGTGCGGCCGTCGAAATCGCCGCCGTAGCGGCCGTCGCGGCGGCGCGCGGCAAGGAACTCGTGGACGAGATAGCCGTGGCAGGCTTTGAGGTCGACCATGTCGAAGCCGCCAGCGGCGGCCAGCCGGGCAGCCTCGACGTAGGCGTCGATGAGGGCTTCGACCTCGGCGTCGGAAAGCGTGCAGGCGGCGTCGTGGGGGGGGCCGTGTCGGGCGTCGAGGAGCGGGTGATGAAATGCGATCCGGGGGCGTCGTGGGCCTGTCGATGGCTGGGAGAAGCGTCCCGAGTGGGTCAATTGGAGGGCAACGACGAGATCGTCATCGGAGCCGTGGATGTCGCGGTGGGCGGAGCGGACAGAGTCGACGAGGAGGCGGAATCCCCCCTCCCCCAGCGTCGGCGCCAGGAGTTGCCGGGGGTTGGCCCGGCCATCGGCGACGACCGCCACGGCCTCCCCCCCCCAGACGAGCTTCGCTCCACTGATTCCGAAATGACGCCAGCGCCGCAGCAGCGTCTCGGTGGGGCCCCCGTCCGTCGTTGCGTCCCAGCCCTCCATCGGATGGATGCACCAGCGATTGCCGATGGTGCGACCGCCGATGGCCAGAGGCATCGCCATGGGCGAGCCTTCCGCCGCCGACAGGATCGTGTCGTCGATGGGCAACGCCGTTCCGAGCGCTGCCAGATGGGCCCGCAGCGCGGCGGCGGATCGGAAGCGGGCAATGCGGGGGAACATCGGGGACGGCGGCCTGCCTCGGGGTACGCCGGCGTGGAGCTTCGGCCTTCTCACGATACGCCCCGGGCCCCGGATCTCCCAGCCCCGCCACACGCCCGGACTGGAGTGCCCTGAGTCCCACGCACGTGCTTGGGTGGTTGTCGAGGGGTCGGGGGGGTGGTAGTTTTCGCGGCATTCCTTCCGCTTCCCGCCCTCGTGTCGGGATCGGCCTCGAGATCACCCGGAGTCTCCCATTGAAACGCGCGATCGTCACCGGGATCACCGGCCAAGATGGCTCGTATCTTGCCGAGTTCCTCATCGCCAAGGGCTATGAGGTCCACGGCGTCGTGCGGCGTTCGAGTGCGGCCGGGGCCCAGCGCCTCGAGCATCTCCGTCGGGAGACCCTCGGCACCTCGCCGCGGCTCGTTCTCCATGACGGCGACATGGCCGACGGCAGCGGATTGGCGAGGATCGTCCGCGAGGTCCGTCCGGCGGAGGTCTACAACCTCGCCGCGCAGAGCCATGTGGGGGTGAGCTTCGACCAGCCCACCTACACCGCCGATGTGACGGCCGTGGGGGCGCTGCGGCTCCTCGAGGCGATCCGCGATCAGCAGCACGCCACCGGCGAGCAGATCCGCTTCTACCAAGCCTCGAGCTCCGAGCTGTACGGCCGAGTGGCGGCGACACCCCAGGACGAATCGACTCCCTTCCATCCCCGATCGCCGTACGGTGTGGCGAAGCTCTACGCCCACTGGATCACGATCAACTACCGCGAGAGCTACGGCCTCTTCAGCTGCTGCGGCATTCTCTTCAACCACGAGAGTCCGCGGCGCGGCGAGTCGTTCGTAACCCGGAAGATCACGCGAGCCGCGACGCGGATCAAGGTCGGCCTCCAAGAGAAGCTGCGGCTGGGCAATCTCGAGGCTCGGCGCGACTGGGGATTCGCCGGTGACTATGTCGAGGCGATGTGGTTGATGCTCCAGCAGCCGACGCCGGCGGAGTACGTGATCGCCACCGACGAGACGCACTCCGTGCGGGAGTTCTGCGAGCATGCGTTTGCCCGTCTCGGGCTCGACTACCGCGACCACGTCGAAGTCGACCCACGCTACTTCCGCCCCGCCGAGGTCGATCTCCTCCAGGGATGTTCGGCGAAAGCCCGCCGCGAGCTCGGCTGGACTCCGCGCGTGAACTTCGAGCGACTCGTCGCGATGATGGTCGATGAGGATCTGCGGGTCGCCGAGGCCGAACGCGACCACCCCGCCCGATCCCCGAGCTGAGGGCGGTTCCGTGGTACGCCCCGACATCGCAGCCGTGCCGCCCCCCGGCGCCGTGCCGCAGCGCCGGTCGATCGAAGGGATCTCGGCGGTGCTCCTCCCCGTGACCGCCAACGGCGGCATCGACTGGGACGGGTTTGCAGCGCACGTCGGCCGCACGGTGGCCGCGGGGATCGTGCCGGCGGTGAACATGGACACCGGCTACGTCCATTGCCTCGACGGCGAGTCACGGCGTCGCGTTCTCAGCGTGGCCCGGGAGGTGATCGGGCCGGCCGTTGCGGGCGATCTCGTAGCCGGTGCCTGTGTGGTCGACAAGGGAGGGGCACCGTTCGACGAGCGCGGCTATCTGACCGAGTGCGAGTCGATCCTTGCCGCCGGGGCGACGCCCGTCCTCTTCCCCTCCCATGGGCTCAATGCCGGCAGCGAAGCCGATACGATGACGCGGATCGGCACGCTGGCCGGCCACCTCCCGTCGTTCATCGGTTTCGAACTGTCGACGGCGTTTCATCCCGCCGGACGGATCCTCTCTCTCGCGGCCTGGCGCGATCTCCTCCAGCTCCCCACCTGCCGCGGCGCGAAGCATTCGTCGCTGTCGCGCAGGCTCGAGTGGGAGCGGCTCGCCCTCCGCGATCGAGAGCGTCCCGCGTTCCGTGTCTACACGGGCAACGATCTCGCCATCGACATGGTGCGATCGGGGAGCGATTGGCTCCTCGGCCTGTCGACGGCTGCCCCTGCCGAGTTTGCCAGGCGCGATGCCTGGCTGGTCGCGGGCGACCTCCGCGCGTACGAACTCGACGACGCGCTTCAGGCCCTCGGCAGCTTCACGTTCAGGACGCCGGTGCCGGCCTACAAGCATTCGATGGCCCAGGTCCTCAAGGCCCGGGGCTGGATCGAATGCGACGATCCGTTTCCAGGCAGCCCGCGCCGCCCCGACAGCGATCGGGAGATCTTGGCGACGATCCTCGAGCGGATCGACGCCGCAGCGAACGCTTGACCGGGGCGTGCTTGCGCGGTGAGCGGCGCCGCAATCGGGCTGATCGGGAGCAACTCGATCGGGGCGGGCCCGACGGGCGTCGTTGCGCAATGTGATCGATCGCTTGCGCATTCCGGATAGCCGCCGGTGTCAATCACGACAGCGGCGGCCCTCCTCCTGGATTTCACCCCGCCGGGCGGTAGAAAGGAATCTTCCTCCTTCGCCCTCCGGGAATCTCCGATGACGCCTCGATCTGCCTTGGGTGTTCATGAGCGTGGCGAAAGAGTGACGCCAGCCATCTCGGCCTGTCGCCACATCGCCCCGTTGAAACGCGTCGTCACCGCGCTGCTCCTCGGCGGGCTCGTGGGCGCGGTCGCGTCACCGGCGACGGCCCAGACGACGACGCTCTCCGGCACGACGACGGGGAACGTCTCCATCGCGGCGTCGACCGGCACGCCATTGATCGATGGGAACAGCGTCCTCACCGGAACGGCGAACTTCTTCTACAGCGGCGAGGGTTCCATCGGCGCCATCGGGACCATGACGAGCAACCTCTCCGGCACCGGCGCCCTCCGGTTCAGCAGTCCCGCGACGCTCGTCATCGCCGGCACGAACACCTATTCGGGGGGCACGAGTGTCACCAACGGCGGCTTGATCGAGGTCACGACGGGCGGTTCGATCAGCCACACGTCGAGCGATCTTCGGGTCGGCGTCGATGGCGGCCCAGGCTCGATCACGCTGTCCGGTGGGAGCGTGGGGATCCGCGATGCCGCGATCGGGTCGGGGCAGGATGTGACCAGCTTTTTGACGGTCAGTTCGGGGACTTGGACGGGGAGTGGTTCGCTGACGGTCGCGGCCGCAGGGGCCACCAGTGTGTTTCAATTGGATGGCGGGAGCGTCAGTTCGCTCTCTTCGACCATCGGCACAGGTGTTTCGGACATCGGCAACCAAGACGTGAGCAACGGCAGTGCCCGCATCAACGGCGGCACGTGGACGACCACGAATGGCCTCGTCCTCGGCACGGCAGGAGGGACCGGCTCGCTCACCCTCGCGGGCGGCGCCGTGAACAGTGGCTCGGGAACGATCGGCGATGATCTCGGCAGCACGGGTTCTGCGAATGTCACCGGGGGCACGTGGACCAACAGTGGGGATCTCACCGTCGGCAGCGCCGGCACAGGCACGCTCTCGATTGGCGGGACGGGGACCGTCGTCGTCGGGGGAACGCTCTTTCGCGGTACGGGGGGCACGATCAATCTCTCGTCCGGCGGCACGCTCCAGATCGGAAACGGTGGCAATTCAGGCGCCCTCGGCAACGACCTGACCAACGACGGCACGCTCGTCTTCAATCGCAGCGGGATTTCCTCCCACGGGTCTGTCATTGATGGAAGCGGATCGCTCGTCAAACAGGGCTCCGGCACGGTCGTC
>CANGGT010000271.1 GCA_947453375.1 Planctomycetaceae bacterium
AGACGATGTACGGCATCTGGGGCAGCAATCTCGCCGACGACGCCGTCCAGAAAGTCGAGCGTGAAATGGCACCGAAGCTGGCGGAGCTTGCCGATCGGATCTTCCAGAATCAAAAGCTCTTCGACCGCATCAAGGCGGTCTACGACGCCCGAGCCACCTCGGGGCTCACCTCGGAGCAGCAGCGTCTCGCCTGGCTCCTCTACACCGACTTCGTCCGCGGCGGCGCGGCGCTCGATACGGAAGCGAAGAAGGAGATGGCGGCGATCAACCAAGAGCTCGCCACGCTCTCGACGAAGTTTTCCCAGAATGTCCTCAAGGACGAGAACGACGGGCTCGTGATCATCGACGACGCCGCCGGTCTCAAAGGGCTGCCAGAGGCGCAAGTGACGGCCGCCTCCGCGGCCGCCGAAGCCCGTGGCCACAAGGGGAAGTGGGCCATCCAAAACACGCGATCGAGCGTCGAGCCGTTCCTCACCTATGCCGACGACCGCGAATGGCGTCACAAGGTGTTCGAGATGTTCGTCAGCCGCGGCGACGGCGGCGGCGCCACTGACAACAACACGACGATCCGCCAGATCCTCGAACTCCGCGCCCGCCGCGCCCGCCTCCTCGGCCACGCCACGCACGCCCACTGGCGCTTGGAAACTTCGATGGCCAAAAAGCCCGAGCGTGCCATGGAACTCATGGAAGAAGTGTGGGGACCGGCCGTCGCTGAAGTGAAGCAGGAAGTGGCCGACATGCAGCAGATAGCCGATGCCGAAGGGGCGAAGATCACGATTGAGCCCTGGGACTACCGCTACTACGCAGAGAAGGTGCGGAAGAAGCTCTACGACCTCGACGAAGCGGAGATCGTCCCCTACCTCCAGGTCGACAAGCTCCGCGAGGGGATGTTTCACACCGCCGCGAAGCTCTTCGATCTCCACTTCACGCCGGTCCCGGATGGGACCGTCCCGGTCTTCCACCCCGACGTGAAGGTGTGGGAGGTGAAGGACGGCCGGGGCAAGCACGTGGGACTCTGGTATTTCGATCCCTACGCCCGACGCGGGAAGCGATCGGGGGCGTGGATGAACGCCTACCGCAACCAGGAGCGTTTCGACGGCGAGACGACGACGATCGTCTCCAACAACTCCAACTTCGTGAAGGCTCCTCCGGGGGAACCGACGACGATCTCCTGGGAGGATGCGACGACCCTCTTCCATGAGTTTGGCCATGCCCTTCACGGGCTTTGCTCGAACTGCACCTATCCGTCGCTCTCCGGCACGAACGTCGCCCGCGACTACGTCGAGTTTCCCTCACAGATCCTCGAGCACTGGCTCCCTACCCCGGAGATCCTTTCGGGATACGCCCTCCACGTGGAGACGGGGAAGCCGATCCCCGAGACGCTCGTGGCAAAGATCAAGAAGGCGGAAACGTTCAACCGCGGCTTCAAGACGGTCGAGTTTCTCGCCAGCGCTCTGGTCGACATGAAGCTCCATCTTTCCACGCCGACGGCCGATCCCGATGCCTTCGAGCGCGACACGCTCGCGGCCCTCGGCATGCCGAGGGAGATCGTCATGCGTCACCGCACGCCACACTTCAATCACGTCTTCTCCGGCGACGGCTACTCGGCTGCCTACTACAGCTACCTCTGGAGCGACGTCCTCACCGCCGACGCCTGGGAAGCCTTCACCGAGGCGCGGGGCCCGTGGGATCCGGCCGTGGCGAAGCGTCTCAAAGACCACGTCTTCTCGGTCGGCAATACCGTCGACCCGGCCGACGGCTACCGGGCCTTCCGCGGCAAGGATCCGGGCACCGGGGCCTTGATGCGGAAGCGCGGCTTCGAAGCCACGGCCGAGTAAACGGGGCCGGCGCGACTCCTTCAGCCGAGCCCATCGGGCGACTCGATCGCCCGGCGGAGGTCGTCGAGGAACCGGGCCGCCGGGCCGCCGTCGACGCGGCAGTGGTCGAAGGTGAGCGAGAGCGTCATCAGGTCGCGGATCGCGATCGATTCGCCGCCGCTGGCGCCAGCGACCACGACCGGCTCGCGGCGGATCGCCCCCACGCCGAGGATCGCCGTCTGTGGCCCATTGATGATCGGCGTGAACTCGTCGATCCGAAAGCCGCCGAGATTCGTGATCGTGAATACGCCCCCCTCCATCGCCGCAGCCGGGAGCTTTTGAGCGCGGGCTTTTTCAATCAGCTCGCGGGACTCGGCCGTGATCTCCGCAAGCGTCCGCCTGCCAACGTTGCGAACGACCGGCACGAGCAGCCCCCCCTCGGTGTCGACGGCGATCCCGATGTGGAGGTCTTCCGCGTCGGGGTAGACAAGCGCACCTGAAATGTCCCAGCAGCCAGCCAGGCTCGGATGCCGCAGGAGCACGTCGGCGGCGATCTTGGCGAGGAGATCGGTGTAGGCAGGCACCGGGAGCGTGCCGGAAAACTTGAGCCGACTGCGAAGCGCCGCAAGGGCCGTAACGTCGGCTCGGGTGTGGAGCGTCACCGGGGCGTTTTCTGCTTGGCTCGCGAGCATCCGCTCGGCGATCGTGCGGCGGCGCTTCGGCAAGCCAGCCACACGCGACGGCGGCTTCGAAGAGGCCGCGGCTGTAGCAGGCCGTGCCGCGCCGAGGACATCGGCCTCGCGCACGCGACCGCCGCGGCCACTGCCAGGGAGCAAGGCCCAATCGATCCCCAAGCGGGCAGCCGTGGCCCGAGCCCGTGGCGTGGAAACCCTGCGGCCTCCGGGGGCACTTCCCGTCGCACTTCCGACGCTTGCCACCGCCATCTGAAAAACGTCGTCGGCCATGATCCTTCCGGCGGGGCCGGAGCCGGCGACCGTCGCCACATCGACCCCCAATTCCCGCGCCAGGCGGCGGATCGTCGGTGAGGTCGGGCCGCCGACCGGGCCGGTCGGACGGGGGACCGGGGACGCAGGCCGGGGCTCGGCCGCGGCCGGCCCAGCGGGGGCGGGCTGGGATGACGCCGCGGCAGGTGCCGCAGCCGTGGCGGCCGGCGGCGCTTCGGGTGCGTAGACAGGCGGCGCTTCGCCGTCGGCGAGGAGCCAGCCGATGAGCGTGCCGACTTTTACGACGGCCCCTTCCCCCGGGGCTCCGGCCGGCACGTGGAGGATCCCGCCGTCGATTGACTCCACCGGCTCGACCGACTTCTCCCCTTCGAGCTCGAAGAGCGGCTCGCTCGGCTTCACCCGGTCGCCGGGCGCCTTTAACCAGCGCACGAACGTACCTTCCTCCATCGACCAACCGAGGCGGGGGATGCGGATGTCGTTGGCCATGGTTCACTTCGCTTCCTATTCGGCGACGATCGCCCGGATCGCGGCGAGGCAATCTTCGGCATTCGGCACGACGACTGCTTCGAGCGACGGGGCGTAGGGGGTCGGCACGAAGGCTCCGGTGAGCCGGCGGACCGGGGCATCGAGGAAGTCAAACCCCTCGTCGGCGACGCGTGCGGCGACCTCGGCGGAAAAGCCACACGACGCCGGCGGCTCGTCGACGACCAGCAGCCTGCCGGTGCGCTCCACCGACGCGAGGATCGTCGCCATGTCGAGCGGCGAGACCGTCCGCGGGTCGATGAGCTCGACCTCGACCCCCTCGGCAGCGAGCTGATCGCAGACGCTCGCCACGAGTTGCACCATCCGCGCCAGTGCCACCACCGTCACATGCCGGCCGCGGCGGACGACATTGGCGACGCCGAAGGGGATGTCATAAAGCCCCTCTGGCACCGGCGTCTTGTGCCCCATCAGCTCGCGATGCTCGAGAAACAGGACCGGATCGCTCCCGCGGAGGGCATGGGTAAACAGCCCCTTGGCATCGGCGGCGTTGGAGGGAACGACGACCCGCAGCCCGGGCACCTGGGCATACATCCCGTAGTAGCTGCCGGAATGATGCGTGGCGGCACAGTGGCCGATGCCGATGCAGCCGCGGAGGATCACCGGCATCCGCAGCCGGCCGCTCGACATGTAGCGCATCTTCGCGATCTGATTGATGATCTCGCCGGCCGAGTCGAGGACGAAGTCAGCGAACATGAAGTCGATCACCGGGCGTGCGCCCGCCATCGCCGCGCCGCAGGCGAGCCCCACGAAGCCGCGCTCGCAGATCGGCGTGTCGCAGAGGCGCTCCGGGCCGTATTTGGCAAACAGCCCCGTCGTCGTGGCGAAGTTGCCGCCGCGGACGCCGATCCCCTCCCCCATCACGAAGATCGACGGATCGGAAGCCATCGCCTCGTCGAGCGCTTGGAGCGTCCCCTGCGCCCACGTCCGCGGCGGGCCCTCGGTGTTGACGCCGTGCGCCTGCGGCGGCACCGGCCCCGAGGGCTCCTCGACCGCATAGACATCCTCGAGCGCCGTGGCCGGCTGTGGCGCGGGGCTCGCCTCGGCCGCGGCCCGCGCTTGCGTCACGACAGCCTGAACATCAGCCTCGATCGCCGCGAGATCCCCCTCGGGAACGCCGAGCTGCCCCAGGACGCCGCGGAGCCTGGCGATCGGGCACTTCTGCTTCCAGGCATCGACTTCCTCGCGGGTGCGGTAGGTGAAGTCGCCCATCCCCTCGGAATGGGCCCGGGTACGGTAGGTGCGGCATTCGAGGAGCGTCGCCCCCTCGCCCCCTCGCGCCCGCTCCACCGCCTCGCGGGCGGCCGCATGGACGGCGACGAGATCGTTGCCATCGAGCTCCACGCCGGCGAGGCCGTAGGAGGCGGCACGGCGGCCGACCTGGGGGATGCCGCTGGAGTAGCTGAAGGGTACTTCGGTGGCGAAGCCGTTGTTCTCGCAGACGAAGAGCACCGGCAGCTTCCAGATTGCTGCCATGTTGAGCCCCTCGTGGAAGGCGGCATTGTTGACGGCGCCGTCGCCGAAGAAGGCGACCGCCACGGCGCCGTCGCGCCGCAGCTTGGCG
>CANGGT010000272.1 GCA_947453375.1 Planctomycetaceae bacterium
ATCGGATTGCTCGCGAGCCCGAGGAGATCGCGACAGAGGCCGAAGAGGCGATGGTGCCACGCGCGGGCACTGGCCAGATCCCCTGCGTCGAAGGCGTCGAGGAGGGCTTTCATGTCGGCGGGGACGAGGTTGCCGACGACGCTCACCACGCCGCGGCCGCCGATGGAGAGGAGGGGGAGCGTCATGCTGTCGTCGCCGGAGAGAACGGTGAGATCGGTGGCGCCGATGATCTGCGACGCCTGATCCATGACGCCGGTCGCCTCCTTCACCATGGCGATGCCGGGGAGCTCGGCGAGACGGATGATCGTCTCCGGCTCGATGTTGCGCCCGGTGCGGCCGGGGATGTTGTAGACGCAGATCGGAATGTCGACCGCCTCGGCGAGCGCCTTGAAGTGCTCGTAGATTCCCTGCTGGGTCGGCCGGTTGTAGTAGGGGCCGACGACGAGCGCCGCATTGGCGCCCTCCTTCGCGGCGTGCTTCGTGAGGCGGACGGCTTCCGCGGTGGAATTGCTCCCCGTGCCCGGCATGACGAGGATTCGTCCGGCCGAGGCCTGAATGCTCTCGGCGATCACCCGCTCGTGTTCGTCGTGCGAGAGTGTCGGCGATTCCCCCGTCGTGCCGACCGGGCAGATGCAGGTGACGCCGGCCGCGGCCTGGGCATCGATTTGCTGGCGGAGTCGGGGCGAGTCGATCTTCCCGTCGCGGAAGGGAGTCACGATGGCCACCGACAGACCGGCGAACCTCTCGGCACGGGTGGGCTTCACGGCGGGGCTCGGCATCGAAGGGGCCTCGGGGTGGACTGGGGCCGACCGCGCGGGTCGACCGCCGGGCGGGATGGGACGGGGGTGTACGCCCCCCGCGAATCAAGCGAGAATAAGTGTTTTCGGCCCGGTCGGCAAAGGGACCGTGGCGGGCGGCGAAAGGGAGTGGCCATGGACGGGACCGGTGGGCTGCGGGCGGAGGCGGTGACGGCCGCGGCCCGTGTCCTCGCGGCCGGCGGCCGGCGGGGGACTCTCGGGATCGTCCTCGGCACCGGCCTGGGAGTGCTCGTCGAGCGGTTTGACGACGTCGTCAGTCTCCCGGTGGATGTCACCGGTTGGCTCGCCGCCTCGACTGCCACCGGCCACGCCGGCCGGATCGCCTGCGGGCGGGTCGACGACTGCCCGGTCATCGCCCTCCAGGGGCGCGTCCATGCCTACGAGGGCTTCGACGACGCCACGATCACCCGTGGCGTCGAACTCCTCGTCGCCCTCGGTGTCCGCACGCTCCTGGTCACGAATGCCTCCGGCGGCTTGCGGCCGGGCATGGCGGGCGGAGAACTCCTCGTCCTCGACGACCATCTCGACCTGGTGCGGCGGCCGACCGCCGCGCCGGGGCACGCCGGGCAGGGCGGGGATCGGATCGGACGGGCGAGCGCCGAGATCTATCGGGCAGCGCTCGTGTCGCTCGCGCTCGCGGCCGCCCGGCAGAACGGGGGAAGGGCGCGGGCCGGGGTTTACGCCCGGCTTCTCGGGCCCACCTACGAAACGCGCGCCGAATACCGGATGCTCCTTCGTCTCGGGGCCGATGCGGTGGGGATGTCGACGATCCCTGAGGTGCTTGCGGCGCGCCGGTTCGGCGTCGACGTCGTCGCCGTCTCGGTGATTACGAATGTCGCCAATCCCGACGCGCCGGAAGAGACCGATGCCGAGGATGTCTGTCGGCTCGCGGCCGGTGCGGCTGACGGGATGTGGGGGGTGATCCGGGCGCTGGCCACCGAGGTGGCCGGTGGCGGTCCCGGACAAACGACGACCATCACGGAGGATCGATGACCAACCGAAGCCCGAAGCTCTTGCTCACCAACGACGACGGCTACGATGCGCCGGGCCTGGAGGCGCTCGAGCGCGCCGCGGCGGGATTCGGCGGCGAGATCGTCGTCGTGGCGCCCGACGTCTGTCATTCCGGCGGCGGCCACCGGGTGACGACGCACCGGCCGCTCGCGGTGCGCGAAGTCGGCCCGAGTCGCTTCTGCATCGACGGCACCCCGGCCGACTGCACGCGGCTGGCGCTCTCCGCGCTCTGTCCCGATCCGACGTGGGTGCTCTCCGGGATCAACGCCGGCGGGAATCTCGGCGTCGACGTCCATCTCTCGGGGACCGTCGCCGCGGCCCGCGAGGCAGCGCTCCATGGCCGCCGCAGCGTGGCGGTGTCGCAGTACCGGGGGCGGAGCGTCGCCATCGATTGGGAGCGCGCCAGCCGGTGGGTGGGCCACGTGCTCGCGCGGATCGATCGCATGCCCCTCGAGCCGGGGGAGTTTTGGAACGTCAACCTCCCCGACCCGGCCACGGTGCCGGAGGGGCATTCCGGTGGCGATCCGCCGATCATCGAGTGTGCCGTCGACCCTTCGCCGTTCGCGTTGCTGTTCAGCGAGACGCCAGCCGGCTGGCTGTGGGCCGCCAATTACCACGAGCGCCCCCGACGCCCCGGCCACGACGTCGCGATCTGTTTCGGCGGCGCGATCTCGCTGTCACGCTGCCGGGTCGTGTGACGGGGTGTCAGGTGTCGCAGACGGAGAGGTCGGCGTCGAAGACGCGGACCTGCTCCCAGCTGTCGGCATGGGCGGCGATGAAGATCTCGTGCCGCTCGGCCTGCTGGTAGGCGTCGTGGGCGGCGTGCGAGTCGAACACGATGTGGAGGGCGACCTGCCACTCGCGGTCGTTGACGTGCCGGTCGTAGGGGGCACAGGTGCCGACGGCGAAGACGACCTCGCCGGGATGGCCGGAGAGGTGGTCGCGACAGCCGGCAATGAGTCGCTCAATCGCGGGCGGGGAACGATCTTTGAGCCGAAAGAAGACGGAATGGGCGAGCATCGGAAGGAATGAAAAGGGGCACGGGCTGGCGGGGGGAAGAAAACGAGTCGGGCCCGGCGCGGCGTCAGTCGCCGGCGGCGGGAACGGTCCCGGGGAGCGGCGGCGGGGGAAGGGGCGTCGCGGATGGCTGATCCTCGGGCCGGCGCGGAGCGGCGGGGCCGATGATCCCGACGAGGTCGGTGTCGTCGAGCATCTCCCGTTCCTCGAGGGCCGCCGCGAGCCGGTCGAGCTTGTCGCGCTGTTCGGTGAGGAGATTCGTCGCGCGGACGGCGGCCTCGCCGAGGATCCGCGTCACCTCGTCGTCGATGACGCGGGCGGTGTGGTCGCTGAACTCGCGTTGTTCGTAGACGTCGCGGCCGAGGAAGGGGTGCTCGTTCGAGCCGTGGCAGGCCACCGGTCCCACCTTCTCGCTCATCCCCCAGTGAGCGACCATCCGCCGGGCGATGCGCGTCGACTGGACGAGGTCGTTTTCGGCGCCGGCGGAATACTCCCCGAAGACGAGCTTCTCGGCGGCGCGACCGGCGAGCCCCATGACGAGCCGGTTTCGCAACGCCGTCTCGCCGACGTTCATCCGGTCTTCCTCCGGCACGAGCTGCGTGACGCCGAGCGCCCGGCCGCGGGGGATGATCGTCACCTTGTGGACCTTGTCCACTTCCGGCAGGAGCCAAGCGGCCAGGGCGTGGCCCGCCTCGTGGTAGGCGGTCATCGACTTCTCGCGGCCGACGAGCACCTCCTCGCGCTTCGGCCCCATCAGGACCTTGTCGCGGGCATAGTCGAAGTCGGAGGAATCGACGGCGTCCTTGTCGTGGCGCGTGGCCCACAGGGCGGCTTCGTTGACGAGGTTGCGGATGTCGGCTCCGGTCAGGCCGACCGTGCCGCTGGCGAGCCGGTCGAGATTGACGTCGGCCGCGAGCGGGACCTTCCGGGTGTGAACGCGGAACAGCGCGACGCGCGCCTTGAGGTTGGGGCGATCGACGGTGACGTGGCGGTCGAAGCGACCGGGGCGGAGGAGGGCGGGGTCGAGGACGTCGGGACGGTTCGTGGCCGCGAGCACGATCACGGCCTCCGACGGGCTGAATCCGTCCATCTCGGAGAGGATCTGGTTGAGGGTCTGCTCGCGCTCGTCGTGGCCGCCGCCGAGGCCGGTGCCGCGATGGCGGCCGACGGCATCGATCTCGTCGATGAACAGGATCGCCGGTGAGGCGTCCTTGGCGGTCTTGAAGAGATCGCGGACGCGCGACGCGCCGACGCCGACGAACATCTGGATGAACTCGCTGCCGGAGATCGAGAAGAAGGGGACGCCCGCCTCGCCGGCGACGGCCCGGGCGAGGAGCGTCTTGCCGGTGCCCGGCGGTCCCATGAGGAGCACCCCCTTCGGCACTCGTCCGCCGAGGCGCTGGAAGCGGCGCGGATCTTTCAGGAAGTCGACGATCTCCTTGAGGTCCTCCTTGACCTGCTCGAGGCCGGCGACGTCGGCGAAGGTCACCTGCCGGTCGCTCGCTCCGTAGCGCTTGGCGGGTGACTTGCTGAATCCCCCGAGGAATCCCGAGCCGCCGAGTGGATCGCGGGCCCGGCGGAGCGTCATCCAGAAGCCCGCCATGAGGAGGAGCGGCACGAGCATGTAGAGGCCGAGGAGAAGCCCGGTGCCGTCGGCCGGTTGGCGGACGGTCGTCTTCACGTCGTGCGCGAGGAGCATCTCGCTGAGCCCCTCGCCGAGGTAGGGGGAGATCTCGATGTGGAAGGTGCGCGGGGCGCCCCCCCCGACCTCGGCGGTTCCTGCCCCGGCGAGGGGCGCCTTGAACTGCCCGTCGAGAGAGTTGCCGGAGATCCGCACCTCGGCGACATTCCCCGCTTTCACCTCCCTGACGAACTCATCCCAACTCACGGGGGTGGCATGACCGGCCTGTTCGCGAATCACGATCGTCACCAAGGCGAGCGCCGCCAATGCCAGCATGATGATCGCCGGCATCCCGAGGGGGCGGCCCCCTCCCGGATTCGACTTCGGGAAGCCGCTGTCGTTGCCGCCCCCCTGACC
>CANGGT010000273.1 GCA_947453375.1 Planctomycetaceae bacterium
CGGTGGAGATTGATGGCGGCGTTTTCGTGGCCGCCGTCGAGGAGGAGCGCCTTCCAGCCTTGATGGAGAACGAGATTGGCGACGTTCGACCCGCAGCCTCCGGCGAGCGAATCGGCATCAAACCCGAACTCGACTGCCAGCGGAGGCGTGTTCACCGTGCCGATCTGCTCGAAGATCGCCCGGAGGACACCGTCTTGTCCCCCCTGAGAATGACGTCCTTTGGGAAACTCCGTCGCGGCAAGCTCTTCGACCCAGCGTTTCATCCGCCATTCTCCGCGTTTCGAGAGCCGCTCCATCCAAGGGGCGGAAGTATACTCACGCCCCTCCGTTCTCCGGGATGGGAGTCTTCAGCGACAGCCTTCGGGATCTCCGCCATGCCGCGCGCCTTCTACCAGCTTGTGATGCTTGCCTGCCTCACCAATTCGACGATCGGCGCCGCCGAGGAGGCGACCCCGGCGGAGAAGATCGAGATCCACGAGGGGTTTGCCGTCGAGCGGCTCCTGTCGGTGCCACGCGAACTCGGATCGTGGGTGGCGTTTTGTTTCGACACGCGCGGCCGGATCTACGCCTCCGATCAGGGGCCGCGGCTGTTCCGGATCACGCCGCCACCGATCGGCTCCACGGCCGAACCGGTCGTGGAGGTCGTCTCCGATGTCTGGGGGCATTCCCAGGGAATGGCCTTCATCGACGGCGCGCTCTACCTCATCCAACACGGCGACCACCACCCCGAACGCTTCCGCCCCGACGTCCTCCTCCGCATCCGCGACAGCGACAGCGACGACCGCCTCGACGCCGCCGAGACGCTCATCGAGTTTCCCCGCGCCTCAGGCGACGCCGCGAACTGGTACGAACACAGCTACCACGCCGTCATCCCCGGGCCCGACGGCCGGTCGATCTGGCTCGTCAGCGGCGATCGCAACGGCCTCCCCGGCGACCGTATCCGGACGCCGAAGCTCTGGAACCGCGACAGCTGGGAGTTCCCCTTCACCGACACTCCCTTCTGCGGCGGCTGGGTGGCCCGGGCCGATCTCGACGGGAAGAACCTGGAGGTCGTCTGCATGGGCCTCCGCAACAGCTACGACCTCGCCTTCGACCGCCAAGGCGATCTGTTCACCTTCGACAGCGATCTCGAAAACGATTTTGGGCTCCCGAACTACCGTCCCACCGCCATCCGCCAGATTCTCAGTGGTAGCGACAGCGGATGGGGAGGACGGGCCGGCGAGATGCTCTGGAGTTGGAAGCCAGACTGGGAAGAGATCCAACCGCCGATCCTCGACATCGGCCCCGGCTCCCCCACCGGGATCTGCTTCGGCCACGACGCCGCCTTCCCGCCCCGCTACCGCGAAGCCCTCTTCGCCTGCGATTGGAGCTACGGGCGGATGTTCGCGATTCACCTCGAGCCAAGCGGCGCCACCCACTCGGCCGAGGCCGAGCCGTTCTTGAGCGCCCAGGGCCTCCCGATCGCCGATGTCGCCGTCTCCCCAGCCGACCACGCCCTCTACTTTCTCACCGGTGGCCGTGGCACACAGTCGGGGCTCTATCGGGTGACCGCCACCGGCGTCTCCAAGGCCGCTGCCACTCCCTCCGCGCCCAATGACGCCACCAGCGCGCTTCGCGACCTGCGGATCAGCCTCGAGCGCTCTCATGGCCAAAGCGATCCCGCCGCCATCGCCGCCGCGTGGCCGCACCTCGGCCACACCGATCGGGCGATCCGGGCCGCCGCCCGCGCGGCCCTCGAGTGGCAGCCGGTCGAGTCCTGGAGAGCCCGGGCTCTCGCCGAGTCCTCTCCGCGGACGGCGCTCGAGGCCCTCCTCTCCCTGGCCCGCGCCACTGCCGGCGACAAGAGCGTCCAGCCGGAGATCCTCGCGAGCCTCGCTCGCTTCGATTTCTCCGCGCTCTCCCCCGACGAGCAGACCTGGTATCTGCGGATCCTCACGATCTCTGCCTCGCGCCACGGTATGTTCCCGCCGGAAGCAGTCGCGAAGCTGCTTGCGACCCTCGAGCCCGCGCTCCCCTCGCCTGACCGGCGCGTCAATGAGGGGATCGTGGCCCTCTGTGCGGCGCTCAAGAGCCCGTCATTCATTCCCCCCACGCTCGATCTCCTCGAGGCCGCCCGCACCCAGGAAGAGCAGGTCGGCTACGTCCGGGCCCTCGTCGCCACGCAAGCGTCGCCCACTTGGACCCCAGCCCTCCGCGAACGGTTCTTGCACCTCGCGCTCGATCGAGTGCCGAACTGGAAGGGAGGCTTCACGGCCCGGGCCGTCCGCGATTCGCTGCTCCACCAAACGATCGCCATGCTCCCTCTGGAAGAGCAGGCGCTCCATGCGACGCGGATCGAGGCCGCGCGGAAGCCGACCTCCGTCCTCCCGGCGACATCGCGGCCCTTGGTCAGGAAATGGACCGTCGACGAACTCGTCGCCGACCTCGAGAGCCCCCCTGCTACCGAAGCGGTCCACCGCGGCGATGCCAACAACGGCCGTAAGCTCTACGCCGCGGCCGCCTGCATCGTCTGCCACAGCTTCCAGGGGGAAGGGGGACGGGCCGGCCCCGATCTGACGACGGCCGCCCGCCGCTATTCGACGCGAGATCTTCTCGAAAACATCCTCGAGCCGAGCCGCGTGATCAACGAGCAGCATGCCCTCCAGCAGTATGTGATGTCTGATGGCAAGACCTTCACCGGCCGAACAGTCAACATGGCCGGCGACATGGTGATGGTTGCCACCGACCCCAACGACCCCGGCGGCAGCGAAGTGCGGTTTGACATCCACGACCTCGAATCATCGGCGCCGTCGAAGGTCTCCTTCATGCCCGAGGGGCTCCTCGACACCCTCACGCTCGACGAGATCCGCGATCTGCTTGCGTATCTTCGGAGCGAGTGACGGTCTTGTTGCTTCGGGGTCGCCCATGCCCCGCCGACGGATCACCCACAGGCACTCCACCCGCAGTCATCGAAACGGCTGGGAGCAGAAGTCGCTCCCGAACGACCGTCAGCCGCCCCGCTTCCGCGACAGCATGAACTCGTTCCCCTCGGGGTCGATGCACATTGCAAGATGGGGAGGCTGGCCATCCTCCGGTTCCGGCTCCTTCGTGAGGGTTCCGCCGGCGGCGACCACTTCGTGGGCCCCGACGAGGACGTCGGGCACCTGGAAGGAGAGCCCCGTCCAGGTTCGCTTTCCTTCGCCGCCGGAATGGATCCCGATGACGCTCCCGAGGATCTCCACCTCGGCGATGACGGTGTTTTGCTTGAGGACGCGGCCCCCGAAGAGCGTGCAGTAGAAGCGCACCGCCCGATCCATGTCGGCGGCCCAAATCACATACTTCACCCGTTCGACGAGCATGGGGACCTCAGGAGGAGAGACAGGAAGGCTTGGAAAACGTTGACGCCCGTTCTCCCACAGGCCTACGCTTTCGTCCATTCCCCGAAAGGAAACTCCCATGCCCGCCCACACCGATCGCCGCACCTTCCTCACTGCCGCCGCCGCTTCGCTGTCGCTGGCCGCCGCGCCCCGAGCGTTCTCTGCCGACGAAGCTCCCCTCCGGCCGGTGCGATTCGGCGTCTCGACCTACTCCTTCTGGCAGTTCCGTGCGGAGCCTGCGCCGATCGAGGATTGCATCGACCAGGCGGCGCGGATGGGATTCGACGGCGTCGAGATTCTCCAGGTGCAGATGGGGGACGACCAATCCAACGCCCGGCTCCAGCGGCTCAAGTCCCGGGCCCACGCTCACGGCCTCGCCCTCATGGGCTTCTCGACGCACCAGGGCTTCGTGAACCCCGACAAGGCCATCCGCGACGACAACATCGCCAAGACGCTCAACTCGATCGACACCGCCTACCGGCTCGGCATCCCGACGATGCGGATCAACACCGGCCGCTGGGGCACGTCGAAGAACTTCGACGAACTCATGGCCAACAAGGGGATCGAGCCGAATCTCCCCGGCCACACCGACGAGGAGGGCTTCGGTTGGGTGATCGCGTCGATCGAGCGGCTCCTGCCGCGGGCCGAGGAGTGCGGCGTCGTCCTCGGCTTGGAGAATCACTGGGGGCTGGGGCGGACCGCCGATGGCGTGATGCGGATCGTCGAGGCGATCGATTCCCCCTGGCTCCAGGTGACGCTCGACACCGGTAACTTCCTCGACGATTCTCCGGCACAGATGGAAAAGCTCGCGCCGCGGTGCTGCCTCGTGCAGGCGAAGACGTACGACGGCGGAGGGAAGTGGTATTCGCTCGACATCGATTACGCGGCCGTCGCCGCGATGCTCCGCCGCCACCGCTACGAGGGCTGGGTGTCGCTCGAGTTCGAGGGGAAGGCCGACCCGGCCGTGGCCGTGCCAGCGAGCCTCGCCCGGCTCAAAGAGGCGTTTTCCGTATGAGGCTGTCCCGTGCCGTATGGAGGTGGCTTTGCCCCGCCCAATCCACGGTTCATTTCAGGGAGAGCCGATCTTCGTTTTTTTCGAGTGCCACGCTTCACATGATTGACCAAGGTCAGGCCATGAACCTCTTCCGCGTCACCGTTCCCGCCATGCTCTTGAGCCTGCTGCTCCAGCATGCCGTCATGCTCTCTTCCGCTTCCGCCCAGGCGCCGCAGGGGGGCCAAGCCGATCCCTTCGTCGTGGCCGCGGAGCATGCCGAGGGGATTCTCGGAAAGGCGACCTGGCAGCCGCTCTTCAACGGGAAAGATCTCACCGGCTGGCGCGGCGACACGGCCGGCTATCGCGTTGAAGATGGCGTCCTCGTCTGCGAGAAGGGGGGCAAGACACTCGAGACGGAGGTCGAGTACGGCGACTTCGCGCTGACCTTCGAGTTTCGCCTCGAGGCCAGCGGCAACAACGGCATTGGGATCCGGGTGCCACAAGGTGGTTATC
>CANGGT010000274.1 GCA_947453375.1 Planctomycetaceae bacterium
GAGCTTCCGCGCACGGGCAAATCCGATCGCTTCCACCTTCCCTTCGATCCCCCGCTCACCGAAGCCACCGGGGACGACGAGCCCGTCAAACCCGGCCAGGAGCCGCTCGGCCCCCTCGCGTTCGATGTCCTCGCTGTTGATCGCCTGGACGCGCACCGGCGTGTGCCGCGCGATGCCGCCGTGGTCGAGGGCCTCGTAGATGCTCTTGTAGGCGTCGCGATGCTCGGCGTACTTCCCCACCAGCGCGATCGACACTTCATGCTCCGGATTGCGGAGCCGGTGGAGGATGTCGTGCCAGGCGTCGAGATCGGCCGGGGGGGCCTGGATCCCGAAGCGCCGCAGGACGAGGTCGTCGATGCGGTTCGACTGGAGCGACAGCGGCACTTCGTAGATCGAGAAATCCTTGTCGCGTTCCTCGATCACCGCCTCGAGCGGGACATTGCAAAACAGCGCGATCTTTTCCCGGTCGGAGACGTCGAGGCCGCGCTCGGTGCGGCAGACGAGGACGTCGGGCTGGATGCCGATCTGGCGGAGGATGCCGACGGAGTGCTGCGTCGGCTTCGTCTTCAGCTCGCCGGCGGCCTTCAGGTAGGGAACGAGCGTGAGGTGGATGAACATGCAGTTCTCCCGCCCTGCCGCCAGCGGGATCTGCCGGATCGCCTCGAGGAACGGGAGGCTCTCGATGTCCCCCACCGTACCGCCGATCTCGGTGATCACGATGTCGGTATCGGGGGAGGCCAGATCGAGCACCTTCTGCTTGATCTCGTTGGTGATGTGGGGGATCACCTGGACGGTCTTGCCGAGAAACTCCCCGCGGCGTTCCTTGTTGATCACCGAGAGATAGATCTGCCCGGTGGTGTAATTGCACTCGCGCGTCAGCGGCGTCGAGGTGAAGCGCTCGTAGTGGCCGAGGTCGAGATCGGTCTCGCTGCCGTCGTCGAGGACGTACACCTCGCCGTGCTGATAGGGGCTCATCGTCCCCGGATCGACGTTGATGTAGGGATCGAGCTTCTGCATCCTCACTCTGAGGCCGCGAGCCTCGAGGAGCATGCCGATCGACGCGCTCGTCAGCCCCTTGCCGAGCGAACTGACGACCCCGCCGGTCACGAAGATGTGCCTGGTCACGCCTGCGAGCTCCTTCCCTTCCGCCCGGAATGTCGACCTTCGGCAAGGCGGTCCTCCGCCTCTTGCCGCCCGGATTGAACCAGCGGGCGGCGGCACGGTCAATCGACCGCCCTGCACGGCGCCAATCACGGCCCACCGCATCGGCGACAGCGTCGAGGAACGCCCTCGGCTGCGGGGGGAGCGTGCGACGCCTCCGGCCCTGGCGGCGGCCTGCTACACTTTCCGCGTGACTCCGTCCCCTCCTTCCCGGCCGCCCGATCCCGGGTCGTCTTCGCGGCTCGCAGGGCTGGCCGCACTCCTGCGCTCGCACAGCGGGTTCGCCGACGTCGTCAACAGTCTCGAAGAGGGACACGGCGCCACGATCGGCGGAACCTGGGGGTCGAGTTCTGCGCTCGCCGCCGCGGCGTTGGCTCGCGAACTTGGCGACGAGCGGATCCTCGTCGTCGTCCTCCCGCATTCGATCGATGCCGAACGGTTCGTCGACGACCTCGCCCTGTTCACCGATCTCCCCGTCGCCCACCTGCCGGCGCTCGAGAACTTCGCCGTCGGCGACGATGACGTCGCCGAGGATCCCGCCACCGCCGGCCGGCTCCTCCTCGTCAAACGGCTCACGATGGCCGGAGGCGAGCGCCCTGCGATCGTCGTCACCTCGATCCAGGCCCTCCTTCCGCCGCTCGCCGATCCGCGCGAGATCGAGGCCAGCACCCGCCGGCTCGAGGTGGGGGGAAAGCTCGATCCGCAGGAGTTCGCCGATTGGCTCGGCTCGCGAGGCTGGCGGGCCGTCGACGCCCTCGAGGCCCCGGGGACATTTGCCCGCCGGGGGGGAATCGTCGATCTGTTCGCACTCGACTGGGATCGCCCCGTCCGTCTCGAACTCGACGGCGACGAGGTCGAGTCGCTGCGGACTTTCGACATCGTCTCCCAACGGAGCGTAGCCACCCTCGACGCCATCGACGTCACCGCGCTCTCCGCCAAGCCCCGGCCGGCACCGGCCGAGCCACCCCCAGCGTCGACCGGCAAGCGCGGCCGCGCGAAGGGGAGTGCCGTGCCCCCATCGGCGCCCGCTCCGGAGCGGCGGACGCAACTGGCCGACATCGTGCCGGCCGGTTCGTGGTGGGCGCTCGTGGAGCCTGGCGAACTCGCCGACGAGGCGAGGCGGACGTTCGAACGCCTCGGCGCCGACGTCGGGCTCTCCGAGCCGGAAGAAGTGTTCCGGCGGATCTACCGATTCCCGTCGGCGACGCTCGCGGCGGTCGCCCCGTCGAGCCTCGAGGCGAGTGCGAATCTCTCGGTGGAGAGCGTCGAGCGGTTTACCGGCGTGCTCGATCGCGTTCGTGACGAATTGGAGACGGTGGGACGCGATCAGGAGGTGTGGGTCGTCTGCCCGTCGGAGGCGGAGGAGGCCCGGCTTTCCGAACTCCTCGCCGCGAGTGCGCCGGCCCGCAGCGGCCGCCTCCACTTCGCCCGCGGCCACCTCTCCGGCGGCTTCCGCCTCGTGCCGGAGAAGCTCGTCCTCGTCTCGAGCGCCGAGCTCTTCCGCCGCGAAGACGTGACGGCGCGGGCCCCGCGGCAGCGCCTCTCGCGGACGATCGACACGTTCCTCGATCTCCACGAAGGGGACTACGTCGTTCATGTCGCCCACGGCATCGGTCGCTACAAGGGCTTGAGGCTGCTCGAGAAGGAGGGGCGGACGGAGGAGTATCTCGACCTCGAGTTCGCCGAGGCGACGAGGATCTACGTCCCCGCCTCCGCCATCGAGCTGGTGCAGAAGTACGTCGGTGGCGGCAAGCTCGCGCCGAAGCTCGCCAAGGTCGGGGGGAAGCTGTGGGAGAAGCAGAAGCAAGCGGTTCGTGAGGCGATCGCCGACATGGCGGCCGACATGATCGAGCTGCAAGCCAAGCGGGAGAGCCGCCCCGGCATCGCCTTCCCCCCCGACACCACCTGGCAGCGGCAGTTCGCCGATGCCTTCCCGTTCGATCCCACGCCCGATCAGAGGACGGCGGCCGACGCGATCCGGGCCGACATGGAACGGGCCCGCCCGATGGACCGGCTGCTGTGCGGCGACGTCGGCTTCGGGAAGACCGAGATGGCGATGCGGGCGGCGTTCAAGGCGGTCGAGGCAGGCTTTCAGGTGGCCGTCCTCGTCCCCACGACGGTCCTCTGCGAGCAGCACCGGCGGAGCTTCGCCGCCCGCTTCTCCGAGTTCCCGTTCACCGTCCGGTCGCTGTCGCGGTTCTGTTCGCCCGCCGAGGAGCGGGAGACGCTCGAAGGGCTCGCCCGCGGCACCGTCGACGTCGTCGTCGGCACCCACCGGATCGCCCAATCCGACATTCACTTCCACAACCTCGGGCTCCTGGTCGTCGACGAGGAGCAGCGGTTCGGCGTCGACGTCAAGGAGCGGCTCAAGGCACTGCGGGCGAGCATCGACGTGCTGACGATGACGGCGACGCCGATCCCGCGCACGCTCCACATGTCGATGCTCGGGATCCGCGACATCTCCAGCTTGGCGACGCCGCCTTCGAATCGCCTGGCGGTGGAGACGCGCGTGTCGCGGTGGGATCCGGCGATGATCCGCCACGCCATCGACCGCGAACTGGCCCGCGGCGGCCAGGTGTTCTTCGTCCACAACCGGATCCACGACATCCACCTCGTGTCGCACCGAATCCAACAACTCGTCCCCGACGCCTCGATCGGCATCGGCCACGGCCGGTTGTCGGAGACCGAGCTCGAAGACGTGATGGTCGACTTCATCAAGGGGCGGACGCAGATTCTCCTGGCGACGACGATCATCGAGAGCGGGCTCGACATCCCCAACGCCAACACGATCTTCGTCGACGAGGCGGATCATTACGGCCTCGCCGATCTCCACCAGCTCCGCGGCCGGGTCGGCCGCTCCCACCACCGCGCCTACTGCTACATGCTCGTCGACGAGTCGGCCCGGCTCACCCCCACCGCAGCGCGGCGCCTCCGCGCGATCCAGGAATTCTCGAGCATGGGGGCGGGATTCTCACTGGCGATGCGCGACCTCGAGATCCGCGGCGCCGGCAACCTCCTCGGCACCCAACAGAGCGGCCACATCGCCACCGTCGGCTACGAGCTCTACTGCCGCCTCCTCGAGCAGGCCGTCCGCGGGATGAAGCGGATTCCCTCCGCCGATCCCCCCCAAGTGACCCTCGATCTCCCTGGCGACGCCTTCCTCCCCCGCGAGTACGTCGCCGATCTGCGGGCCAAGATCGACATCTACCGGCGTCTCTCTCGGGCGACCACCGACAGCCACGTCGACGACTTGGCCGCCGAACTGGCCGACCGCTTCGGCCCCGCCCCAGACGCGGTCGGGAGGCTCCTGGCCCGGGCGCGGCTCCGCGTGGCCGCCCAGGCCTCCGGGGTCGATTCGATCGGCCGCGAGGCAGGGATGGTCGTGATCCGTCACCACGACCTGCGGCGGATGAAGGCGATCAAGGAAACGGGGCGCGGGGCCGCAGGAAGGCTGCGGCTGGTCGACGATCGCACTGCCTATCTTCCCCTCGACCCCTCCGTTCTCGCCAATCCGGAGAGTCTGATCGCCGCGCTGGGGGTGGTCTTGCGGCGGGAGACGAAGCCTTCTAACACTCCGCGCTTCAAGGAGCCCCCGTCCGACAAACCCGCACCGCCCCCATCACCGCCGCCAGCAGCGCGGCAACCCCTCGCGTCCCGCATCAAGCGGAGCCGGGAGGGATCGTAGGGCCACC
>CANGGT010000275.1 GCA_947453375.1 Planctomycetaceae bacterium
CGGGGATCGGAGGGAAACAGCGACCGGTTGCTTCCTCCCTCGCAGATTCCCGCCTGGAAACGCCGCTTGGGGAACACCGGGAGTTCCATCCCCGTCACCTGGCGGACGCCGCGGGCCACGATGTCCCCTTTGAGGGCGTAAAGCCGGCCGTGGTCCCAGTCGGTGAGTTCGATGAACGGAATACCCTCGGCGACCTCGATGACGTTGGGGAGAGCGTAGGGGCTGAAGCCGCGGAAGCCGAGCGTGGCGGCCGGGGCATAGCTGCGGACATGGCCGCGGCTCTGGCCGCCGGAGTAGGTGAGGGAGTGCTTGATGGCATTCACTCCCCAGCCCTCGTGGTAGAGGAGCGGGTTGTTGAGGACGCTGCGGATCGTCAGTTCCGGATCGTCCTCGATCGGATAGCTCTTCAGGTTCTCGTCGCCACCGTCGCCGTCGACGAGCCAGGTCCAGTCTGGATACCGCTGGCGGATCCCGCGGCACAGGGCCAGCCCGGCGGCAGCGGCCTGGACATCGAGCGGCTTGTAGTCCTCGATCGCGCGGATCGTGGCTTCGAGGTCGATCGCTTCGGGCGCGATCTCGACCGTCTCGTGAAGATAGTCGAGACGCGTGCGGGCGAGAAACTCTCGGGCCTGGGCGAGATCGCTCCCGGAATCGGCCACCGAGAGGGTGAAGGCCTTGAGCCGCTGCGGCGCCTCGCCCCGGGAGAGGAGCAGGTGGTGAAGGACGAGGAGGACGCTGCCGGAATCGATCCCGCCGGAAAAGAGGACGCCGATCGGCTCGCTGGAGTCCACGCGGTCGAGCCAGGCGGCGAGTTCGGTGCGGAGGGCCTCGATGTAGCGCTTGCCGATCTGGTCGAGGTCGGAGCCCCAGCGGTTGCGCTCGGGGGTGAAGAATCGGCGGCAGACGGGATTCGGGTCGGGGCAGCCGACGAGTGCCAATTCCATGAGGTGATGGGCCGGAACCATCCGCGTGTAGGAGGGATGGAACTGGTCGGCGAGCCCTTCGGCTTCGAGCCAGGCAGAAATCGCGTCGATCCGGTCGGCGACGACGAGGACGGGGCCGGCCGCCTTCTTGGCGATGAAGTAGCGGAGGGGGCGGCCGAGCGAGCGGGCCATGCGGATCTGCTTGCCGTCGCGATGAACCAGCGCGAAGTGACCGTCGATCCCCCGCACCTGCGCCGGATTCCCGGAGGCGACGCGGGCCAGGGCCTCCTCACGGGTCATGTTGAGGATGATATCGGCGGCCGGGTCGAGGAGGTCGACGAGCCGTTCGATCGGGACGTGATGGATCATGGTCCTGCTCCTGCAGTGGGCCGAGGCGACGCGGAGCGAGCAGTGTAGCGGACGGGGTGGCGGGGGCCCTCCCCCACGGGTTAGCCTGATGGGGACAGGGGCACCGCGGAAATACCGCCACGGGAATGCAGATGGCGCGGCCGATCATCGTCATTGCCGTGTCCCTCGCCATCGTGATGGCATCGACTGCGGCCGCCCATCCGCCGGAGTTTCACCGGTCGCGGGAGACGCTCCAGGGAATCGTCGGCCGGGAGCCGACGGAGGCCGATCGTCAGGCGGCCTGGTTTGCCCTCGAGTTCTTCACGACGTTTGTCGAGCGGGTGGGGAGCCCGCTTGCGGATCAGGCCGTCGCGCAGGCGATTGACGAGCACCGTTTTGCCACGAAGTCCCCCGGTGCTCCCGGGCTTGCCGATCTGGAGCGGAGCCGCGGCGAGTTCATGGACAAGCTCCGGGAGCAGCATGGGGCCGCCCGCGTCACCTGGGATGGTGAGACGCTTGTCCCCGACGGAGTGATCCCGCCGATCGACCGTGCCCGCGGGATGGATCGGCACCTGATCGTGGAACTGACGAACACGGCCGGGACCCCTGCCCGGCTTGCCGTCGGCGTGTCGGGGAACGCGATCCAGGCGGAGCCCTGGACGGTACTCCCCGGCCGGACGCAGCCGTTTCTCGTTGTCCTTGCTGACGATGCCGATGCCTCTGCCGTGGCGCGGCTCGACGTGAAGCAGGATGACGCTGTCGCGACGCTGCCGCTGGCTGTGCGTGTCGTGGAGCCGGCGCGGGTTCGGTTGCGGGTCGTCGACGGTGAAAGCGGGGCGCCTGTCTGCGCCCGGGTGCGCGCCGTGGGAAGCGACGGGGCCTGCCGGCAAGCCGGGCCCTTCGCCGGCAACCCGACATTCACCGTCAAGCCGATCCTCGGCTTGCCAATCCCGCGCATGAGTCGCCTTCCGTTCTTCTATTGTGACTCGACCGCCGACGTCGTCCTTCCCCCCGGCGCGAGTCGCGTCGAGGGGGAGCGGGGCTACGAGCACGGGGTGGCCGGCGAGTCGCTCGTCCTCGAGCCGGGGGAGACCCGCGAGGTGACGCTCGCGGTGCCGCGGATCATCGACGCCGCCGCCGAAGGATGGATCAGTGGCGACACGCATGTCCACTGGGTGACCAACGCCTGGAATGTCGATCTCCCCTTCGAGGCCCTCGGGGTTGTCCAGCGGGCCGAGGATCTCCGCGTCGTCAACAACCTCACGCTCCTCCACCGGACGGCCAGCGACGCCTTCGTGAAGCCGTCGCAGGCGCCGGTCGGCCCGGTCGCGGCCCTGTGCCGCGATGGCTACCACGTCGAGATGGCGGAGGAATACCGCAACGAGAATCTCTACGGCCACCTCTGCTTCCTGAACCTCCGCTGGCTCGTGATGCCGATCAGCACCGGGCCGGGGATCGCCGGCGACGACTCGATCGATTGGCCGCACAACCGTCCGGCCATCGAGGAGGCACGCGGTCAGGGGGGCATCTCGATCGAGGCCCATGGCACCGGCGCCAATCACGAGCCCCCCGTCAACGTCATCCATGGGCTCACCGATTCGTTCGACCAACTCGGGCCGGCCGACTTCGAGCGTTTTTTGGATTGCGGATACCGGGTTCCCCTCACCAACGGCAGCGATCATCCGGCGCGGGTAGCCGGCGCCGCCCGAGCCTACGTGCGGATCGACGGTGACTTCAGCTACGAGAAGTGGATCGACGGCATCCGCCGCGGTCGGACGTTCACCACCTCCGGCCCGCTGTTGTTTCTCGACGTTGACGGGCACACGCCCGGGGATTCGATCGCCAGGGATCCGGACGACCGGGTGACCGTGCGGGTGCGGGCCGTGTCGCGCGAACCGCTCGGCGTGGTGCAAGTGGTGTCGAACGGGGTGGTGATCGCGGAGGAAGCCACCGACGAGACGACGGCGGAAGTGGCCGTCGAGCTGCCGGTGGGGGAGAGCCGCTGGATCGTCGCCCGGGCGAGCCGTGGCGGCGGATTCAACGCTATCGAGCGGGCGGGGGTCGCCCACACGAGTGCCGTTTATGTCGTCGTCGAGGGGCGGGGGGTGTTCCGGCCGGAGGCGGCGCGGGATTGGATCGTGCGGATGCGGGCCCACGTCCGCGACATCGAGCTCAAGGGACGATTCGCTACGGCCGGGCAGCGGAGCGAGGCGATCGCCTATGTGGAGGAGGGCATCGGTCGCTATGAGCGACTGATTGCCAGACGGAGCCAGCCCGCCGCCGGCACCGTCGAAGAGGCCCGCGACGACCTGCTTCTCGCCCTCGATCAGCTCCTTCCCCGCCCCGATACGAGGCCGCTCCGTGACCTGCTTGCGGCCGCCGAAACGACCGCCAGCCTGGCTGCGGCCGTCGAGCCGCTGGTGGTGCTGCGGGTCGATGTCAATCCGGAGTCGCGCGTGAAGCTCGCTGCGGTCAGTCCACTTCCCGAACTCGTCGTCGATCGCACCCACCGCTTTCTCCTCGAGGTTCGAAACGACGCCCGGATCCAGGCGCCGCTGCGGGTGGTGGCCACCGATCGCTCGACGACTCCTCCCCGTCTCGCCCGATTCTGCGAGGGGGGGCTCGTCGAGGGGATTGCGTCGTCGTCGTTCCTCTCCGGATCGGAACGCGAATGGAAGATTGTCGAGATTCGCCTCCTCGAGGAGGGGCGGCGGGAGGTGCACCTCGAGGCCGACGTCGGCCAAGGGACGCAGGATCTCGGCTTTCGCGCGGCGGCGGATCTGTTGCTCAAAGGCGTGCCGGCCCGCCGTGTGTCCGGCTCATGAAGGAGGGGTGTGCGATGGTGTCTTGGATGGCTCGTCGGTGTCGGGGGGCGATGTGGGGGGCGATGTGGGGGGCGATGTGGGGGGCGATGTGGGGGGCGATCGCCTTTCTCTCGGGCGTTTGTGCTTTCGCCGGTGAGCCCTGGCCGACCGTCGCCACCGTCGAGCGCCAGCCGCTCCTGGCTCAGGTCCACCGCCTCGTCGATGCCCTCGAGCGGCTGGGGAGTCCTCTTTCGCCGGAGGCGAGGGAGCAATTGGCTGGGCTCGAGTCGCTCGACGACGATGCGGCGGTCACCCGGGGGATCGAATCGATCCTCGATCCACTCTGTGCCGTCGCCGTCGGCGTTGCGAAGGACGGCCCGCCGACGGTCGTGGTCCGCGAGAATGCCGGAGCACTTTCGCTTGTCGAGCAGGGATGGCGGACCGTGCTCGTGAAGGTGGTGAACGCCCGGGAGTTGCGCGCGAGACTGCGCGTGGGGAGCCCTCAGGCCCGTCCCCTCCCCCACGCCCCCGCGGCCGACGTCGACCAACGCTTTCTCGGCCTTTCGGCCTTCGAGGGGCAGCCGTTCACGCCGACGCTGTCGGGATTGCCGCTCGAATACCGGATCCTGGAACTGTGGGCCAAGACCGCGGGGGATCGCGCCGCCACGCTCGAGTTCTCCACGCCCCCCACCGACGGCGTCATCGCTCCCCCGGGTACGACCTCGATCGTCGCCGCCTGGCGGTTC
>CANGGT010000276.1 GCA_947453375.1 Planctomycetaceae bacterium
GCCGCCCGGGCCCGCCGTTGGCGGCAGATGACCGATCGTCTCCGCCGTCTCCGGCTCGTCGCCGCCCGTCAGGATCTCGCCGAAGTCGACGGCGCCGTCGCCGCGGTGGAATCGGTGCTCGCCCGGCTCCGGGCCGATCTCACGGCGACCGAGGCCACCGCCACGGAAGCCGCCGCCACGGCCGCGGCCCGCGCCGCCGAAGATCAAGAACTTGTCCCGCAGGTATCGCAGCTCCGGGGCGTCGTCACCGCCGAGCGCGAACGGGCGGCAGCCGCGGAGGCCCGCCGCCAACCGCTCCTCGAGCGGATGGGGGAATGGGAAGGGGAACTGGCGCGAATCGATGAGGAAGGGCGCACGTGTGCCGTCCTTCTCCGTGCCGCCGTCGATGCCGCTGCCACCGCGACGTCGAGCGCTGCGGCGCTCGCTGCGGAGCGCGGCGCCCTCGAAGAGAGGCTCGGCGAATGCCAGCAGGCGGCCGCCGGCTCCCACTCCGACGTGGAGCAGGCCCGCTCCCGCCTCGACGAGCTCGCCAAGCGGCTCGACGACCTGGGCGCCCAGCGACAGCGCCTTCTCCTCGAGGCCGACCGCGCCGACGGCCGTCAGGAAGACGCGCGACGCCTCGCCGCCGATCACCGGCTCCGCATCGACGCCGCCAGGCGCCGGATGGATGCCGCCGCCGAGGCCCTGGAGGCCCGCCAGGGAAACCTCGAAGCCCTCGTCCAACGGCTCGAGGCCACGAGCCGCGAAATCGGCGTTGCCGAAGAGACTGTTCGCGAACGCACCTTGGCGCTCGAGTCCGGCTGGAGGGAACTCGCCGGATGGCAGGCGAAGCTCGAGGCCTGCCGGGAGCGCCGCGGGCTCCTCGAGGAGTTCGCCGGACGCCACGAGGGGGTGGCCGAAGCGGCCCGGCGCGTGCTCGCTGCCGCGGCCGAGGACGCCGAGGGAAGCGCGGTGCGCGGGATCATCGGCGAGCTGATCGACGCCCCGATGGAGTGGGCCCCGCTTGTCGACGTGGCGCTCGGAGTCGCGGCGCAGGATCTCGTCGTGACGTCGCTCGACCGCTTCGCTGCTTGGCTCCAGCCGTGGGCCGCCACCGAGGCCGGTAAGGGAGCCCTCGCCACCGGCGGGCGGATCGGCATCGTTGCCCTGGGGCCGATCCCCGCCGAGCTCGCGCCCGATCTGGCTGCCGACGGGAGCGTCGTCGGTCGGCTCGATCGACTGATCGCCTCCGCGGACGCCCCCTCCGACGAGACGCCCGCCTCCTCGCTCCTCGCGCAGACTTGGGTCGTGGCCACGTTCGACGATGCCCGCCGCCTCGCTGCAATCCATCCGACGCTCCAATTCGTGGCCCGCGACGGCCAAAGCTGCCGTGGCGGCCGTTACGAAGTGGGGAGCGCCGCCGGTGCCATGGGGCTCGTCGCCCGACGGGCCGAGCTGAAGTCGCTCATCGAACGGCACGACGAACTCGTCCGGCGGAGTGACGACCACGCCACGATGGTCACCGGCCTCCAAGCCGAACTCGCGGCGGCCGGTCAGGCTGTCCGTCAGTTGCAGCTCCGCCGCCAGCATGACGCCGAGAGCGTGGCCGCCGCGAAGGCAGACGCCGCGCGCCTCTCCCGCGAGCAGGAATCGGCCCGCGAAGCCCTCACGGCTGCGGAAGAAGCCGTTGCGGCCATCGAGCATCGCGCCGGTGAGGCCCAGCGCGTCCGCGACGAGATCACCACCCGCCTCGGCGCCACGGAGGCGGAATTGGCCGAGCTCCGCCGCGATCGGACGAAGATGGAGCAGTCGATCGTCGACATCGATCGCTCCCGGGGATCGCTCACCGAGGAGATGCACCGCCTCCGCGTCGAGCTCGCGACGGGCCGGGAACGGCTGGCGCGGGCGGAGCACGAGGCGACCGCACGGGCCGCACAGGTCGAGGAGCGACGAGCGGCACGCCACTCGATCCTCACCCGCTACGACAGCATTCGCGACCGGCTCCACGCCACCGAGCTCGACGTGCTCCGCGCCGGGGCCCTGCTGGCCGAGGCGACCTGGTCCGCCGAGCACGCGGAAACCTCCCTCGCGCTCCTCGCCAACCGCCAAGAGACGATCCGGGCCGCCGCCGCGGCCGCCACCGACACGGCAACGAGCGCCCGTGCTGCCGCCGGCCGGCTCGGCGACCAGATCCACGCCCGTGAACTCGAAGCGGGCGAGGCCAGGCACCGGCGCGTGCGGATCGTGGAGCGAATCCGCGACGAGTACGACATCGACATCGAGGCGGCGGACGCGGCCGTCGAACCGGCGGAGGGGCCCCGAGCCGAGGAGGCAAACGCGGCTGCGGAGGAAATCCCCTCCGATCGCCCCACGCTCGATGCGGGTATCGACGAGCTGAAGCGGAAGCTCGCCTCGATGACGACCGTCAACCTCGAGGCACTCGCGGAATCGGAACAACTCGCCGAGAGGTTGGCCGGGCTCGAAGCCCAACTCGCCGACGTCACCAACGCCAAGCTGTCGATCGAGCAGCTCATCGCCCGGATCGACGAAGACAGTCGGCGGCTCCTCGCGGAGACGATCGAGACGGTCCGCGGTCACTTCGTCACGCTCTTCGAGCGGGTGTTCGGCGGCGGGCAGGCCGACATCATCCTCGAGCCCGGCGTCGATGTCCTGGAGACATCGGTGGAGATCGTTGCCCGCCCGCCAGGCAAAGAGCCGCGGAGCATCTCTCTGCTCTCCGGCGGCGAGAAGACGATGACCTGCGTCGCCCTTCTCCTGGCGATCTTCCGGTCCCGGCCCAGCCCCTTCTGCGTCCTCGACGAAGTCGACGCCGCCCTCGACGACGCCAACGTCGACCGGTTCGTGGGAGTGCTGCGGGAGTTCAAGAACACCCAGATCATCGTCGTCACCCACCGCAAGGCGACGATGGCGGCCGCCAACACGCTCTACGGCGTCACGATGGAGGAGTCGGGGGTGTCGAAGCGGGTATCGGTCCGTTTCGAATCGACGGCGGCGACCGCCCCTGTCCCCGCGACGGCGCCCGCTCAGGCCAGAGCCGCGGCCTGACCGCCCCTGCCCGGGGGGTGAAGCCCTTGTTTTCAGGCTTTTTGAGGGGGCCGGTGCAGTCGGACCACCCGTTCCCACCGGTGCCGTCGCGAAGAACGGCTCAAGTCGCACCACGTGTCCATTCGATCTTTCCCTAGGACGGTCATGCCGCTACCGCGAAACCGGTTCGTCCGGAACGCGGCACGCGGGATTGGTGCAGGGGGGGATACCTGCGAGTCGTCGCTTCCTCGAGGCTCACCCGTGAAGGGTGCGCCTTCGAAGGAGCGCACTCTTCCAGCCCCCCCCGCGCTTTCATGGCCGGCCATCGAGGGGCTCGACGACGCGGTCGTCCCCACGGTGTTGGTTCCGCGTCGGGGGGGCTGTGTCCCGCGCTCTTTGGGAGCGGGCTGGCCAGAGACGTTCCGGACACAAAAAAAGTGCACATGGAGTTCACGTGATGAAGGTTTTCACGACAGGCCAGGTCGCCAAAATCTGCAAGGTAGCGCCGCGGACTGTGAGTAAATGGTTCGATTCCGGTCGCCTCAAGGGCTACCGCATCCCGGGGAGTCAGGATCGCCGCATCCCCCGCGAGTATCTGATCAAGTTCCTCAAAGAACACGGCATGCCCCTCGGCGATCTCGAAGACGAGGCGATGGCGAAAGTCCTCCTCGTCGGTCAAGATCAGGTGCTCATCGAGAATCTCAAGAAGCATCTGCCGCTCGAGCGGTCGTTCAAGATCCAGGTCGCCGCCAGCGGGTTCGAGGCCGGCATCCAGGCCGAGAGTTTCCATCCCGACTGCATCGTGGTCGATTACTCGATCGGCCGCATCGATGCCCAGCAGATCTGCCAGAATCTCCGCCGCAATTCCGAGTACGCCGAAACGATCGTCATCGCTCTGCTCCCCGACGACGGGTCGCAGATCACGGTCGACCGGGCCCACGTCAACGAGAGCTTCAAGAAGCCCTTCGACGTCGCCCTTCTCGCCGAACGCCTCCGTACGCTGATCGGTGCCCGCAAGGAACTGGTCTGACGTCCGACTCGCGTCCGAACTCCATCACCGCAGGCCGGTGTGCCAAGGGGGGCACTCCGGCCTGCGGTCGTTTTTTGGTGTTCGCTCTCCGTCGACGCACCCGCATCCACGGCTTTCTTTTCCTTGGTATCCTCCAAGCATGGACACTCACCCGCTCCGCATGATCGATGTCGGCGGCAAGCCGACTTCCCTTCGCGCCGCCCGCGCCTCGGGCCGGCTTCTCGCCCATCCCGACACGGTCCGACGGATCCGGGAGGGGACGCTCGAGAAGGGGGATGCCGTCGCCGCCGCGCGTTTGGCAGGGATCATGGCGGCCAAGCGGACCGCCGAGATCGTGCCGCTGTGCCATCCGCTCCCTCTCGACTCCGTCTCCGTCTCGATCGACTTTGACGATCCAGAGGGGGTTTCCATCGTTGCCACGGTCCGATCCGTGGGGCGCACCGGGGTGGAGATGGAGGCCCTCGTGGCGGTGAGCGCCGCGGCGCTCACCCTCTACGACATGACGAAGTCGATCGATCCGGGAATGACGATCGACCGAATCCGCCTCGACGAGAAGACGGGCGGTACACGCGGCGATTGGCGGCGCGGCGAGGGACGGATTCAGCCGCAGGCCTGATCGGCCACGGGGCCCCGGCGACTCCTCAGCGGCCGCGGGGCTCGATGGCTGTCTCGGCTGCGCGCTCGCCCGCCCCGGCGCCCCCCGGGATCGTCGCTCCCGGGGCCAGCATCGCC
>CANGGT010000277.1 GCA_947453375.1 Planctomycetaceae bacterium
CAAGCTCTCGCAGGCCCTCGATTACGGGGCCCTCACGATCCAGATCGCCGGCGACTTCGATGACGCGATGGCGCGGGTGAAGGAAGTGTCGGGGAAGCTCGGCATCTATCTCGTCAACAGCGTCAATCCCTTCCGCCTCGAGGGGCAGAAGACGGTCATGTACCGGGTGCTCGAATCGCTCGGCTGGGAGGTGCCCGACTGGATCGTCGTCCCGGGCGGCAACCTCGGCAACTCGAGCGCCTTCGGCAAGGCCTTCGCCGAGCTGCGGGCCCTCGGGCTCATCGATCGGGTGCCGCGCCTCGCCGTCATCAACGCCGCCGGGGCCAACACCCTCTACGAGCTCTACCACCGGCGTGGCCTGCGCTGGAACGGCGGCCGGGCCGATCTCTCCCCCGCCTGCCACTACTACAACGAACTCGACCGCGACAAGCGCCGCGCCGACACGATCGCCAGCGCCATCGAGATCAACCGTCCGGTGAACCTCAACAAGTGCCTCCGGGCGCTCGAGGTCTGTGACGGGGTGGTTCGCGAGGTGAGCGAGCAGGAGATCCTCGACGCCAAGGCCCAGGTCGGGGCGGGTGGCCTGGGGTGCGAGCCGGCCAGTGCCGCGAGCGTCGCCGGTGCCAAGCAGCTCGTCGCCGAGGGGGTGATTGGCCGCGACGAACGCGTCGTCTGCATCCTCACCGGCCATCAACTCAAGGATCCGACGGCCACGGTGGCCTACCACACCACCGACCAGAAGCTCTTCAACGAGGTCCTCGGCAGCCGTGGCGTCAGCCGGGCGAGCTTCGCCAACCGGGCGGTGACCGTCGGCAACCGGCTCGACGAAATCGTCCAGGCGATCGACCTGTACGGCTGATGGCGAAGGCCGCCGTCCCAGCGGCGGCTGAGGGCTGATGCCGTCTCATGCCGCCGTTCCGGCAACGTAGTCGGCCGTAGCTCTTCGCGGGGCGCAGCGATCCAGCCGTGGCAGGCTCGATCGACATCACGGCCGGGCAAACCCTCAAGCGAAGTGCCCGCGTTCTGTCAGCCGCGACGGCGGCGGGAGCGGCAGAGGGCGATCACCACCGCCGGGGCGAGAAGCCCGAGGGTGGCCGGCTCCGGAACGACGACCAAGTCGTAACCGATGACGTCGAAAGCGCGGATGTCGAGCGGCTTCACGACCCCCAACTCCCCGTACGCAAACGTCGGATCCATGATCCCCAAGCCGAGATTGTCCTTCCAGTGGCTGGCTTGGCGCCCGTCGCCGTTGAGTTGACCGGTGGCGAAACTACCCAGCGACGTCAATCCTCCGTCCAGGGAGAAGTAGGGGGTGTTCGTGCCGGTGCCACCGGTGGCGAAATCGAGTCCGCCACCATTGCGGGCCCCATGTCGGTAGAGATCGAGGACGCTGAACACGCGGTAGGGGTCGAGCTCGGTGCCACGATAGGCGGCGTTGCCGTTGGGAAATGATACGAGGTCGACGGTATCGACGCCGCTCACGAAGCCCATCGCGTGGCCGATCTCGTGGATCGCCACGCCCACGAAGTCGATCGTCCCGGGGCTAATGCCGTTGGAGCGGTCGAAGTCCCAGGAATAGTTGCTCGAGAAATTGATCGCGGCGTCGATGACGGCGTCGTTCGGGTCGAAGCCAGTGCCGTAAAATCCGAGCGCCTTGGCGTTGGCACGGGGAACGTCGAGCACCGTGTTGTTGATCGAGCCGTTCGCGTCGACCTGCAAAGCGCCCGTCTGCTCGTTGTTGGTGAGGAAGGAGAGCGCTGTGCCGGCGGGGAGGCTCGATGCGGCCGTGAAATCGTCGACGCTCCTCCGGTCGAAGGTGAGGGCCGACCGCACGTCGGCGTAGCTGATGCCCACGCTCTGAAAACCGGCGTTTCCGAGCGTTCCCGGCGCGAGGGCCGGGTAGTCGATCTCGATGTTGATCGTGATGTCGTCTTGAAACTGGCTCGACCAGTACGCGCCTGCAGCGGCGAAGCCACCGGTCACGTTGGCGTAGAGGGTGGGATTGGTCGCCGGCAGGGTGGCGAGCGCCCCCGTGGCGACGAAGGAGAACTTGAGCGACGCCGCCGTGGCGGTCACGCCGAAGCCCAGGACCACCGGAAGTGCTAGGAGAAGGATCGCGGCGAAGTGCCCCGCTCCGCTGGCCGCTGCGGTCCTCCTGAAGTCGAGTCGTCTGACCATGGCCATGCCCCGGTCGAAAGGATCCGATCCAACGCTTGGACTTAGTCTACCGATGTCGAAGTCCCGCGCAAGTGTGAGAGACAATGTGGTGGCGAAGAACTCCGAATGGCTATCGACGGCAGCAGCCGTCATCCTGGGCACCCCGACTGGGCTTGCGCGCACGCAGCCGGTGCTCTTCCGCAGGGACCGGCGGGATGGCGCCATGCGGCGGGCATGGCGGCGTTGAAGAGGCGCCCGTCGGACGCGCGCCGGGCGCTTTGAATGCCGTCGTCGCTGGAGTCGCGGAGCGCGGGCCGCGGGGACGGCGGACGTCGAGGTCAGGCGACGCGGCGGACGCTCGCAGCCGTGGCCGCTTGGCGCCGGTAGTACCAGCCGAAGTAGCTGCGGGCGGCCGTCGCCAGAGCGCCGGCTTCTTCGAGGTACGGCGAGAGATCGCGGACCTGGCGGGGGCCGACGTTGCAGCGATCGAGCCGTGCCACCGGGGACTCGATTCCCCACTCGTCGGTCAGGGCGTCGAGGTCGTCGTCGAGGGATTCCAGATCGAGGAGTCGGGTGTTCGCCCAAGCCTGGCCGCCGACGTCGAAGAAGTTGTCGTACTTGGGGAGCTCGCGGCGGAGGATCGCGCGCTCGAGGAAGATCGGGAACGATCCGGTCTTCGCGGCGGCGATCAGCGGCGTGATCGGCTCGGCGCCGAAGTCGTAGCTCTGCCAGTATTCAAACAGCGACACGAGCATCGCCATCGGCTCGCGAACGACGCCGATGATCCGCAGCTGCGGCTGCGGGAAGGGAAGGATGTGGCGGGCGAGACTGCCGACCGCATTCCGCCCGGCGCGCCCGAGGAACCGGAGCGGCTGCGGGGCGATCCCGAGCTTGTCGAGCGACTCACGGACCGAGAGATGGCTGACGGGGTGGATCGGGTCGGGTTTGACGAAGGCGGCGTCGGGGAAGGTCGCCCGAAACCACTTCACCATCGAATGCCCGGCCGTCTTCGGGTAGTGGGCAAAGGCGATCGAATGCCGGCGGCTGTAGAGCATCGCTCTTCCTCCCCTGCCGCGCGGGCGCCCCTCCCTGGGATCGCCCTGACGACAGGGGAGCCATCGACGCGAAACGGAGGCCTGCTTCAGGGGGCGGCCGGGGGGGTGAGTCAGCTTCTCTAGCCGACCCACATCACGGGAAAAGAGGGCAGGAGAGGCAAACCCTGCCGGCACTTCGGGGGAGCCTGTGGCGTCTCGGAAACGCTTTCTATGATGGGTGCCAAGCGGGGCCCGAGCCCCGTGACGCCCAGACGCCCAAAGCCCAGACACCACCCGAGGAATGCCCGATGAGCCCGCTTCCCTCCGCGATCCCCTCCCCTGCCCCGACGTCGCGGCAGCCGCTTCGGCTCGTGATGCACGGCGCCGCGGGACGGATGGGGCAGCGGATCATCGCCTGTGCGGCGGCCGAGCCGGCGCAGTGGAAGCTCGTGGCGGCGATCGACCGGGCCGGTCATCCGCGGGCCGGCAGCGACGCCGGCACGCTCGCCGGGGTGACCGCGGCCGGGGTCGCGATCAGCGACAGTTGGACCTGCCCGGCCGATGTCGTCATCGACTTCTCCCTCCCCGGTGCGGTGGCCGCGATCACCGCGGCGTGCGTCGCCCGGAAGGTGCCGCTCGTCGTGGCGACTACCGGGCTCGAGGCCTCCGACCAAGCCGCGATCCACGAAGCGGCGAAGCAGATCGCCATCCTCCAGTCGCCGTCGATGAGCTTGGCTGTGAACGTGGCGATGGATCTCGTGTCGCGGGCCGCGGCGCTCCTCCACCGCACCGGCGTGCGGGCCGACGTCGAGATCGTCGAATGCCACCATCGCCACAAGGAGGATTCGCCGAGTGGCACGGCGCTCAAGTTCGGCAGCCTCGTCCAGGACGCGATGGGGCAGACAAAGGCCGCCCACGGCCGTGAGGGGCGCCCGGGTGCCCGTCCGGCCGACGAGATCGGCTACCACGCTGTCCGCGCCGGCGACAATCCCGGCGAGCACACGATCCTCTTCGGCCTCGAGGGGGAGTCGCTTTCGGTCAACGTCCGGGCCACCAACCGCGACTGCTATGCCAGCGGGGCGCTGGCCGCCGCGGCGTTCCTCGCCGGGAAGCCTGCAGGCCTCTATTCGATGCGCGACGTCCTCGGGATCGACTGACGCCGCCCCGATTCGTCGCCACGCCCGTCTGGCCCGCCCGGGCCCACGCCGTGGCCGCTGCGTGCCCCCCGCAGAACGGGTGTCCCGCCGCCACACGGCCCCGGCTACAATTTCACCCCGAGCGCCATGTGGGGATTGGGCGGCGCTTCCGGGCTCCACGCCCCCGTCCGAGGCTTTTCTTTTTCTGCAGGGATCAGCATGCGATTCAACGCTTGGCTCCGATCGATCACGATGCTCGGCTCAATGCTCCTCGGGGCGGGCGCTGCGGCGGATGATTTCCCCACGCCGCCGAACACCGAGAAGTCGACCGAGACGCCGATGGACCCTGCCGAGGTCTGCCGAACCGCGAAGCTCCCCCCCGGCTTCGCGCTCCAGGTCTTCGCCGCCGAGCCGGATGTCCAAAAC
>CANGGT010000278.1 GCA_947453375.1 Planctomycetaceae bacterium
CGCGCCCTTGAGCGTCTCGGATCACGATCTCGGCCTCGGATCGCTCCACGAGAAGCCCGGTGTGAACGAAGCCATCCTTGGTTTCGGCATACCAGGTGGCGAACTTCGGATCGACCTTCCGCGAAGGCTCGAGGAGGCTCTCGAGGATCTCGGCCCGGGTGAGACGCTTGCCGATCCCGGTCAGGTCAGGGCCAATCGCCGGCCTGTCGGCCGCAGGGTCGCTGGCCTGGTGGTGGCAGGTCCGGCAGCTGACCGACGCCGATTCCCACAGCCGCCGGCCCCGGTCGGCATCCCCCTCGAGCGCGAGGAGGTCGGCGGCCCGGATGCTCGTTCCCAGCCGCTCCCGGCGATTTTCCTCGGGGATGAACCGCTCGAAGAGATCGCGGACCTGCGGGTCGCCGTGGGAGGTTCCCCAGGCCACCATCCGCGCCATGACCTCGGCGGGGAGCGTGCCCCCATCGATCGCTCGGAGAACCCCGAGCGCCTCTGACGGCGAAGCGGTGGCCGGCGGCTGATCCGCTGCAAGCGTCCCCTGGGCAGCCGCGGCGGCATCGGTGGGGAGGGCGGCGATCCAATCGCCGATGAGCTTCAAGCCTTTGGTATCGACGACCGTCGAGCCGAAGTGGGGCATCCGCCCCCGGCCGAGCGTCGCCATCCGGTAATAGAGCACCGACCGCGTCGGATCGCCGGCCGTCACCACCGCCGCGTCGTCGAGCGCGAAGGTGCCATGGCTCGGCCGCAGGCCGAGAAGCTTCGTGCGGTCGAGGGCGACATCCGCCCGGACATCGAAATCAGAGGCGCCGCCGCCGCCGCGGAGATGACACTGGGCGCAGTTCATCTGCAGGTAGCTGCGGGCCCGACGGTCGAGATCGGCCGTCGTGTCATACGGATCGACCGGCGGCGTTACGCTCTCGTCGAGTGGCTTGGCGACCAGGCCGAGATCGGTGAACAGACGCAACTGGCTGCCGGGCACCGCGTCGCCGCCGGCCATCTTCACCCGGGGATCGACGGGGCGATTGAGCTGCGCCGGCGTGAAGCCGTAGAGCGAGCCACCGCGGGTCGTGTGGCACATCAGGCACTCGGTGCGGCTGGCCACCCGGTAGCTCTGCCGATGGACGACGCCCGGGTCGCCGACGTCGGCGATCTCCAATCGGACCGCGGCCCCCTCCGGGCCGACGAGTTCGGCGTCGGTCTGGTCGTCATTCCAGAGATAACTGTAGGCACACCAATCGGCGCCATTGAAATGGAGGAGCTGGGTCTCGATCCGCCGAGTGACGCCGGGAGAGGTCTCGATGGCGACCGTCTTGGCGAGGACGCCGTCAGCGGGGAACTTGAACTTCCCTCGGATGAAACCCTGCTGGGGATTCTGCGCCTCGTAAAGGGAGAGCTGCGCCTTCCCTGGCAGGGCGAGCCAGCGTTCGGCGATCGTACCGTCAGCCCAGGCTTCGGCGCTGACCGAATAGGGCACCACACCGGGGGCCGGGGCCTGCGCGGCGGTGTCGGCAAACAGTCCGGTCTCGCTCAATCGTGTGGGAAAGCGGAGGTTGGCCTCCACCGGCGGGCGACGGACGAGGCGGTGGAGCGAGCCTGAGTCGTAGTCAACCATGAGCACCTCGCCGTCGGCTCCAAGGCCGAAGGTCGAGAGGGCAAGCGGCGTGTCGGCGAGCTCCTGTTGCCAGCTGATCCGCGTCCCGTCGTGCCGCAGCCCCCACACCTTTCCGGTGACGTAGTCGCCGTAGACGTAGGCCCCGGCCAACTCGGGGAGACGATGGGTGGTGGAGACGTAGCCCCCGGTGATCGAGCGGCTCTCGGTATGGGGATGCGAGATCACCGGCGGCGTGATCGGATCGGGCCCTCGGCGCCGATCCCCCACGACCGGCTGCGGCCCTTCCATGATGCTCCAGCCATAGTTGCCACCGCGCTCGACGAGGTAGAGCATCTCCCACAATTCCCACCCCACGTCGGCGACCCACAGCCTCCCGGCATCGTCGAAGCACATCCTCCAGGGATTCCGCAGGCCATAGGCCCAGACCTCGCCACGGGCCCCCGGCACATCGACAAACGGATTGTCGGCGGGGATCGAATAGGAAAGGGGCGCATCCCCCCCAGCGGCCGTCTCGGGACGATGATCGACGTCGATCCGCAGCACCGACGCAAGGAGATCCTCGATCGACTGCCCCGTTCCGAGGGCATCGGGAGGCGTGGCGTCTTGGGAGTCGCCGGTAGCGATGTAAAGCATGCCGTCGGGGCCGAACTGGAGGCTGCTGCCGTTGTGCCCCCCCGACACCCATGCGATGACGAGTTCTTCGCTGGCCAAATCGATCGTCGGTGGATCGGTCGTCGAAACGGTGAACCTGGAGACGCGCGTGCCTTCGACGAGCTTCGGCTGAAGGGCGTAGACGATGAAGCACTGCCGGTTCTCGGCAAAACGCGGGTGGAAGGCGAGGCCAAAGACGTGATCGAGCCCCTCGATCGACGCCAGATCACAGACCAAGTCGGCGGCCGCCACGTCCTCGTAGCCGTCACCTCCGGGGGCCGGACGCATCGGGAACGAGAACACCTTCCCCTTCTCCTCGGTGATCATCATTCGATCGCTTCCGGGAATCCGCACGAGTTCCGTCGGCTTGTCGAACCGGAGCGAGGGGAGAACCGGCTCGTTGCCGTACGGCGGCGGCGGAATCGGGGCGCCGTTGATCCGTGAGCCGGTCCATTCGGTGCGTGGCTTGGCATCCTCCGCAGCGACCGGAGCTAGCAGGAGGACCACGAGAGACAGCCAGCCGGCCAGGGGGACGAGCCTAAAGACGGAGCGCATGGGATTCTCTCGAGTTTGGCCTGCCGGAATGAGGGCTCGTCAACCGCGCCACGAAGCCCACTCCGTCGACACAATCATGGGCCGGAAGTGGATTCGTGGCCAGTCCGCTTCCTGGGAGCGATGGCATCACTGCCCGGTTGCCTGGAGCGCCACCATCTCGGCATACCGCCCGCCGCGGGCGAGAAGCGCGTCGTGGGAGCCGATCTCGGCGATCCGGCCGTTCTCGAGGACGACGATCCGGTCGGCGTGCCGGATCGTGCTCAGGCGATGGGCAATGATGAAACTCGTCCGCCCCCGGAGCAGCTCCGCGAGGCTCTCCTGGATCGCCCGCTCGCTCTCGCTGTCGAGATTGCTCGTCGCCTCGTCGAGGACAAGGATCCGGGCATCGGCGAGGATCGCCCGGGCGATCGCCAGCCGTTGGCGTTGCCCGCCGCTGATCCGGACGCCGCGCTCGCCGATGAACGTGCCATATCCCTCCGGCATCGCCTCGATGAAGCCGGCCGCATGGGCAGCGCGGGCCGCCGCCGCGATCGCGGCCGGGCTGGCGTCCCGGCGGGAATAGGCGATGTTCTCGGCAATCGTACCGTCGAAGAGGAAGACATCCTGCTCGACGACCCCGAGCAGGCCGCGGTACGACTCGACGTCGATGCTCCTCAGATCACGGCCATCGAGGCGGATGACGCCCGCAGTCGCATCGTAGAACCGGGCGACGAGGTTGCAGAGCGTCGTCTTCCCCGAACCGCTCCGCCCGACCAGCGCGATCGTCTCCCCGGGGGCGACATCGAGCGTGATGTCGTGGAGGACATCGTCATCGGCGCCGGGGTAGCGGAAGGAGACGCCGTCGAGCGTGATCCTCCCGGCGACTTCCGACCGGTCAAGCATCACGCCGGGGAGGGCCGTCGCCATGTCGAGGGGCTCGGCGAGGAGGTCGAGGACGCGGTCGAAGCCGGCGAGGTTGCCCTGGAGCTGGCCGAGCGTCCCGGCGATCATCGCCACCGGCTCGAGGAGCATCGCCATGAATACGAGGAACATGACGAGATCACCGGGGGTCAACCGTCCAGCGAGCACTTCCATGCCGCCGTAGAGGAGGAGGATCGACGACGCTGCGGGGAGGACGAGATCCCAAAAGACCTCGAGCATCCGGCCCCACCACCAGGAGAGGTATTCCAACCGGAGCGTGAGGTGATTGGCCCGGGTGTAGCGGGCGGCCTCACGCCGCTGGCGGCCGAAGGCGCGGACGACGCGCATCCCGCCGAAGACCTCGCCGATGCGGGCATCGACGTCGGCCCGCTGGGCGCGGATGTCACGGTGGATGGGGCGGAGGATCCGGGTCCACAGCATGCTCGAGAGGGCGACCACCGGGATGAGAAGGATGCTGCAAAGGAGCATCCGCCAGTCGATCCAGGCGAGGATGACAAGCCCACCGACGAACTGCACCAGCGCCCGCCACGGGTTGAAGAGCATCGTGAAGACGAGCTCGCCGATTCCTCCCGCATCGTCGCGCAACAGCGTGCCGGCCCCTCCGGCCCGGAGCTGGTAGATGCGATGGAGCGGGAGTCTGGAGGCATGAGCAAACACCTCCCGGCGCATCCGCTCCTGGACCCGCTTCGACGTCCGCGTCACGAGCCACCGGCCGGAGAGCGAGAGCAGGCTCCCGAGGAGAATCGTGACCATCACGGCGGCGACGAGGAAAAGGAGACGCCGTCCGGGCTCGGCCGGCACCGGCACCCAGGTGGGGAGCCACGCGGGTAATCCCTGGCCGAGGAGGACATGGTCGATCGCCAGCTTCGTCGACGCCGCCGGGGCGAGCTTGAGAAGGGTCGACGTCGTGCCGAGCACCACCCCGCCGACCACCATCATCCAGTCACGACCGAGAATCCGGGCCAACTCGAGGAAAAGTTGCGGGATCGACCGCTGCCGCTGACTCTTGGCCC
>CANGGT010000279.1 GCA_947453375.1 Planctomycetaceae bacterium
GCCTTGGAGGTCAGGGCGTTCCAGGCGTTTGCCGTTGGCCAGACGGATTGAGGACCGATCGTGAACGAGCGTCACATGGACATCGTGGAGGGCCATGCTGGCCTGGCGAGCAAAATCGTCGAACACCTACTTTCAATCGCTACAGGGGCTGAATCGGACGAGTGGCTCGCCCCGCTTGTGGCCGTTCGGGCAGCGCTCGCGGAAGGACGCTTCGTGGATGCGGTGCGGGCGAACTGGCAGCGGGTCGAATTCGAGCATGGGCCGGTGTGGGTGGCTTCACGCGACGTCCACAACAAACTCACGGCAGCCCTCGGGAATCTGGCCTACGAGATCTCGCTTCCAAATCCAGGCAGGACAGCGATCCGTCTCGACGATCTCCCCGGTAGCGTCTGGGAGCGGGGGACGGTCAAGAAGGAAAGTCTTCAGAGCAACCGGGAGACGTTCAGGGCGCTCTACCACGACCCGATGGCGGAAGATCCGAGGTATGCCGAGGCCGTGGCAGCAGCCTCCGCGCAGGCCGAGCGGGAGTTGGAGAGACATCCCTTGAACGGTGGTTTGGGCTTCTGCCGTGTGTTCTGGCTGCGCAAGAAGCAGATCCTCTGGCAGCGTTACGGGATCGAGTGGCTGTCCCCGGCCGATCGGCATCCGTACGTACTGTTTGAGTAGCGTGGATGGCGTCGATCGGCCCGCCGGGTCACCTCACCGCTCGTCTTTCCGGTGTTCCGCTGGCTCCTCGTGGTGGCAGCGGGTTCGCCAGCTGGTGAGGCGGGGCCGACATCGCCGCGGAGTCGGATTTCCCTCGTCACACGATCGAATCCAGGGCCGTAGCCGTCCGGCAGCGTCAGATCCTCGCGGATGAAAGACTCGGGCGTGTTTCCCGCGAGAATCTCGAGGCACGCTTCGCGGACGGCGATCGAGGAGGGACGGATGGTCATGGGGCGTGGCTGTCGGTCGTGTCACTCGACGCTTCTCGATAGGCCTTCTCGAGATCCGCCACGTCGAGCTTCACCATCGTCATCATCGCTTCCATCACGGCCTTCACTTTTGCTGGATTGCTGTCGCGGATCAGCTCGACGAATCGCCGTGGCACGATCTGCCACGAAATGCCGAACGGATCCTTGATCCAGCCGCACTGGGTGGGCGTGGCGCCAGCGCGGATGAGCTTGTCCCAATACTCGTCGACCTCCGCCTGGTTCTCGCAGTCCACATAAAGGGAGATGCCTTCGGAGAAGGTGAAGTAGGGACCGCCGTTGAAGCCCATGAAGACCTGACCACCGACGACGAACTCAGCGGAAGCGATCGGCCCGTCCTTGCCCGTGCAGGCGACGTGACGGATGAGGGAGTCGCGAAACGTGGCGGTGTAGAAATCGATCGCCGCTTCGAGCTGATCGTTGAACATCAGGAACGGCGTCACTTTGTTCATCAGCGATGCTCCTCATTGGGGCTCTGAAAGCCCGGGTGGACCCGAAAGCGCAGAGTATCATCCGTGCCTCGAAGTTCGTCGAGGCCGTGGATCAGGCCCCCTCCATGCTTGCCTTGGGGAGCAGTCTCACGGGGAGGTAGACTTGGGTGCCCCGCGTGCCAGAGGGCTCCGCCCTCCCGCGGACGGGGCGGTGAGGAGGCTGGCGGGAAATGCCGTCGGCATCTTGCTCATCATCCTCCCGGGTTTTGTCATGAGCGACGGTCCGCATCCCGCCGTGAGATCCGCTTTCGGGAGGCGTAGTCCGTTCCTCGAGGGGCACTATGCTCCGGTTGACGGTGAGATCGAGGCGGAGGGTCTCCGGGTCGACGGCTCGCTGCCGGGGCATCTCCGCGGGGCATTCCTCCGCAACGGCCCCAATCCCCGGTTTCCACCCCGCGGGCGCTATCACTGGTTCGACGGTGACGGCATGGTGCATGCCGTCGTCCTCGATCCGAGCGACGAGCGTTCGCCGGCGCGCTACCGCTGCCGCTACGTCCGCACCGCAGGCTTCGAGGAGGAACAGCGTGCCGGACGGTCGCTGTTCCCTGGGCTGCTGGAATGGCCGAGCCTGTCGCGCGTCGTGTGCGGGGGGGACGGCTACAAGAACTCCGCCAACACGGCCTTCCTCTGGCACCGCGGGCAACTCTGGGCGCTGTGGGAAGGGGGCCGGCCGCACCGGCTCGATCCTGGCTCCCTCGCCACGCTCGACGGCAATCCACTTCCTCCCGGCTGGCGGGGCGCTTTCACCGCCCACCCGAAGATCGACCCACGCACCGGCGAGGTCGTGTTCTTCGGATACGCGCCCGTCCGTCCCTACCTTCGGCTCGGCATCCTCGACTGCACAGGAGCGCTCCAGGCCGTCCGCGACATCGATCTGCCCCGCTCGGTCATGCTCCACGACTTCGCCATCACTCCCGACTACGCGGTCTTTCTTGACATGCCGCAGACGTTCTCGTGGGGAAACCTCCTCCGGGGCCGCGGGGTGTTCGGCTGGCGTCCCGAACTCGGCGGTCGACTCGGGCTCGTGCCGCGTCGGGGGGGCGAGCCGCGCTGGTTTCCGGTCAGCCCGGGATCGGTTTTCCACACCCTCAACGCCTGGCAGACGGGGAGCGTCGTGACGCTCGTCGCCTCCCGGATGCCGCGGTTCCCGGCGGAGGTCCTGTCAGGATCGGTCGCGGAGCCGGCTCCGGAGGACCAGCCTCGGCTGTGGCGCTACGACGTCGATCTCGAGTCTTCGCGGGTGACAGAGGGACCGCTCGACGATCCCGGCAGCGAGATGCCGAGGATGCGCGACGATCGCATCGGGCAGCCGACACGGTTCGCTTACACGCTGCGGACCGATTTTCGTGGGTGGCGGAAACACGATCTCCACCTCGGCACGACGCACCGGCTCGATCTGCCGGAGGGGTGGACCGGAGGGGAAGCGGTGTTCGTTCCGGTTCCCTCGGCAACGGGCGAGGATCAAGGACACCTGCTCGCCCTCGTGCAGCCCCCCGCCGACGGCCCGGCACAGCTGTGGGTCATCGAGGCCCGGGAGTTCGACGACGAGCCCGTGGCCCGGATCCATCTACCGCGCCGCGTGCCGGCCGGATTCCACGGCTGCTGGGTCGGCGGCTGACCGTTCGATGCTCCCGGGGTGAGCCTCATTCTTGCGTCGCCACACCGGCCGCGGTGGTTGGGCGATGCCGCGCTCGCAGGCTGTCGATGGCAAAGAGGACCAGGGCGCTCCAGACGATCAGAAACCCCACCAGGCGCGTCTGGTCGAACGGCTCGCCGTACATCAGGGCCCCGACGAGGAATTGAAGCGTTGGACCGATGTACTGCAGCAGGCCGACCGTCGAGAGTGGGATCCGCCGCACGGCGACGGTGAAACAGAGCAGCGGTGCGACCGTCGCCGGTCCGGCCGCTGCGAGCAGCAGGTCGGTCGCGGCACCATGGATGCCGAATCCGCCGCGCCCTGAGGCGTGCTCGGTGGCGAGATAGCCGATGGCCGGCAGGAGGAGGAGGACGGTTTCGAGGGCCAGTGACGGGAGGGGGGCGAGGGCCCCCTTTTTTTTCACGAGTCCATAGGCGCTGAACGTGGCGGCGAGATAGATCGCGATCCAGGGAAACTCGTGATATCCGACCGTGATCCAGGCGACGCCCGCCGCTGCGATTCCCACGGCCACCCACTGGGCGGGCCGGAGCCGCTCCCGCAGCACCGTGACCCCGAGAAGGACACTGACCAGGGGCGTGAGGTAATAACCGAGGCTGCACTCGATCATCCGGCCGTGGGTCACGCCCCAGACGAATCCGAGCCAGTTGGCACTCACGAGAACCGCCGCAGCGAGATGCCGCGTCAGTACGCCCGGCCGCCCGAGCACCCCGGCGACCTGCCTCCATCCTCCCCACCACCACAGCAGCGGCACGAACGTCAGGCATGACCAGACGACGCGATGGGCGACGAGTTGGAGGCTCGGGATCGCGTTGAGCTGCTTCCAGTAGATCGGCAGCAGCCCCCACATGACGAAGGCCGCGATGCCGCACAGAAGGCCGATATTCATGCCACCGGCCCTTGGAATCGAGAGATGGGGAATGCCGACGGCTCGGCCGCGAAGAGCCGGCCACCCCTGACTGAGACAGCCTGGGAGCCCCTGAGTATGCCTCGGCTCTGGATGCGGCGGCAGACACCCCTCGTAGAACCTCGACTTTTTGAGGGGGCACCAAGTGGAAAACGGGTGGATGACGCATTCCGCGGAAAGTCGGCGAAACAACGATTGAGAGACGTGGTCGAGGTCGCTCTTCCGCACGTTGAAGTCGTGCTGGCCTCCCGGGATGACGTGAGAGAAGTGCGGAATCAGCTTCTCGTCGAGGAGCACGTGGACGCCCTCGCTGATCCGAAACAGCACGCCCTTCTGGCCGCACGCGACATCGAGCAATCGCAGCTTCGTAGCCACTTTCGATGGATTCTCGATCATATCGGTGTCGCCTTGGGAACCGTCTCGCCGGTAAGTAAAATGTCGAATGGTGAGGCCATCCGACGGCGGCCTCTGAAGCGGCCAGTGCATCAGCGATCACGAGCAGGGCATCGCAGCGGAGTCGTGTAGTGTTTCCAGCGACTACGCAGGGCCTCGAGAAGACCTCCGCGGGATGAGAGAGGCAAAAGCCAGTGTCCCGGGCACATCGACCCGCCTGACGGCTCGCATCGTTTATTGGTCCAACGGTGGAGGCCTGTCCCGGTCGGCCCACATCGTGTCGAACGCCCTCACGTCTGCCGGGTGGCAGGTAGATCTCGTCGAGGATCA
>CANGGT010000280.1 GCA_947453375.1 Planctomycetaceae bacterium
CTACAATACGACGTCGAACAAGGGCGCGTTCACGGGGTCGCCCTTGACCAATCCCAACTACGGCACGGCTGGTCTCCAGCCCTTCGGCACGCCGGTGGGAACCTACTTCACGAACTCCGGCTACGCCGAGGTGCTCTACTTCGTCACCGGCGAATCGCGGGCCTACGACCGGCTCGAGGCCCGCTTCGATCGGCCGATCCCGCGCAACAACTTCTACGTCGTCCGCGATCCCACCGGCCGGTTGCGATCGAGCGAGGGTGCCGTTCAGGTGGGGGCGCGATACCAGTACGCCTGCCTCTCTGATTCACAGATCAAGGGCGGCACGCTCAACGCGCTGACGCTCGGCGTGAACTGGATGTTCAACCCCAACTCGCGTCTCTACTTCAATTACGACTTCGCCTACCGCGACTTCACGAACAACTTCAACAACAACGCCAGCGGTTGGATCACCGGCTTCGGCACCCGTCTGGCCTTCGACTTCTGACCCTGCTCCCGGCCGACCACCTGAAGCGAAGGAGTTTCTCGACATGCATCTCTACGCTGCTCCTCTGTCGCTAGCGATCCTCGTGGCGGCTGCTGGCCTCTTGACCGCGGCCCCGCCGCCGGAGGACCTTCCCGCCCGACCGCGCAACGGCCAGAACGTCGCTCCCGTCCGCGATCCGGCTGTTCCATCTCCCGGCGTCGGCAAGCAGCCAGCCTCCGACGCGAAGCCCGACGGTGGCACCGCCGCCACACCAGCAGAGGGTCCCACCACCAAGTCCACGTCAACCGCTCCGGCGAAGGAAGGGGCCGGGGCGGCGGAGAAGGGGGGGACCGACGCAGCGGCCAAGGGGAAGGGCTGTGGAAAGCCCGGCTGCACCTCATGCATCCCCCAAGTGCCCACCTGCAAGGCGAAGTGGGACGACAAGAAGACGAAGAAGGCGACGTTCACTCAGAAGTGCGACTTCGAGTGCACCAGGCCGTGGGAGCCCTACCATCAGGGCAACTGCTGCGAGGAGAAGACCACTCCCTGCGGCAACGTGCACACGAAGAAAAAGCTTTTCAAGACGGAGGAGGAGAAGGTGGAGCGGGTGCTCAAGTACGAGGTGGTGATGAAGCCGGCCGCTCCCTGCTGCGAGCCGGAGCCAACGTGCCGCTGCCTCGGCTGTCGCTGCCTCGGCTCGGCGTTCGAACGGGTGTTCTCCTGGTGTCACTGAGAGCCCGAGCCGTTCTCGTCATTCCTCATTTCCCCTCATTTCCCTCAGCCTCCACGCATCCCCCCCAGCCTGCCGATTCCGGAGTGTCATCGCGTCAGGCATCTCCGCAGCATCCTGCCTGACGCTCACTTCTGAACCGGTCGCTCCCCTGATTTCCCCGACCCTGACGATTCCTCCTGGGATACCACCCATGAGGTTTGTCGCGACGTGGAAGACCCTGCCGGGGACGCCAGAGATCAGCCCTTCCGCCCTCCTCGGGGGTCCGGACCGCGCCCTCGATCGATCCGCTCCAGGCTGCCTTCAGCCGTGGGAGCCTTCCTCCTCGGCGCGGCCGCTCTCGCCGCCTGTGCCTCGGCCACCGCCGACGAAAGAGCCGTGAGCGGTGGCCGACGCCCGTTTGGAATCCCTGGCGTCGCCGAGGGGATGGTCGAATCCCTTCCGCCCCCTCCCAGCGAAGGCCCCGCTCCGATCCCGTCGACGACGCCGATCAGGGAGGGAAGTCGAGACGAGAGCGCCCCGGTGCGATTTGGAGACGCCCCGCTCCGCGGGGACGAGCCGGCAACGGCCATGGTCCGCATCGGCGGCCTCGTCCAGCTCGATGACACCGCCTATGCAGCCAGCGCAGGCCCGCTGCAGCCGATCGATCAAGCCGGCCTCGCCCCGCCGCTCTCCGACGCGGTGAACTTCCGTCGCGCCCGCCTCCGGGTCGACGGGAGGCGTGGGGACCAATTCGACTGGGCCGCCGAATACGATTTCGCCAACCAGATCAACGCCAACAACCAGATCGATCCGCTGTGGCCGAGCCAGGGCCCATACCCCGCGCTCACAGACCTGTGGCTGCGGATGAGTGACCTGCCCGTGCTTGGCGCCCTGCGCGTCGGCAATCAGAAGGATCCGTTCGGCTACGAGCATCTCTCCAGTTGCCGATACCTCGACTTCATGGAGCGGTCGTTCTGCCAGGATGCCTTCGTGGGCCCTTTCAACGATGGCTTCGTTCCCGGAATAGCGGTCCGCAATGGAACTGCCGATGGCCTCCTCGGCTGGGAGGCCGGCGAGTTCGTCAACACGGCAGCTCCGTTCGGCTTCTCCGATTTCGCCGGGGGGAGCATGACCGTCGGCCGTGTCGTCTGGGTGCCGACCTACGAGGACGATGGACGGAGGCTCCTCCACCTCGGCCTCGCCGGAAGGACGATGCAGCCCCGCAACGGCCTGGTTCGCTTCCGCAGCCGTGGCGGCCTCTGGAACGGTCCTCCCGGCCCCGACAACGCCATCTATGCTGACTCGGGCGTGCTCGCCGGCTCTTGGCAGAACATGCTCGGCACCGAATTGGTCGCCAATGCCGGCCGTTGGTCGATGCAGGCCGAGTACTTCGGCTCGTGGCTCTACGACGCCGCCACGACCGACATCGGCCCGCTGTCGACCGCCGGCTGGCAACCCCCACCGGGCACGCCGGTGGGAACGGTCTTCTATCAGGGAGGCTACGCAGAGGCGACCTACTTCCTCACCGGAGAGAGTCGTACCTACTCCCTCGTCGAGCATCGCTTCGACCGCCCTCAACCGCGTCGTCTCCTCGCTCTCTCACCGCAGAGGCCACGCGGGTTCGGGGCCTGGCAGGCAGCCGCCCGCTACGATTACCTTTGCCTCAATGACGGGCAGGTCAACGGTGGCCTCCTCAACGGCATGACGCTCGGCCTCAACTGGCTCCTCACGCCGAATGCCCGCATCGTGTTCAATTACGACCTCACCCACCGTGACTACAAAAGTACGCCGTGGGCCAACGGCCACTCCGGACCAGTACCGGTCCCGTCGTACGACGGCAGCGGGACGATCCACGGCTTCGGAAGCCGCCTCGCCTTCGATTTCTGATCCCCTTCCCGGGCAGGTGTCGTGACTCGACTTCCCCACCGCTGCGCCGTCGGCCTGATCTTCGCCCTCGAGACCGAGGCCGACCCGTTCGCCGCGCGGGTCCGTGACGCGACGGCCCTCCGCGGCCCCGTGCTGTCGTTTCACGAAGGGACGATCGCCGGTCGCCGGGTGGCCTGGGTCGTCTCGGGCGCCGGGGTCGCCGCTGCCGGCCGGGCAGCGACAATGCTCCTCGAGGGGCACGCCCCCGCACTCCTGCTAAGCGCCGGCTTCGCCGGGGGCCTCGATCCCGGGCTCGCTCGCGGGGCCCTCGTGCTCGCCACCGGCGCGGTGCGCGAACGGGCCCCACGACTTCCTCTGGCTCGGCCAGCCTCCCTGCTACCGACAGCCACCACCGACGTGGACATCGTCACCGTCGACGCGATTGTGGCCACGACCTCCGCAAAGCGAGACCTCCGTGCCGCCACCGGCGCTGCCCTCGTCGACATGGAAACCCACGCTGTCGCCTCGGCCGCCGCCGCAGCGAAGATCCCCTGTGCCTCCGTGCGGATCGTGTCGGACGGGGCGGGGGATGAACTTCCCGCCGACATCGCCCGGCTCGTGACGCCCCAATCGGCTTTTCGTCGCGCCGGAGCCGCTCTGGCCGCGATCGGCCGCAAGCCCGCTTCTGCGGGAACACTGTGGCGGCTGTGGGAAAACGCCGTCGTCGACGGGCGCGCCCTCGCGACGGCGCTCGAACGCATCGTCGCCGCACTTCCCGAGGCTTGATCGGCGCCGCGGCCGCTCACGCACCGAACAGGAGCCGGGCGAGAAGACCGCGTGGAAGGTCGGGGATGAGTTCGTCCCGAGGACGGCCGGGAGGAGCCGGCACGACGACCGGGAGAATCGCCGCCGCCGCGAGTCGACCACTCCGCACGGCTCCCTCCATCGTCGATGGCCACCCCGTGGCGGTCCAATCCCCCGCCAAAGCCAGATTCCGGATCTTCGTGGCAGCTCTGGGGCGGACGGCATCGACGCCGGGGCGCACCGAGAGGACCGCGGTCGGGTCGGTCACCACCCGGCTCCCGAGGAGGGTGGCGGTCCGCGCCGCGGGGAATACTTCCCGGAGCTCATCGACGACCGTGGCCACGAGCCGATCGCGATCGCCGCCGAGCAGGCCGCGCGAGGCACTGATCACCACCTGGCAGTAGCCAGTGCCGGGCGCGCCGTCAGCGGCCTCGGATCGGAACACCCACTGCGACACGCGTCCCACGAGCACGGCGTGGGGCAGATCGACGACTTGCCGGTCGAACCACAGATGGACGGCCGTGATCGGCGACGCCGCGAGTCGTTCCTCGGCCTGCGGAACCAACTCCGGAATGAGCCGAGCCGCTGCCCGCCAGGGAACGGCGACGATGACACCGTCACAGGTCACGATCCCTCCGGGAGTGCTGACACCACGGACCTCGCCTCCGTCGCGCTCGATGCCCTGGACGGGCGTGCCCGTCTCGATCCGCACTCCGGCCTCCCGCAACCAGTTGAGCAATCGCTCACCGAAGAGGACGCCGAGCGGCTCCACCGGCACATGGAGATCGGCGGCTTCGGGGTGGGCGAGAAATCCGTCGACGGCCACCTTGCGCGCCGCCGAGAC
>CANGGT010000281.1 GCA_947453375.1 Planctomycetaceae bacterium
ATGTAGCCGCTGGTCACCTCCTTGACCCCCTTGATCTCCTTGTAGACAGCCTCGGTGCACCAGAAGCAGCCACCGGCGAACGTGGCTTTCGCCATCGGCTTTTCTTCCCCCTTGTCATCGGCAGCGTGGACGGGCGTGCTCAGCATCATGGTCGCTCCGAGAAGAACTCCGACGGAGAGCCGGGCCAGGGCGCGGCGACGGAGAAGCGTCGTGAAACAGGGAAACCGCACGGGGATCGCAAACATCATCACCTCCTGCCGGACGGGGTCGGCCGGGGGGACCAATTTTTGAGATTCCCCGGTTCCCACCATTGTAGGGAGTCGCCCGGGATCGACGACAATCCGGAGCGGTTTGGCCGCCCGATCCCCGGCGTCGCGGGGCTCTTCCCGACTCCCCTGGGAGCGCAGGGGAGGATCGGGCATGATGCTCGACACGGCACCGGCCCCTCGCGGTGCCCCGGCCCCCCGGGCGTCGCTCACTCGCCCCCCTTCCCCATCCCCGCCCTCAGGATCCTCCCAGCACCCATGGAAGCAGGCATCGTCGGTCTCCCCAACGTCGGCAAGAGCACCCTCTTCAACGCCCTGACGATGTCGAAGGCGGCGCAGAGCGCCAACTATCCCTTCTGCACCATCGAGCCCAACGAGGGCATGGTGAGCGTGCCCGACCAAAGGTTGACCCGGATCACGCAATTCATCCCGCCGCAGAAGGTGATCCCGGCCGCGCTCAAGCTCGTCGACATCGCGGGGATCGTGAAGGGGGCGAGCGAAGGCCAGGGCTTGGGCAACAAGTTCCTCTCCCACATCCGCGAAGTCGACGCCATCCTCCAGGTGGTCCGCTGCTTCGAGGATCCCGACGTGATCCATGTCGCCGGGAAGGTCGATCCGGTCTCCGACATGGAGACGATCGAACTCGAGCTCGAGCTCGCCGACATCCAGCATCTGGAGAACCTCCTCCCCAAGGCGGAGCGGGCGGCGAAGGGGGCCGACAAGGATGCCAAGCTCAAGGTCGACGTGATGAAGAAGTGCCTGGCCCACCTCAGCCAGGAGAAGCCGGTCCGCACGCTCAGCCTCGACCCGGGTGAGAAGGCGGCCGTCCGCGAGATCGGGCTGCTCTCCGCCAAGCCGATCCTCTATGTCGCCAACGTCGACGAAACCGATCTCGCCGGCACGGGCGACCTCGTCACGAAGGTCAAAGCGGCCGCGGCGCGGGCCGGAGCGGAGGTGGTGCCGGTGTGTGCCAAGATCGAGGCCGAGATCGCCGAACTCGACGAGGCCGATCGGGGCGAGATGCTCGCCGGCGCCGGCCTCGAGGAGCCGTCGCTTGCGGCGCTCGCCCGTGCGGCCTATCGGACGCTCGGCCTCCAGAGCTACTTCACCGCCGGCGAGAAGGAAGTCCGTGCCTGGACGGTGCCGATCGGTGCCACGGCACCGCAGGCGGCCGGCGTGATCCACACCGACTTCGAGAAGGGCTTCATCCGCGCCGAGATTTATTCGCTTCCCGACCTCGAGCACTACAAGACCGAGAAGGAGATCCGCGCTGCCGGCAAGCTCCGCGTCGAGGGGAAGGAATACGTCATGCAGGACGGTGACATCTGCCACTTCCTCTTCAATCGCTGAGCGGCTGGGCGGAGCCGAGGCTTTCCGGCTCGCACTCGACCGCCAGTTCGAAGCAGGTGGCCGTGTCGATCGGCCGATTGCGGAGGAACTGCGCCACGCTGTAGTCGGCCCGCTTCCAGGGTCCGACCGCGAGGAGCCGCACGCGCAGCCAGAGCGAGGTGCTCCCGCAGGCCTCGTCGGGAAGCAGTTCCTCGAACTGCACGATCGCCCCGTAGATCCGCGGCTCGAGGGTGTTGATCAACGGCCGCCACTGGAGGCCATCGGTGGAGAACTCGAGCGCACAGGCCCCGTTCCCGATGATGCCATCCTCGAGCGACTGCTCCCGACAGGAGAGATTGGCCTTGAGGTAGATCCGCCGGCTCGGGCTCGGGAAATCGTAGCGGAAGACGAGGCGACCCTCGACATCGAATGTTTCCGGCCCCCAATACCTGAATCGCTGCCCGTAATCCTCGTGCCACTTGCCGATGCCGACCGACTCGACGAGGTAGCGCTCGGCCTCCGGGTCGTCGACGTCGCGCACGACATGGCGGAAGTCAGCCCGTTCGATCGGGGAGTTCGAGAACGCCGGCGGGTCGAAGTCGGGTAGGCGGTCACGAGCCTCGTTGACGTGGCCGGAGTTGGCAGCGGGCACCGTCGGTCCGCTCGCCCGATGGATCAAGGCCCACGGGGCAAGCGCGGCAGATATCCCCATGGCGCCGATCGCCGGCAGGAGCCAGCGGCCGCGATCCGGCCGGGGGTCAGCGATCTTCACGTGCCCACCCGGATCCCAGTCGGGATGGCCTTCGGAGAAGCGTTCGAGAAGGTCCGACAGCTCCCGGGCGAGGGCCCCGGCATCGGAGGGCCGTTCGGCCGCCGCGGGGGCGAGCGCCTGGTCGACGATCCCACCGAGGGCCCGGCCCGCCCGTGAAGCCGCCCGCTTGGCAAGCGCGGGACGGTGCGAGCGGATCCGCTCCATCGTTGCCACGATCGACCCCTCCTCGAGCCGGAACGGGCTCGCTCCGGTGAGCAACTCATGGAGGACGACGCCGAGCGACCAGACGTCGGTGCGGGGGCTCTCCTCCGGCGGACGGGCATCGAGGAGCTCCGGAGCGATCGACTCGATCGTTCCCACCAGTTGCCCGGCGCGCGTCACACGGGTGGCGTGGAGATCGCCGCGAAACGCGGTGGCGACGCCAAAGTCGATCACCTTCGCAAGCCCGTCGACTCCGACGAGAATGTTCCCCGCCTTGAGGTCGCGGTGAACGACGCCCCCCGCGTGGGCGACTGCCACGCCCGCGCACGCGTCGCGGAAGAGCTCGACGCGGCGGCGGAGGGGAAGCGAGTGGACCTCCGCGTAGCGGTTGATCGGCAGGGCATCGGCGACGAACTCCATCACAAACCCCGGCAGCCGTTCGCCCCCGCAGGGGAGGAAGCCGGCGTGGTAGACGCGGCACAGCGCCGGGTGGGAGAGGGCCCCGAGGATCTCGAGCTCGCGGAGGAAGCGCTTCGTGCTTTCGGGGTCGAGCCGGCCGGGGCGTTGAAGCTTCACCGCCACCGTCCGCGCGGGCTGCTCCTGGATCCCCTCGTAGACCCGCCCCATTCCCCCTTCGCCGACGACGCGCACGAGTCTCACGCCTCCCACGGTCGTGCCGACGAACGGATCGGGAGCGGCGGCAGGGAGGGCCTCCTCGACGAGCTGCCACAGCGGCTCGAGGTCGAAGCGGCCTTCGGAGGCGCAGTCCGAGGCGGAACTCGCCGGGGTGTTGGTTCCCTCGGGCGCGGGATCAGCTTCATCGCGATCTTTGTCGGTCATGAGAAAGGCCTCCGTGACGCTCACCCGGTGCAGGGCACATCCGCGCCGAGGGCGTCGCGCAGCGTCTGCTTGATCGCGTCCCAGCGGCGCTTCACGGTCCGCACCGAGCAGCCGAGATGATCGGCGACCTCGACCTGCTCGGCCCCGAGGAACCAGGCCAATTCGAACACCTCCCGCTCGCCGGCGGGGAGCGCGGCAGCGGCCTCGTGGAAGGCGGCCCAGCGTTCGACGCCGGGTTCGTGGACATAGGGGTCGGCCGCGTAGGAGACGCGCATCACCACCTCGCTGTCGACGACGGTCGAATTGCTCTCGTGGTTGGCGGCGTACGACTCGGGGCCGCGGTGCTTGCGGGCCAGATCGACGAGCTCTCGGCGGATTTGGAGCGTGGCCAGATTGACGAGGTGCTCAGGGGTCTCGAGGGGGGTGGCATCGAGGGCGCGGAGAAAGCGAATGGCGGCATTCTGGACGACGTCATCGGTGTCGTCCCAGCGGCGAACGGTGCGAAACGACCGGAGCATCCGGTGGGTCACCTCCCGCATCCGCCCGACGACGAGGCCGACGACCTCCTCGCGCGCCGGCCCATCGCCGGCCTGAAGTGCCGGAAAAAGCTCATGGAGCCGGCGGAGGGGTTGGGGTGTCGACATCGCGGCCGAGGGTTCCTGAACAGGCGGCAGGCATCATAGCCGGGCGGGGGTTCACCCTCCATGCCGGGGAAGGGCCCAGCGCACGCAGGGCCCGGTACCCTCCCCTTCACCGCCGAACGACGCATCTGAACCTGTAAAAACCGCGGTCTGTGCGATTTCCTCGGGCCCCGTGGCACCTGAAGGGCCCTGCTCCCGCAGCGCCTTGTGACATTGATGACAGGGGCTCATCGGGCTGTTGCATTTTCCGACCAGCCAGTCGCCACTGATCCTCCAAATGTCACCGCTGCCTGCCGCGACACTGACGCTCACAAGAGTCTTTCATGCCTATCACGGTTACCTGCCCCTGTGGAAAACAGTATCAGGTCGCCAACGAGCACGCCGGCAAGTCTTTCACGTGCAAGGCCTGCAAGACCACGGGAACGGTGCCGGTAGGCACAGAACAAAGCACCACTCCGAACGAACGACACTCCCGCTCGTCGAGTCTGGATTCGCCTTCCACCAACAAACACAACCGCGAGAAGGCGCAATCGCCGGCATCCGCTCCGGAGACCGATAGCAAGCCGTGCCCCTGCTGCGCGGAAACGATCAAAGCAGGAGCCAAGAAATGTCGCTTCTGCGGGGAGATTCTCG
>CANGGT010000282.1 GCA_947453375.1 Planctomycetaceae bacterium
ACACCGTGCCTACGATCGGAGAGAGGAAAGTTTCCCCACGCCGGAGACCGGCACCATGCCATCGATCGACAGGCCCGACCCGGTGATTCTCGGGCATCTTCTTTCCGAGCACCGCGAGCTTTTCCAGCAACTCTCGGCCCTCCGCACGATGCTGGCCGCCGAATCCCCCCCCGGCTGCGAACGCCTCCGTGAGATCGTCCGGGCGATCGCCGCGCTCCGCGGCCACCTCGCCGACCATTTTCGAGCCGAAGAATCGGGGGGATTCATCGAGGAAGCCGTCGCCCGCATGCCGAGGCTCGGCTCCGCAGCGACGGAGGTCCTCGGACAACACGGGGCGCTTCTCTACGAACTCGACCAATTCGTCGATCGCTTTGCCGATGTCGGGGAAGCACCCTGTGCCGAAGCGTGGCGAGACATGCACGAGGCCTTTGACGTCTTCATGCAACGGATGCAGGCCCACGAACGCGCCGAGAACGCCGTTGTTCAGCAGGGCTACAACGAGGATCTCGGCCTCGACGACTGACGCACGCTCAGCCGAACACCACCGTCCGCCGGCCATGGAGGAAGACCCGCTCCTCGGCCACCAGCCGTACCGCCCGAGCGAGAACGAGCTTCTCGACATCGCGGCCCGCCTGCGCCATCCGCTGCGGCGTGTCGGCATGGCTCACCGGGATCACGTCCTGGGCGATGATCGGCCCGGCGTCGAGCTCGGCGGTGACGAAGTGCGCCGTCGCTCCGATGAGCTTCACGCCGCGCTCGTGGGCCTGTTTGTAGGGGCTCGCCCCGGCGAATGCCGGCAGGAACGAATGGTGGATGTTGACGATCCGGTCGGCGTAGTGGCCGATCGCCCCCTCGGAGAGCACCCGCATGTAGCGGGCAAGGACGACATATTCCGGGGCGTACCTGCGGATCTCCTCGAACAGCGCCGTCTCGTGATCCTCCCGCGAGATGCCCTCGTGGGGCACGTGATGGAAGGGGACGTCGAACCGCTCGACCAAGCCCCGCAGGCAATCGTGGTTGGCCACCACCGCCTCGATCCGCACCGGGAGATCGCCGCAGGAGGCCAGGAGCAAGAGCTCTCCGAGGCAGTGGGGCTCACGCGTTGCACAGACGACGATCCGCCGCACGGCATCGCGGGTGACGCGGACGGTCGCCCCCGCGGGGAGCGCGGCGCTGAGGAATCGCTCGAGATCGGCCGCCACCACGGGGCCCGCGGCGGGAGTCACCTCGGCGCGGAAGAAAAACCATCCCTCGGCCGCATCGACGTATTCGTGGTTGGTGTCGATGTTGAGGCGGAGCGCCTGAAGGACGCCGGTGATCCGGTGGATCAGCCCCACCTCGTCTGGGCAGTCGACGAGGACGATCTCGCGGCCCGGTCCGGCGGCGGTCAAGCGTCACCTCCCCACGGCCGCCGCGTGGAAGCCCCCTCGCCCCGCGCTACCGGAAAAGACTCGACCGCCGGCACCCAAGCCAGGACGACGTCATCCACCGAGATCTCCGTCTTCTTCGGGGCGATCTCGATCGATTCGAGAACGAGCCGGTCGGGGTTCGCCTGCAGGCGCACCTTCTCGAGTTCCTCGCTCACCTCACCCTCGAGCGTCGCGAGTTTCTCCTCGAGGTCAGACAGCGCCTCCTCGGCATGGACGACGTCGGCCTGGTGACGCGTTGCCCGGCTCGCCGAACGCATCGACGTCGCCGCCCGCCCCACGGTCGTGGAGCTGGCTACTTTGCGCCCCAGGATCGCCGAGAGAACGGCGGTGCCGATCGAGACGTAGGTCTGCATCGACTTGTTCTTCGCCTCCGCCTTCTCCTTCTCCACCTTCTGCCGGGCCCGCGCGATTCGGTCATTGAGCGACGCGAGCTTGGCGGCGCTCTTGTCGCTGATCCGGTCGATTTCCTTGTCGCGCCACTCGCGCACCTGCTGGGCGATCCGTACCCGGAACTCCCCTTCGGTCTCGTCGGGTCGCGACACCGCGTCGATCGCGGGGGCGGTAAAGACGGTGAGCTTCGCCGTCCGAGCGAGATGGTTTTTGAGCGAGGTGCCGAGGCTCGCGTAGGCCTTCGCCGCGGAGAGCGCCGCAGGCAGGCTCGCGAAGCCCCCTCCCTGGGGCCCAGACTCCACCTCCGGCACTTCGGCGAATTGCCGCCCCCCCTCCCAGGCCGATTCCCCGAGCTGATCGCCGGCCGGCGCCAGACAGAACACCTCCCGATCACAATCGATGCGGGCTTTCGTGTGGGTGAACCGGACGCGGGCCCGCCCCAGGATCGCCGGCTTGTAGAGGAGCCCGCCGGCCGGAACCGGCCCTTCGGACGGGAGGAATACCTCACGGACACCGGGGGGAAGGAGCGGCCGCGGGCCAGCTCCCCCAACGCCACCGGCCCCGGTCGCGAACGGGTTGCGACGCGGCGTCACCGCCTCAGGCGCGGGCCCGGCCCCCTGAAGGCGTTTGATCTCCTCCCGCAGCAGTGGCCCGCGCAAATACGACATCGTCCAGCGCGTCTGGAAGACGGTCTCGTCGTCGTCGTGGACCGAATGGAGCAGAAACATCCGCTGCTCGAGGCCCGCGAGCAAACGGTCGACCCGGGCGCGGTCGAAGCCGGCGCCAGAGGAACTTGCCGCCCCCTCGAGTCCGTCGAGCACGCGGGCCTTGTCGCGCGCCGTCTGCAGCCGACCGAGGAACCAGGTTCCGGCGTTGGAGAGCGCCTTGTAGTCGAGGTCGACAGGATTCTGCGTGGCGAGCACGATTCCCAGCCCGAAGGCGCGAGCCTGCTTGAGGAGCGTCAGCAGCGGCGTCTTGCTGGGGGGATTGGCCGTCGGCGGGAGATAGCCGAACACCTCGTCCATGATGAACAGCGCCTTGAGGCTCGATGTGCCCGCCTGGGAGCGCATCCACGACACCGCCTGACCGGCCAGAAGCGTGACGAATGCCATCCGCTGGGCGTCGCTCAGGTGGGCGATCGAGATCACGCTCACGCGCGGCTTTCCCGCCGGCGTCCAGAGAAGCCGGCCGACGTCGAGCGGCTCCCCGTGGAGCCAGGCATCGAAACCTGGCGCGGCGGCGACGGTGTTGAGCTTGCCGGCGAGTTGGAAGCGGTCGGCGGCAGGGAAGAAGTTTTCCAGCTCGAGGAAGCCGACCCGTTCGATCGGCGGGGCGGGAATGGCGCGGACGAGGGTGCCGAAATCGACCTCCTGGCCACTCTTCCACAGGGCATCGACGATCGCCGACACGAGGAGATGCTCACGGCTCCGCCCCGGCTCGGCGTCGATGCCGGCCATGGCGAGGATTCCTGAGACGAGCGATTCGATCCGCTCGCGCCGGGATTCGGGATCATCGAGGATTGCCTTCTCCGGGGCCTCGAGGCTGCCGAGCATCGCGAGCGGCCGGCCGGCCGAGCTCCCCGGCGTGTACACCGCCATGTCGACGCTCTCGCGGAGCCGGGCGATCCGCTCCCCCGACTGCCCGCTCGCGGCAAGGCCGTCGGACCACTTCTTCGCCGTCTTCTCAGCGAGCTCGTCGAGCGTGAGGCCGTCGCGTTTCGCGGCATCTTCCTCGAGCCACGGCCGGAAGTCGGACGGGCGCAGCTCCGGGAAGGTGAGGAGGATGTTGGCGAGATCCCCTTTGGGGTCGATGACGATCGCGGGGATGTCATCGATCGCCGCCTCTTCGATGAGGCTCACGAGCAAGCCCGTCTTTCCGCTGCCGGTCATGCCGACACAGACAGCGTGCGTCGTCAACCGGCGGGCATCGAGGAGGAGCGGCTCGCGGCCAGGCTTGCCAGACTCGGGATCGACCCGCTTGCCGAGATAGAAGACGCCGAGGCCTTCGATGTCAGCGCCGAGATCGTTGTCGTCGTCGCTGCCGCCTCGGGTGTTCGGACGCTCTTGCATACTTGCTCCCGGTGAAATGGAGGATCGACCCTCTGGTCAAGACCCTCCATTTCACCCGGCAAGCCAGCGCCGGCACAACCCCGGCGTTACCCGGCCACCAAAGCTGCCCCGATCAGGCGATGTCCGAGCGGCGACGGGACCGGTAAGCCCGACGTTCGACGAGGCCGAGAGCCCCGATCGCCAAGGCCAGAGCGCTGCCGAAGGAGTTCGGATCGATCTCCGGGACAGGCGCCCAGACAACGATCTGGTTGAGGCCGAGGTAGTTGTAGTCGAGGGTCCAAATCGCCGGCAGCCCTTCGACCGTCGCGAAGGTGCCGACGAGCGAGCCGTAGCTGGCGATGACGTAGGTGCCGTACGTGACCGGCGTCGCAAAGTCGAAATGCAACGTGGCGTTGGTCGCATCGAGGATCCCACCGACGGTGATCGTGTCGGCTTCGTTTCCAGCGAGATCGATGTCGACGAGCCCCCCACCCGACGGCGAAAGATCGAGATTGCCTCCGATCGCGAGCGACCCGATCGCAAAATAATCCAGGAAGCCTGGGGCGATGACACCGCCGCTACCGACGAGGAGATCGCCGGTGATCGTGCCGGCCATGCCGACGAGCGAACCGCCGTCGCCCACCAAGACCCGCGTGGCATCGATGGTGGCCCCGAAAACGACGGCGAGATTGCCAGTGGCATTCGCCCCCGACCCGGCGGCGTTTCCGGAGATGACGACGTCAGCTCCGGTCGCCTTGACCTCGAGCTTCGCCGTTGGGCCGTCGAGCC
>CANGGT010000283.1 GCA_947453375.1 Planctomycetaceae bacterium
GGAGGGCCGTAGCCCGGAGGCGTGCCGGGAGCGCCGGGAGTTCCGCCCGGAGGGCCGTAGCCCGGAGGCGTGCCGGGAGCGCCGGGAGTTCCACCAGGGGGACCGTAGCCCGGAGGCGTGCCGGGGGCGCCGGGAGTTCCGCCCGGAGGGCCGTAGCCCGGAGGCGTGCCGGGAGCGCCGGGAGTTCCGCCCGGAGGGCCGTAGCCCGGAGGCGTGCCGGGAGCGCCAGGAGTTCCACCCGGGGGGCCGTACCCCGGAGGCGTGCCGGGAGCGCCACCGGGACCACCGTAGCCCCCCTTCGGCGGCCCACCCGGCGTCGGGCTCCCGGTGAATCCGCCCGGCGGGGGAGACCCCGGTGTTCCAGGCGGGCCGTAGCCGGGAGGGGCTCCGGGAGGGGGACCGGACGGGCCGTTGCCACCTTGAGCGAAGTCATCCCCCGGCTTCGATTCTTCCTTCTTCTTGCCACCCCGTTTCAGCTTCGCGGTGATGAAGACGGTGGAGGCGCCGAGACGCTCGTCGATATCGACCCACTTCTCCTCGCCGATCTCCTCGGTCGCCGGCTCGACCTCGGGAAGGTGCTCCTCGAGGAACGGCCAGACTCGCTCCATCGGGATCCCGACGGAGTAGGCCGAGCCGATCATGCTCGTCCGCACGATCGCCACGACCACGCCGACGACCCGCCCCGACTGGTTGATGATCGGCCCGCCGCTGTTGCCGGGATTGACAATGGCGTCGAACAGGAACGCTCCCCCTTCGAGCTTCGGATCAGAAGCCGACGTGATCTCACCCTTCGTGCTCTTCAATTCCAGTCCGAGCGCCGAGCCGCCCGGATAGCCGAGGACCTTGATCTCGGTGCCGCGCTTCGGCATCGTCTCGGCCAGCGGAATCGGCTCCGTCTCGAGCCCTTCGACCCTGAGCAGCGCGAGGTCGGGATTCTCCGACTCGGCCACGAGGGTGGCGAGGAGTTGCTTGTCGCGATTGTTCGGATCGAGGATCGTGATGTCGGTCGCCCCCTCGATGACGTGGTGATTGGTGAGCACATATCCCGGGGCGATCACGAAACCGGTGCCATTGGCAATGCTGACGATGACCTGATCCGGCTCGTCGAACATCGACTGGATCCCCTGCTCTCCCTGAGCGCCTCCGATCGACCGCCCCGAAGGCCCGAAGACCCGGTAGGCAAACATCGGGCGGCTGTTTTGCTGGCCACCTTGGCCGCCAGCTCCACCGGGGCCGCCAGGGCCTCCCGGCGAACCAGGCCCCGACGGCGATCCCGGCCCCCCCATGGAACCGGGGCCACGTGGCCCGCCGGGGCCGTTCGGTCCGCCTGGACCACCCGGACCACCCGGACCGTTGTTCCCCTGCTGGCCGGTCTGCGCGGCCTCGGCGGCCCGGCTCTGGTCGAGGGGGAGGAGATGGAGCTCGTAGAGAGCCTTGCGATAGAGCTCGTTGAACTCGTCCGCCTGATCGTCGGGGATCTGCCGCTGTCGCACCATGCCGTCCATGCCGATCGCCACGGCGATGTTGTCGGCCACCGGCTGGAGATCGGGCATGATCTCGAGGGCGCGACGGAAGTGCTTCGCGGCCGCCGCGTACCGCTTCAGGAACACCTCGCTGACGGCGAGGTTGTTGTAGGCGTAGGCGTTGTTCGGCTCGCGCTTCACCACCTCCGAGAAGTGGGCCACCGCCTTGAGATCGTTGTCGGCGACGATCGAGTAGATGAAGCCCATCACGAAGTCGGCCCGACCGCTCTCAGGGTTGAGCCGGCTGGCGGAGATCAGCTCTTTCTTGGCGAGATCGCGGTTGCCGAGCTTGAAGAGCTGGAAGCTGTGGCGAACCATCTGGTCAGCCTTTTTGGAGATGCTTTCATACTCCTCCTCGGTGACCCATTTCTTCCCGAGGCGACGCTGCTTCTCTTCCTCCATCACCAGCCACTGGGCGAGTTTCTTTTCCGCGGCTTTGCGGATGTCGGCCGGAACCTTCGGATTGGCAAGGAAGATCTTGTAGACCTGCACCGCTTCGGCAGCCGTGCGGCACGACTGCGCATCGGCCTCGAGTTGCTCGAGCGGACCGAGCGGGGCTTCCCCCTCGGCAGCGGCCTGCTCGTCGGCATCAGCTTCGCTCGCCTCCCCCTTCGCCGACGTCCCCTTCGGCGCCGCGGCACGCGATCCCTTCGCGGCGTCGCCACTCCCCTTCCGCGCGCCGTCAGAAGGGCGAGCCGACTTCGGCCCCTGCGATTTCGTGGACGGTCCCTTGGTCGTCTGGGCGCTGGCGGGCAGCGGTCCGACGAGCAAAGCCACCAGAGCGACAAGGAGCAAGGTCCGAACGACCGGACGGGGAGTGCGCATGGTATTCACTGCGAAAGGAAACCGAGGGGCGGGAAGAGGGGGGCGGAAGCCTCTGGCCGAGAGGAAATCCGCAGCCTCTTGTGAGCTTATCGATGCGTGGCAGGACCGTCCAGAAAACTGCAGTATTTCCGGCTCGCCCCCCAGTTTGGTCCGAGGCCGGCCCCGGGACAGGTTGGTATACTCCTTCGGTCTTTTGGGGTCTTTGAGGAGAGATGCGATGGCAGGCAAGGATCCGCGGTCGGTTTCCGGTGTTGCGGTCTCCCGCCGCGTGGCGGTTGCCACGGGCTTCCTCGGCTTGGGTGGCTTTGGCCTCGCCGACCTCCTTCGCCTCCGCCAGGCCCGGGCCGATGCCGGCCGGCCGTCTGCCGACGACACGGCGGTGATCTTCGTCTGGCTCCCCGGCGGCCCGCCCCACCTCGAAACCTACGACATGAAGCCCGACGCCCCGGCGGAGTTCCGCGGGGCGTTCCGGCCGATCGGGACGAACGTCGCCGGCATCGACGTCTGCGAGCTCCTGCCCCTCCACGCCCGCTGCGCCGATCGCTACTCCCTCATCCGCTCGGTGACGCACGACTTCGCCGACCATGGCGGCGGACACAAGCGATTTCTCACCGGCCGGGCCCCGAAGGAGCCGACCGGGTTTGTCAACGACTTCCCGATGGCAGGATCGTTCGTCTCTCGCTTCCGCCCGTCGGCCGTGGCCGGCATCCCTGGCTACACGGCGCTGGTCGACTCCGGCCGGCAGCACGTCGACACCTTCAGCTTCGGTGCCGCCTACCTCGGCACCTCCCATACCCCGTTCATCGTCGACGGCGATCCCGCGACGCCGCAGTTCCAAATCCCGAGCTTGAAGCTCGACACGGCGATGGAACAGCGCCTCGCCGATCGCTCGGGGCTGTCGGCGAGCCTCGATCGGCTCCGCCGCGAGGTTGACGCCGGCACCTCGATGCGTGCCAAGGACGACTTCGACGCCCGCGCCCTCGACATGCTCACGAGCCCCGCCGCCCGCACGGCCTTCGACCTCGCGCGCGAGCCCGATCATGTCCGCGACCGCTACGGCCGCCACCGTTTCGGACAGAGGGCGCTGCTGGCGCGGCGGCTGGTCGAGGCAGGGAGCACATTCGTGACGGTCGTCATGGAGCATCCCGGCGGCGAGATGCCGGCCAACTGCTGCTACAACTGGGATTCACACGCGGTCAACTGCCACATCTTCGACGACGCCAAGTGGCGGATGCCGTTCTACGATCAGGCCGTCACGGCGCTCGTCGAGGATCTCTCCGCCCGTGGGCTCGATCGCCGCGTGCTGCTGGTCGTCACTGGCGAGTTCGGCCGGACACCGCGGATCGAAAACCAGATCGGCACGCAGACGAAGGTCCGCCAGCCGGGACGCGACCATTGGCCCGGGGCCCAGTCGATCCTCGTTGCCGGCGGTGGACTGCGGATGGGGCAGGTGGTCGGCTCGACCGACGCCCGCGGTGGCTATCCCAAGGATCGCCCGCTCTCGCCGAACGACGTTTGGGCCACCGTGTACAGCCACCTCGGCATCGATCAGGAGCTCGCCGTGCCCGACCTCGGCGGTCGGCCGATGCCGATCCTCCCTTCCGGCGAGCCGATCCGGGAACTCCTCGGATGACGTCGCCTTACGCCCCCATCGATTCAGATCCTCTCGCGTGGCTCCCTGGCCGAGCCTTCGCTCGGGCTGGGGAACTCGTGCTCGTGGCGATCGTGCTCGTCGCTCGCCTCTCCTGCGCCGCGCCGGCTGTCGCCGGCCCGCCGCAGCCAAAGGCCCCGCCCCGGGCGAGCGCGGCGCCATCCACCGAAGCCGTGCTCCGCAACACGCCGGTTGCCACGGGGTATCGCCTCGAACTGGTGGCCGCCGAACCGGCCGTGGTCGATCCAGTGGCAGTCACGTTCGACGAGGCCGGCAGCCCCTACGTCGTCGAATACCGCGACTATCCCTCCGGGCCACCGGCCGGCTCTCCCCCCCTCTCGCGCGTTGTCCGCTTGAACGACGCCGACGGCGACGGCCACTACGAGTCATCGACCCCCGTGGCCGAACACCTTCCCTTCTCCCAGGGGATCCTCGCCGCTCGTGGCGGGCTCCTCGTCACCGCCTCCCCCGATCTCCTCCTGCTTACCGATGCTGACGGCGATGGCTCGCTCGAGAACGTCGAGCGACTGGCCACCGGATTTCGCGTCGGCAATCCCCAGCTCCGCGCCGCCTGTCCCACGATCGGCCCCGACAACGCCGTTTGGATCACCGGCGGCCTCTCTGGGGGCTCGGTCCGCTGGGCATCC
>CANGGT010000284.1 GCA_947453375.1 Planctomycetaceae bacterium
CTCCTCTATCAGCGGTTCCGACGCCCGGCAGCTCGGGAATGCATCGTCGGCTTCCCCACCCATGGTCGGGATCCACGGGGAGGACGACCGACGTGCCCCGGAACTTCGGGCACTTGGGCGGGTCGACCCGGACGTTCGCCGAGACGATCGCCTGGCACCTGCTGCAGACGCATGGCGAGAGCCACTTGTGTCGGGGCCGTGCTTCATGCCCACGCCGATGGTGAGGCCGCCGCGGTGGCGCCGGGCGTCGAGGAGGATTCCCACGGAAGGGTGGGGGTGACAGCGCCGGGTGGAGCTTAGGAGCCGATCTTCAGCCTAAGGAGCGATTCTGGTACCCATTTGTAGGCATTGGCTCCCCGAACTCCTTGGCTCAATCTCAGTTTCTGGAGGGAGCAATACAGCGCAATACAGTATTTGACCGAAACAGGACGCCGTTGTGGGCAAGGCTGATTTCGCCCGGCATCGGCACCGAGCGGCCGCCAACGAGGCCGGCTTCGCTGATCGTGTGATGCGGCGCGCGGAACGGGCGGGTGGCGAGGAGCGGCTGCCCCGGCGCGAGGAGCCCGAGCGAACTGTAGATCCGCGTCGTCTCGATCGATTCGGCCGCCGAGAGCGGCGGAAGGATCGTCGGGATCCGCTTGGCGAGCATCGTCTTGCCGCCGCCTGGAGGGCCGAGCATCCCGACATTATGGCCGCCAGCCGCCGCCACACAGAGCGCCCGCTTCGCCGCCTCCTGGCCGCGGACGTCGGCGAAGTCGATGTCGTAGGAGGCGAATTGGTTGAACCACTCCCCCATCCGCGATGGCGACGGGCTGATCTGCAGCTCCCCGGCGAAAAATCGCACCGCTTCGGTGAGCGAGGCGACGGGGATGATCTCGATATCCTCGACGACCGCGGCCTCGGTGGCGCTCGCCGCTGGCACGACCACGCCGCGGAGATTTTTCTGACGGGCGGCCGACATCGCCATCGAGAGGGCGCCGCGGGCTGGCCGCGTCGAGCCCTCGAGCGACAACTCCCCGACGACGGCGTAGTCGTTGAATCGCTCCGAGGAGAATTGCCCGCTGCCGGCGAGGATCCCGAGCGTGATCGGGAGGTCGAAGGTCGCCGCCTGCTTCGGCAACTCGGCCGGGGCGAGGTTGACCACCACCCGATCGAGCGGCCGGGTATAGCCGCAATTGACCATCGCCCGGGCGACCCGGTGGGTGCTCTCGCGGATCGCGGCGTCGGGGAGGCCGACGAGGACGGTCGCCGGGAGGGCCCCGGTCGAGACGTCAACCTCGACATCGACCGGCACCGCCTCGATCCCCTGGAGTGAAAAGGTCCGCAGTCGCGCGAGCATGGGAGCTCTCGTTTTTTTCTACCGGCCGTCCGGCCGGAGGGTCGTGCCGGCCAGGACGGCCGCTGGGTTTTGCAGGTCGGATGGCCTGTGATGCCGAGAAGTGTACGCCCGTACACTCCCAGCGCCAAGCCGCTTCCCGGACTTCTTCCCGACCGGGGCGATGGGGTACCCTGACCGTGGCGCTCCAGAGACGGAGCGGTATCCCCTTTCCCCCTGCGGATGTCAGCTTTCATGAGCGAGCAACAGAGCGTGGCTTCGGGTGGACGATTCTTCCCTGGAGCGCTTGTCGCAGTGGCGTGCCTGGCGGTTGTCGCTTCAGGGATCGCCCGGAGCGACGAGGGGATGTGGCTGTTCAACCAGCCGCCGCTCGAGCGCCTCGAGAAGGATCACGGCTTCAAGCCGACGCCGGAATGGCTCCTCCACCTCCAGCAGTCGAGCGTTCGCTTCAATTCGGGGGGCTCGGGGTCGTTTGTCTCCGCCGACGGTCTCGTCCTCACCAACCATCACGTCGGTGCCGACAGCCTCCAGAAGCTCGGGGACGACACCCACGACTACTACCGCGACGGCTTCGCCGCGGTGACGCGCGACGACGAACTCCGCTGTCACGACCTCGAACTCAACGTCCTGATCTCGATCGAGGATGTGACGAAGCGTGTCCAGGAGGCCGTCGAGCCGGGGATGTCGGCCGACGACGCCTTCGCCGCCCGCCGTAAGGCGATGGCGACGATCGAGCAGGAATCGCTCGAGAAGACCGGCCTGCGGAGCGACGTCGTCACGCTCTTCCAGGGAGGCGCCTATCACCTCTACCGGGCGAAGAAATACACCGACGTTCGCCTCGTCTTCGCCCCCGAGCGCCAGATCGCCTTCTTCGGCGGCGATGCCGACAACTTCGAGTTTCCCCGCTTCAACCTCGACATGTGCCTCTTCCGGGCCTACGAGGAGGGCAAGCCGGCAAAGATCGAGCACTTCCTCGCCTGGGGCTCCGAGCCTGTCCGCGAAGGGGAACTCGTGTTCGTCTCCGGCCATCCCGGCCACACCGACCGGGCCAACACGATGCGCGAGCTCGTCGCCATGCGTGACCGGCAGATGCCGATGAGCCTGGCGATGCTCCGTCGCCTCGAAGTGATGCTCGGCGTCTATTCGGGGCAGGGGCCGGAAGAGGCCCGTCAGGCCTCGGAGGATCTCTTCGGCGTGCAGAACAGCCGCAAGGCCCGCGAAGGGCTCCTCTCCGGGCTCCTCGATCCGCGCGTCATGGCACGGAAGGAGGAGGCCGAGCGCCACCTCCGCGAGGAGATGGCCAAGTCGGCAACGACGCGCGGGAAGCCGACGCCGTTTGCCCGCATCGAGGACGCCGAGAAGGAGATCGATGCCATCGCGCTGCGCTATAACCTTCTCGAAGGGGGCGCGGCCTTCAACAGCAAGTATTTCTCCACCGCGCGGGCGATCCTCCGGGCTGCCGAGGAGCAGTCGAAGGGGAGCGGCGAGCGGCTCCGGGAGTTTCGCGACTCGGCCCGCGAGTCGATGGAGCTGGGGCTGTTTTCCGACGAGCCGGTCTACGACGCCCTCGAGACGGTGAAGCTCGCCGACTCGCTCACCTTCATGGTGGGCGCCCTCGGCGTCGATGACGCAATCGTCAAGGCGGTGCTCGCCGGCAAGTCGCCGCGCGACCGGGCCGCGGAGCTCGTCAAGGGTACGGGGCTCGGCAAGCGCCCGACAGAGCCGGCACAGGATCCGGTTCGTGACACGCGTCGCGAGATCTACCAGGCCGGCCTCGACGGCGGCGCCAAGGCGGTGGAGAAGTCGGGCGATCCGATGATCGCGCTTGCGGCCGCGGTCGATGCCGAGGCCCGCCGGCTGCGAAAGATCATCGAGGCGGCCCGCGAGGTGAAGCAGCAGGCCCACGCCGAGATCACGCAGGCGCAGTACGCCATCGCGGGTGACGGCCTCTATCCCGACGCCACCTTCACCCTCCGCCTCGCCTACGGCACGGTGAAGGGCTACGAGCAGGACGGCAAGCGGATCGATCCGATCACCCACTACGCCGGGCTGTTTGACCGGGCGACGCAGAAGAAGGAGACGCCGCCGTTCGATCTTCCCAATCGTTGGCAGTCGCAGCGGAAGGAGCTCGAGGCGAACGACGCCTTCCTGAAAGTCCCGTTCAACTTCGTCTCCACCGCCGACATCATCGGCGGCAATTCCGGCAGCCCGGTCGTCAACCGCGACGGCGAGCTTGTCGGGCTGATCTTCGACGGCAACATCCAGTCGCTGATCCTCGACGTCGCCTACGACGACCGGCAAAGCCGGGCCGTCTCCGTCGATGCCGCCGGGATCCTCGCCGCTCTGCGGACGGTGTACAAAGCCGACGCAATCGTCGCCGAACTGACCGCCGGCCAGAAGCCCCCGCGGGCCCGGGCCGCCGACGCGAGCGACGCCGGCTGGAAGTCGCTCTTCGATGGCGAATCGCTCGGCGGCTGGAAGAGCACGTCGTTTGGCGGCGAGGGGGAGATTGCCGTTGAGGACGGCTCGATCCTCATCGGCCGCGGCTCCGACATGAGCGGGATCACCTGGACGAAGGATGTGCCGAAGCAGAATTACGAGGTCGAGCTCGAGGCCCAGCGCGTCGACGGCAACGATTTCTTCTGCGGCCTCACCTTCCCGGTCGGCGACGATCCCTGCAGCTTCATCGTTGGTGGCTGGGGTGGGGGCGTCGTCGGGCTGTCGAGCATCGACGGCCAGGATGCAGCCCACAACAACACGACGACGTACAAGGAGTTCAAGTCGGGCCGTTGGTACACCGTCCGCGTCCGCGTCACGCCGGAGCGGATCGCTTGCTGGATTGACGACGAGCAGGTGGTCGACCAGAAGCTCGCCAACCGGATCGTCTCGATCCGTAACGAAGTCTTCGCCTCGAAGCCGCTCGGGATCGCCACCTATTCCACCGTCGCCCGCGTCAAAAACATCCGCGTCCGGCCGGTGGGCGTTGCAGCCAAGCCGGTGGCCGAAGGTGCAGCCGCCGCGCAGGACGAATGAGCGAGACACCGTCCGACACCACGGCGGCGGGGGAGGAGGCTGATCCGTCGGCCTCCCCCGCCGCCGACCGTCCCGACAAGCTCCGGCTGCGGATCGCCGGGGAGGCGGGACGGATGCTGGCTGACCGTGGTGGCGACTCGCGTCGCGCCGGCTTCCGGGCCGCCAGGCGCGTGGGGCGGGGCTGGGTGCCGCCGCAGCATCTTCCCGATGCGGGGGAGATCCGCCGCGAGACCGAGCGGGCGCTCGTGCAG
>CANGGT010000285.1 GCA_947453375.1 Planctomycetaceae bacterium
CCTGTCCCGGGGCGTCCTCGGCCTCGTGGAGACGGCCACGACCCCTGGCCGGAAGCGGCTCCCGGAAATCGAGGCGGTGCTCCCGCTCCTGGCCACGCAGGCGCGCACGAGCCGGCTTCCCACCGCCGACACGCTGCTCATCGAGCGCACGGCCACGGGGCGCGGGGGGCGCGGCGACCCGACGATCCATCACGCCTTCCTCTTCCCCTTCGAGGGGCGGCTGGTTCACGACGGCTTGGCGACGCTCATCGCCTGGCGGATCGCCCGCCGCACCCCGGCCACGCTCCATCTGGCCGCCACCGACTGGGGGCTCGAGCTCGCCGGCCGTCAGCCCTTTCCCGCCGACGAGCGCAGCTGGCGCGAGCTTCTCTCGCCGGCGAATCTCCTCGACGATCTCCTCGGCTGCTTGAACGGCACGGAGATGGCCCGGCGTCACTTCCGCGAGGTGGCCCGCGTGGCGGGGCTCATCTCCGGCGGGCAGAAGACGCAGCGGCAGACGCAGGCCTCGGCGGGGCTTCTCTTCGACGTCCTCTCCGAGCACGACGCCGAGAACATGCTCCTCGGGCAAGCGCGGCACGAGGTTCTCGAGCGGCAGTTCGAATACAAGCGCCTCCGTGAGACACTCGACCGGCTCGCCACGCTCGAGCTTGTGATCGTCGACACGCCGCGAATCTCCCCGCTCGCCTTCCCGCTGTGGGCGGAGCAGATCCAATCGCAGCTCACGACCCAGGGCTGGCTCGAACGGATCATGGACATGGCCCGCGAGCTCGAAGCGGAGGCGTAGCGTTCCTCGTCCTGCCTTCACCAAGTGCCCGGCCGCTGGCCGGGTTCGTCGGCAACCGCTACCGTGGGACGCATGCCTTCTACGCCGATGCTTCCCCGGAACCAGATCGCGTGACGCCGCCGCTTCCCGTCATCGCCGCTGCCGGGAGCCCTGCCGCTGGCAACCTTCCGGGGGCTGCGGCTCATGCGGCTGACGCCTCGGCCAAGGCCGACATTCTTCTCCTTCCAGGCCGGGGGGCGCTCCTCCCCGCGTCGCGGACGCTCCTCGTCGCTGATCTCCATCTCGGGAAAGCGGCCACGTTTCGCCGGGCCGGGATCCCGATCCCCGAAGGCTCGGCGCAGGGAGATCTCGCCCGCCTCGAGACGCTCGTGCGCGATCATGACGTGGCCCGGGTGCTCATCCTCGGCGATCTCCTCCACGCCGCGAGTGGCTGCACGAGCGAGGTCGTGGCCGAGTTTCGGGCCTTCCGCGACCGGCTCGCGGCGACGGCGGTGATCCTCGTCCTCGGCAATCACGACGTCGCGGCGCGGCGGATCGCCGGCGACCTCGGCCTCGATGCCTGCGTGTCCTCGCTCGACGAGCCCCCGCTGCGGTTTGTCCACATCGCCGCCGCCGCGGCTGCCGACGACGATGCAGCGACGACGACTGCGATTGGCCTCGTCGTCGCGGGCCACGTCCACCCGCGCGTCAAGCTCCGCGGCCCGTCCGGGGATCGCCTCGCCGATCGCTGCTTCCACCTCGACTTTTCCGTCCTCACGCTTCCGGCCTTCGGATCGTTTACCGGAGGGCAGGCTGTCGAGATCACCGACAGCGCCCGCGTCTGGCTGGCCCGCGACGACGCCGTCCTCGACGTCACGCGGCTGGCCCGCCCCGCGTCGAGGCGATAGCGGTCGATGGATCGGCCGGCAGCCTCAGCCCGCCGGCGCGACGATTGCCGGGAAGGCCCGCGGCAGCCAGGTGATCAGGTCGCGGGCGGTCAGCGACAGCTCGCCCAGGTCGGCGGCCGCCAAGTCTCCCGCCCGGCCATGAACCCAGGCCGCGACACGGGCGGCTTCGTACGGATCGAAGTGGCGGACCGCACCGGGGCCCGCCTGCGGCTGGCAGAAGAGGGCCGCGAGGATGCCGGTGAGGACATCGCCCGAGCCGCCGCTGGCCATGCCGGGATTGCCGGTGGTGTTACGGGCCTGCCTCGAGCCGTCGGTGATCAGCGTGTCGGGGCCCTTGAGGAGGATCACGAGCCCACACTCGGCGGCAAGGCTCCCGGCAGCCTCCTCGAGCACCGCGGCCGACGGCGAGGCGCCGGTTGTCGGCGAGGCGCTGGTTGTCGGCGAGGCGCCGGCCGCCGAGCCATCGGCAAGAAAGCGACGCATCTCGCCGGCATGGGGAGTGAGGACGCGGGGACCGGCATGCGTGGCGAGGGCCTCTGGATCGAGGCGGGCAAGCCACCAGAGGGCGTCGGCGTCGAACACGGCAGGCCCCGGGAACTCCCGCCACAGCCGGCCGACGATCCCCTCCGTGGCTTCCGAGCGACCAAGCCCCGGGCCGACAGCCAGGGCGTCGGCCCGGCTGGCGAGGGCGGCGATCGGCTCGAGGGCGTCGTGGGCGAAGGTGCCGTCGGCCCGGGCCGGGAGGGGGTGGGTCATGACGCAGGGGTCGAAGCCGGCGGCGATCGCCGCCACCCCTTCGGGAGCGGCCAGGTCGACGAGGCCCGCACCGCTGCGGAGGGCCGCCATTGCCGCCAGGGCCGGGGCTCCTGCCATTCCGGTCGCCCCGCCCACCACGAGCACCCGGCCGTAGTCCCGCTTGCTCGAATCCCGCCGTCTGGCGGCGAGTCGGGGGAGATCGACGGGGGGAGCGGGGGGGTGGCTGGCTGGGGCGGGCATCGGGGGACGAGTCAGGAGGGGGCGGCGAGCGGGCGGAAGTCGGGCTGGGTGGGACGCAAACCGGCCGCGATCTTGTTACCTTGACTGAAATCCCCGGCACGGGCTACCCTCGCCGCGAAATTCCCCGCGGTTTCCGGAGTCCTCCGGATCCGCGGCGGGTTCCCGGGCGGATGCCCCACCGGGGCACCGAACCGTTGCCAGCCACCAGACAGGCGAGCCTCATGAGCGCGGCACCCAAGCCCGACGACTTTTTCAACACCAAGCAGATCCGTCGGCTCATTTCGCTGATGGAGAAGCACGACCTCGCCGAGGTCGACCTCAAGAACGCCGACCAGCGCGTCCGCATCAAACGCGGCGGCGAAGTCGTCGTGGCCCCTTCGGCCGCGGCTCCCCGCGCGGCGGCTCCGGCGCCTGCCGCCGCCGCCGCTCCCCCGGCGGCCGATTCGAAGATGGTCGTCATCACCAGCCCGATGGTGGGGACGTTCTACCGGGCCAGTGGTCCCGATTCCGCCCCGTTCATCAAGGTGGGCGACCGGATCGGACCGGAGAAGACCGTCTGCATCATCGAGGCGATGAAGGTTTTCAACGAGATCCCGGCCGGGGTTTCGGGGCAGGTGGTGGCGGTGCTCGTCGAGAACGGCCATCCGGTCGAGTTCGGCCAGCCGCTGATCAAGGTCGATCCCGAGAAATGAGCCTGGGCTGTACGGCCGGTTCCCCCGCCTGCCGCCGGCTGGTGGGGTGCGAGCCTGCCGGTGAGTGGTCCGGTGTCCCCCGATCCGGGCGGAGCGTATGTTCAAACGGGTTCTGATTGCCAATCGCGGAGAGATCGCCCTGCGGGTGATCCGCGCTTGCCGCGAGATGGGTATCGAGACGGTCGCGATCTACAGCGAGGCCGACCGCGATGCCACGTACCTCCAACTCGCCGACGAGGCGATCTGCGTCGGTCCGGCGAAGGCTTCCGAAAGCTATCTCCGCATCGATCGCGTGATCAGCGCCGCCGAGATCGGCAATTGCCAGGCGATCCATCCGGGCTACGGCTTTCTCTCGGAGAACTCCCACTTCGCCGAGGTCTGCCGGTCGTGCGACATCGGGTTCATCGGCCCGACCCCGGAAGCGATGGCGAAAGTCGGCGACAAGAACTCCGCCCGGGCCCTGGCCCGCGAGGCGGGGGTGCCGTGCGTGCCGGGGAGCGACGGGATCATCGCGAACGAAGCCGATGCCGTGCGGATCGCCCGGCAGATCGGCTTTCCGGTCCTCCTCAAGGCCACGGCCGGCGGTGGCGGCAAGGGGATGCGCGTCGCGGCCGATGATCAGGCGCTCGCCCCGGCCTGGCAGCAGGCCTCGGCCGAGGCCCTCGCCGCCTTCGGCAATCCCGGCATCTACATGGAGCGCTACATCGACCGGCCCCGGCACGTCGAGGTGCAGGTGCTCGGCGACACCCACGGCACGATGCTCCACCTCTGGGAGCGCGACTGCTCGACGCAACGGCGCCATCAAAAGCTCATCGAGGAGAGCCCCTCCCCGCGGCTCGCCCCGGAAACCCGTAAGGCGATGTGCGAGGCGGCGGTGCGGCTGTGCAAGGCCGCCGGCTACCACTCCGCCGGAACGGTCGAGTTCATCGTCGATCAACAGGGCAACTTCTACTTCATCGAGGTCAACGCCCGGATCCAGGTCGAGCATCCGGTGAGCGAGATGGTGACCGGGATCGACCTCGTGAAGGCGCAGATCCGCGTCGCCGCCGGCGAGAAACTCGGGATCGAGCAGAAGGACATCGTTCCGCGCGGCCACGCCCTCGAGTGCCGCATCAACGCCGAGGATCCGGCCGCCAACTTCCGCCCCTGCCCCGGCCGGATCGAGCAGATCATCGCCCCCGGTGGATTCGGGGTGCGATGGGATTCGCACGCCGTGGCCGGCTACAC
>CANGGT010000286.1 GCA_947453375.1 Planctomycetaceae bacterium
AAGTAGCCGCCCACGTTGCCAGCGCCGCCGCCAGCGAAGCCTGCACCGCCGGTGCCACCGCCGCCGACCTGGAGGCCGACGCCGTTGCCACCGAAGAAGACGCCGCCGATGTTGCCGAAGCCGCCGACGCCCGTGCCGGTGAACCCCGTGAAGCCGGTGCCGCCGAAGAACCCGCCGCGGCGCTGGAGTTGCTGCGGCGTGCCTGCCCCGAAGGCCACCTGGAGGAAGAAGCCCTGCCGGTAGAACTGGAGCGTGCGGAGGTTCGCCAGGAGCGCCCGCTCGACGATCGTCAAAGGCTCGAGCGCCACCGACCTGCCGGCGCGTTGGAGGAGCGGCTGGACGAAGTTGAAGTTCACCAGCGACACATTCGTGTATTTGTCCGGCCCGGCAAACTGCCACATGATCGAATTGACGACGCCGACAACCATCGTTCCGGCGCTGGCGAAGTACCGTCGTGCGGTGACGCCGGTGCGCGTCGCCCAGGCCGTCGAGGCTCCGGCGGCATTGAGTGGGCCGCGGTTGGAGTAGGTCGTGGTGTTGGTGCCGGGGTAGGCGCCGCCGCTGAGCAACTGGACATCGAACCGGAAGCGCTCCGTGCTCACGTCGAGGGCCGAGAGGTAGAGCGTCTCGAGTTGATCCTGCCAGTCGAGCGAGTTGAGATAGGCCAGACGGATCGCCGACTCGAGCGTCAGCTTGATCGCCCCACCGTCGGTGATCTCCACCACCTCGGCGATCCGCGCCCGCCACTCGGGGTTGTCGAGCGTCGTCCGGTCACCGTTGTTGTGCCACTGCTGCCAGCCCTTCTTCCCGTCGACACAGTGCATGTAGCGGTGCGACGTCGGATCGTCGGGGGGCATCGGCGGCAAGATCTGGTTGTAGACGTCGTAAAACCGGCTCCGCTCGTCCTGCCGGACGTTGTAGTTGACCGGCACGGCCCAGCGCGGATCGCACGACTTCTCCGCCAGGAGGGTGCTCACTTCCCGGTCGGCCTGCGTGTAATAGCGGCCGCGCGTGCAGCCTGCGGCCCCGCCGGCGAGGATCGCCAGGGCGAGAGCGAAGCGGAGGATCGGGAGTCTTGCAGGGCTGTTCGCCATGACCGGTGAATCCAGGCCCCCCTGGTTCGCGGCCGTCAACGGCATCCGGGGGGCAACCAAACCGCCTCCCCGGGGCATCGGGGAGATCATCGGCCCCGCCGACCATCCGACTTGAACGGTTCTGCCGACTGGCAAATCTGCGTCGATTTTTCCGACCGGGCTGAAAAGTTCGCTCAGGCGGCAGGGACGACCCGACCGATACCGTTTCCCAGGGAGTGTCGTGCCCCCTGGCCCAAGGTCGTCACGTCATCCCACCGGTTGCCCGGTGGATCGTTGGTGGAATCCGAGGCGATATGAGCCAAGCCAACCGCCCTCGACCCCCGCTGTCCTTTCGGCGCCTGCTCGCCTGCACGGTCGTGGCGCTCCTCGCGTTCCCAGCCCCGGCGGCCCAGCCCGCCGCCACACCGACGCCGGCATCGTCGGCTCCGGCGTCGCCTGACGGCGAACGGCTCACCGACGAGGGTGCGGCACCGGTGCGTCAGCCGGAGGCTCGCAATCCGCTCGGTTATCCCGAATCGATCGGCGACGGTCCGTCGGTGCTCCCGGCCTTCCCCCGCCGCGTCGACGACCTCCAGCAGGTGCCCGGCGGCCTCGACCCCAACCGGGCCCCAGAGCATGCCGAGGATCCCGACGGCCTCCTCGCCTGGTTTCAGGAGCCGTTCCCCGCCTCCCCCTGCGACCGCAATCTCCTCGATCCCGCCTGGATGGGCCCCGGCGAATACGCCTACCACAAGTCGGGCCGTCGCTGTTGGTGCTCGCGCGACCACACGCGCATGTTCCGCATGAACTACATGGGAAGGCTGTGGCTGGCGCCGGAACTGCTCCTCTGGTCAACCTCCGGAAACTCACTGCCAGCGCTCGTGACGTCGAGCCCCGCCGGCACCCCGGCCGCTCAGGCGGGCGTCATCGGTCAGCCCGGCACGACGATCCTCTCGGGCAACGACTGGGCCCCTGGCACCTTCCGGCCGGGGGGACGGATCACCGTCGGCTACTGGCTCGATCCGACGCAGCACGACGGGATCGACGCGCAGTATTTCCAGCTCGCCGACGCCACGTCGACCGGCACGTTCACCAATCAGGGGGGAGCGGTGCTGCTCGCTCGTCCCTACGTCGACGCCACGACAGGCCAGCAGGCTTCGGTGCTCCTCCCGCCGCCGAACACGCTCCCGGCCGACCCTGCCCTCCTCGCGCGTTCGATCACGGCGACGCAGGACACATCGTGGCAGGGGTTCGATCTCCTCTACCGGCGGTCTCTATGCTGCGATCTGCTCCATCGCCGCTGGCTCGTCGGCGGCTATCGCTTCCTCCAGCTCAACGACAATCTCTCGGTCATCGACCAGTCGACCGTCTCGACCGGGAGCCCCGGCGGCTTCCCGTCGACGTCGATCCTCGCCACCGATCTGTTCAGTGCCAGGACGCAGTTCCACGGCGGCGAACTCGGGCTGATCGAAAGGTGGTGGTATGAGCGGTGGGGCTTCCAACTCCTCGGGAAGATGGCCCTCGGCGGGAGCTTCTACGACACCGACATCGGTGGCATGACGACGACGACGGTCACCCCGTCGGCCGGGGCGACACCGTCAGCCACGTCGACCGCCGGCAGCGTCCTCTCCCAGCCGACAAACATTGGCAACTATGGCTCGTCGTCGTTCGCGGCCGTCGGCGAGCTCGGGGCCACGGTCGATTGGGCGATCTGGTCGCAGTGCCGTCTGTCGGTCGGGTACACGTTTCTGTGGTGGTCGCAGGTGGCCCGGGCTGCCTCGCAGGTCGACCCGTCGGTCAACCCGACGCAGTTTCCCCCGGGCGCGCTCTCCGGCCCGGCAGCCCCCGCCTACCACCTCCGCACCACCGACTTCTGGGGTCAGGGGCTGAACCTGGGATTCGAATACCAGTTTTGAGTCCGGAATCGATCCATTACTGGACGCGAACCCAGTTGATCGTCTTCGAGAAGACGCCACTCCCGGCGACCATGTCGAGCCCGGCCGGGGTCATGCGGATCGTCATCGGCATGAACTTTCCCTGCTTGATGGCGAAGACCTCGCCGTGCCAGGTGCCCATCGCCGGATCGTAAACGAGGCCGCGGATCAGCTCGCGGTTGATCATCTGCTGATCGGCCGCTTGGACGATCGCGCCGAGATACTGGCCGTTGTTGGCGAAGATCCGCACCGTCACATCCTGATCGGTCGGCCGCCAGTCACCGACGATTTTGTCGCCGGCCCCCTGCTGCACCGGGGGAGCCGCCACGGCCCGACTGGCCGAGACCGCTCCGGCGGCGAGCAACCCGGCGGCGATGCTGACCAAAGCCACGATCCTGAAGAGATTCAAGCGTTGCATCGGCGTGGTCCTTTGACTGGCGTGCGGGGGATGGCGGGAAGAGAGGTAAGGGAGTTGCCATCACGACGGCAACCCCACTTTGCACCCCCGCAACACTCCGGTCATGCCGGCCGGCGGGTCTCGAGCGCCGCAAGGATCGCTGGGATCGCCGCGGGGAGCGGAGACTCGCTGAGGTAAGCCTCCGCCCGGGCGACTTTGCCGCGGGCCCGGAGCGTCGCCCAGACATGGAGTTCGAAATGGAGGCGGAGCCTCTCGGCAGCCGAAGCCTCGCCAAGGAGATCGAGGATCGCGACACAGGCCTCGGCTGTCGAGAGTTGTCCTGGCGCCGGGGCCTCGCGGATCCAGAATCGCCCCGGGGGGTTCCCCGGCAGGCGCACGACACGGATCGGCGTCGTCCCATCCCGCGCTGCCGAGCCTTCTGCGGTCTTGATGAGGCGGAGCATCTCCCCCGCCTCGCGCCAGTTGCCATCGAGGAGCACCACCTCCATCGGTTGGGGGCGCGAGGCGAGCGGCATCTCAACGCCGATGGATTCCCCCTGGGGATGGAGTACCCAGCATTCGTGGCCCGGGCGGAGGAGCGTCGGCGGGAGGATGGGGGATTCCCGGCTGCAAGGATCGGCGCGGTGGACGTGGAGCCTCGAGCCGCCGAGCGTGCGGGCCAAAAGCGCGCCGGTGCTCGACGGCCGCCACTGCTCACGACGGTGGATGAGGATGTCGACGGCCAGATTGGTGTCGACCTTCGGCAACGCCCCGCAGACACACCATCGTGGCGGCAATCGGCACCCTTCACAGCGCCCGGTACCGGCGAGAACCACGCTCCGTGCCATCCCCTCTCCTCTTTCGGCGCTGCTTCACTCTGTGCGATCAGCGATCGCCATAGCTTCCGATCCCGCCGTGGGGCCAAGGGCAAAAAACGGCGGCCGACGGCACACCAGACACTCCGATTGTCAGGGCGGAATGGAGCCGGATGTGCCGCCGACCGGCGTGGATCGGCAGCAAGAAAGGGATGGCGTGGGGAGGCGAGAAGGCCTCGGGTGGGAACGTAGGTGGGAACCAAACCACACAGACTCTGAGCAGGGCTACATCCTGGGGGGAGTCCGCGGGACGACCTCCAGGCGCTGAACGTTTGGGAGCGGTCACGTGGTG
>CANGGT010000287.1 GCA_947453375.1 Planctomycetaceae bacterium
ACCGAGCGGTGAAATTGGCAGATTCCGCACGGCCCGACCGGGGAGGAGAGGACGGCGACCATGGCTCCCTCTTCGAATCATTCCCTCGCCGGGACGGCGCCAGCGCCGCTGCATGGCCGCCGATTCCGGGTCTCCGGCGTCGTTCAGGGGGTTGGCTTCCGCCCCTGGATCTGGCGGCTGGCCACGAGCCTCGGCCTCGATGGCTGGGTGGAGAACGACTCGTCGGGGGTGGCGATCGAGGTCGAAGGGGAGGGGGCCGCCGTCGCCGCCTTCGAACGCCGCTTGCGCGGCGAACCCCCGCCGCAGGCGCGGATCGAGCGGATCGATGTCGTGGCGATTGCGTCCCACGGCCGTTCTGCCGAAGCGGGCCCTGCATCGGCCGCGGGCTTCACGATCCTCGACAGCCACCGGCAGGCTGGCGGGGCGACGTCGCTTCCGGCCGACATCGCCCCCTGCGCCGCCTGTCTGGCGGAGATCCGCGATCCCTCGAACCGCCGCCATCGTCATCCGTTTGCCAACTGCACCGATTGTGGCCCCCGCTTTACCGTCATCCGCGCGCTCCCCTACGACCGGGCGACGACGACGCTCGCCTCCTTTCCGCTCTGCCCCGACTGCGCCCGCGACTATGCCGATCCGGCCGACCGCCGCTTCCATGCCCAGCCGATCGGCTGCCCGGCGTGCGGGCCTGTGGTCTGGTTTGACGCCGGCTCCGAGGCTGGAGCGGGGAGGCCCGTGCCGGCCCGTGGCAACAGCGACGACGCGATCCGTGCCGCCCGCGCCGCCCTCCGCTCTGGCTCGATCCTCGCCGTGAAGGGGGTGGGGGGATTCCATCTCGTCTGCGATGCGACGAATCCCGCCGCGGTCGCCCGGCTGCGGTCGCGGAAACACCGCCCCTCGAAGCCGCTGGCCGTGATCGTTTCCTCGGCCGAAGATTGCACGGCCTTTTCGATCCTCTCGGCGGCCGAGCGCCGGCTCCTCGAGAGCCCCGAGCGGCCGATCGTGCTCTTGGCGAAGCGCGATGAAGCGTGGACGCTTTCGGCCGGCACGCCGCTGGCAGATGCCGTGGCCCCGGGGATCGGTCAGGTCGGCGTCATGCTTCCCGCCTTCCCGCTCCACGTCCTCCTCCTCGACGCCGCCGATGGCCGGCCGATGCCGGCGCTGGTGATGACTTCCGGCAACGTCGCAGGCGCCCCGATCGAACACGACAACACCGCCGCGATCGCTCGCCTCGGCCCCCTCGTCGACGGCTTTCTCCTCCACGATCGCCCCATCCATGTCCCCTGCGACGACTCGGTCGTCCGTCTTGCCGCCGGCCACCTCCTCCCCCTTCGCCGCTCGCGGGGTTACGCGCCGCTGCCGATTCCGCTCGCCGACGACGGCCCCGATCTCCTCGCCATCGGCGGCGAGCTCAAGGCGACGCTCTGTGTCGCCCGCGGCCGCCACGCCTGGATGAGCCAGCATGTCGGCGACATCACCAGCCCCGCGGCGCTTTCTACCCTCGAGCGCACCGCCCGCCATCTCCTCGCCCTGTTCGCCGCTCGCCCCGTGGCGATCGCCGCCGACCTCCATCCCGGCTATCTCTCCACCGCGCTTGCCCGGAAGCTCGCCGCCGAGTTCGGCATCCCGCTCCTACAGATCCAACACCATCAGGCCCACGCCGCCGCCCTCGTCGCCGATCGCTTCGCCACCCACCGCGCCCCTCTCGCCGGTCCCACCCTCATCGCCGCCTTCGATGGCACCGGTTTTTGCTCCGACGGCTCCATCGCCGGCTCCGAGTTTTTTCAGTGTGCCGGCGGCGATGCCGTCGGTGGGGGCGCAGTGTCGGGCCTGCGGCCGTGCGCCCGGCTCGCCCCCTTTCTCCTCCCCGGTGGGGAGGCGTGCATTCGTCATCCGTGGCGGACGGCGCTCGCCCTCCTCCACGGCGCCGGAATCCCCTGGGATGCGGCGCTTGTGCCCGTGCGGGCCGCCGGCCCTGCCGCGCCGATCCTCCGCCGACAGCTCGACCGGCGCCTCGCGTCGGTCGCGACGACGAGCATGGGGCGGCTCTTCGACGGGGTCGCGGCGCTCCTTGGCCTCCGGCAATCGATCGACCATGAAGGGGAGGCGGCGATGGCGCTCGAGGGGCTTGCCGCAGATCCGCTGGCGTCGCCGCGCGTCCATCCCTTTGAGATCGATTCGGGAGCTGGTGGCTCGATCGGCATCGGATGGCAGTCGCTCCTCCGCGGGATCGTGGCCGACCTCCGTGTCGGCGTTCCACCGCGCGATCTGGCCGCGGGGTTCCACCGGGCCGTCGCGGAGATGATCGTCGGCGTGGCGGGGGCCGTGGGTGATTCAGCGGAGGGGCAGCGGCCGCTCGCCGTCGGTGTGACTGGGGGCGTGTTTCAAAATGCGCTGCTTGTCGAGGAAGCGTTTGCGTGTCTCACGTCCTCAGGCTACGAGCCTTTTGGCCATCGGATCGTGCCGCCGAATGACGGCGGGATCGCGCTGGGGCAGATCCTCCTCGGCCGCGCGGCGCTCGCCCGCTCTCGAAGCCCGCAGGCCGAAGAGGTCTGACACATCGATTGACGCCAGGGCAGCGGCGCCTCCTCACGCCCCCCACAGCATCAACAAAGCCGGGCCGGACACCTTGCGATGTCCGGCCCGGCTGACGAATAGTCAGAGGTCTCTTCAAAAGAGCAAACCGTGACAGAGGCCCTCCTTGGCCTCTCGCCACCGCCTGTTCAGCGGTCAGGCAGCGACAGCGGCTGCGAGACGACGGCGGGTACGCCGTTCGAGGATTCCGACGGCCCCGAAGAGCAGCGAGAGGGCGCTCCCGAACGAGGTTGGGTCGATTTCGGGCACGTTCGATTGCCGGAAGGTGTCGGACATCGACGAGATCTGGCCACCCGGGGTCGACAGAATGATGCTGTTGCGAACCCAGATATCGGTCAGACCGCTGGGAAACACGCCAGCCGGCGGGAGTGAACCGTTGAGGCTGTAATGGGACATGAGCGTCCCGCTGCCCGGCGTGGTGGTTGCGTTGAAGGCGGCGAACGAGCCGTAGATGTCTTGCCAGACTTCGACGGTGGCCCCGGAGGTGTCCTGGCCCATGCGGGCGTCATAGAACGTCCAGCCGGGGCCGTTGGCACCGTTGATGTGGGTGTGGTAGCCGATCTGAAGGGTGATCGGCGAGGAGTAGCCGGAGAGATTGTCGACGAGAAACTGGTTGGAATAGATCAGTGGGTTGAAGTTCGTGAGGAGTTGAACTCGCTCGATGCCGGTCCAGTTGCCGCTGTCACTGAGATACGTCCAGTCCTTGTCTTCGAGCGTCCAGGTGCCGATGGGATTGCCTAGGTTCGAACTGGTCGCAAACGTGTTCACGGTGCCGATGTTGAGGTATCCGGCCTGGGCCGAACCCCCGATGAACAGGGTCAACGCGAGGGCCACGCCGGCGAGCACACAGCTCTTGGGAAGGCCCGGTTTGCGCCACACCGGGGTGGCGACGATTCCGTCGGTGGAAAAGGGGGTGGTATTCATGGGAAAAAACTCTCGGAGGAGAAGAACGGACGGGCGTCCGTTCGAGACGAGCGGCCGAAACATTCGGCGCGCCAACCGATTCGACACACCGGAATGCGTAGGCATTCCGGGGATCGGTCTACGCTGTGCCATCGCCCACATCAGGAACCCTGTTCAGGAACCTTGAAGGAGAGGTGTCAACTCGTCTTCCGAGAAGATTGGCCAAATACGACGCCGGCTCCCCGAAGGCAGCGGCGAACGTCCTTGACTTCCGTCATTTTATCCGATTCGGTTCGGAAAGTCCATTCCGGACCCGGAGAAAGCTCAGCGCCTCGCTGCAATCCCCTCGGAGCGTATCGGCTCATTCCACGCGGACGAGCTTCATGATCCGCCCCGAGACGTTCCAGTCCTGGATATAGAGATTGCCAGCGGCATCCCAGGCCGAGCCGTGGGTGCCGTTGAAGATCCCCTCGATCCACTTCTCCTGCGGCACGTTGTGATTGGCACGGGTCTCGCCGTCGGGGTTGTGGCCGAGGACGGCCATGATCGTGTTGCTCTTGTCGAGGATCACGAGCCGGCCGTGGAGGTCGGGAATGGCGACGAAGTCCCCCTGGACGATCGCCGAGGTGGGCATCCCCAGGCCGGTGACGACTTCCTCGATGAAGTTTCCATCGAGGTCGTAGTGGACAAGCCGCCCCTTCGGCTGGTGGTTGCGGTCGCAGACGAGGAGCCGCGGGGGATCGTAACGGGGGTCGAGCGTCATCCCGTGGGCGGTGTTGAACTCCTTCATCCCGTTGCCGGCGACGCCGAAGTGCTTCAGATACTTGCCCGTCTTGTCGAACTTGAAGACGTGGTTCGAGGCGTAGCCGTCGGCGAGGAAGATATCGCCATTCGGGGCGACGGTGATCGCCGTCGGCGCCCACTTGTCGAGGTTGAGCCCCGACTCCTTGGGGATGCCGAGCTTGAGGACGACGTCGCCGGAGACGGGGTGAACCTTGATCCCTTCGCCAGCGACGTTGCGGGCGCCGTAGAGATATTCGCCTTCTCCTTCGGGGTAGATCTTGAGGTCGTG
>CANGGT010000288.1 GCA_947453375.1 Planctomycetaceae bacterium
CGTGGGAGGGAGGCTGCCGCGACGCCCCGAAGAACACTCGCTCCACCGCCCAGAGCATGTACCAGGCGCCGAGAACGACGCCCACGACGGAAGCGACCGCCATCGTCAGATAGGGAGTCCGCCACTCGGCGGCGACGCCGCTCCAGGCCCGCTGGAACGAGCCGAGGAGCACCATGAATTCCCCGACGAATCCGTTGAGGCCCGGCAGCCCGATGCTCGAGAAGGTGAAGAGCAGGAACATGAACGCGAGCCACGGGGCCCGCGCCGCAATCCCCCCGAGATTCGCGATCGACCGGGTGTGGTAGCGCTCGTAGATCATCCCGACCAACGCAAACAGCCCCGCAGCCGAAAGGCCGTGGTTGATCAACTGGAGGGTCGCTCCTTCGACGGCCACCGGCTCGAGGGCCGCGATGCCCATCACGCAGTAGCCCATGTGACTCACCGAGGAATAAGCGATGAGGCGCTTGAGATCGGTCTGAGCGAGGGCCACGAGCGCTCCGTAGAGGATTCCCACAACGCCGAGGCCGAGGATCCACGGGGCGGCCGCGGCGGTTGCCTCGGGGAGCATCGGCAGGGAGAAGCGGAGGAAGCCGTAGATGCCGATCTTGAGGAGGACGCCGGCGAGATCGACGCTTCCTCCCGTCGGAGCTTCGACGTGGGCGAGCGGGAGCCAGGTGTGGAAGGGGACGATCGGCACCTTGACGGCGAAGCCGGCGAACAGCGCCAAGAACACCCACCACTGCAGCCATCCCCCCTGGGCATTCATCGGGAGCGGATGGTCCGCCAAGCCGACGGTGAGCGTGGCAATGTCGAAGGAGAGCGTGCCGGTGTGCGACGCATTCCAGAGCACGATGGTGAGCAGGCCCAGGAACGCCAGCACGCTCCCGGCGAGGGTGTAGATGAAGAACTTCACCGCGGCCCTGCGACGGTCATCGTGGCCCCAGATGCCGATGAGGAAGAACAGCGGTACGAGGGTGAACTCGAAGAACACATAGAACAGGATCACGTCCCGCGCGGCGAACACGCCGAGCATCGCCGACTCGAGAACGAGCAGGAGCGCGTAAAAGCCAACCGGCTTTTCTTTGATCGCTTCCCAGCTGACCATCACGGCGGTCACCGAGAGGAGCGCCGAAAGGCCGAACAGCCAGATCGACAGCCCGTCGAGGCCGAGCGAGAAGCGGATGTCGAACGGTCCATCGACAAGCCATGGCCCCTCGCTGACGGCGAAGGCATGCCCGGCCGATACCTCGGGAAGCGCCCGGACGATGAGGAGGACGGCGCCGGCGAGCGTGATCAGCGTCGTCACCGCCGCACTCTGACGCACCGCCGAGACGCCGCGCGACCCGAGCAGCCAGGCCGCCAAGGCGCCGACGAGCGGCGTGAGGATCACCAGGAGGAGGTGGTTTTCGGGAGAGAAGGGATTCATGGCTGGGGGGATGTCGCGGTGGGGCCGGTGGTTCGGTGGAGGATTGGTCGCCCGGCGGGTCAGGGGCGGAGTTGCCAGGCGAGGGCGAGAACGATCGCCAGAACCCCGACGACCCCCGCCAGGGCATAGCGCTGAACGAGACCTGACTGCATCCGGCGGATCGCCGAGCCCCAGGCGAGCGGCACCTGTCCGATCGCGTCGACCGTGCCATCGACGATCGCCCGGTCGAAGAAGGCCGTGACGAGCGACAGAGCCTCGAGCGGCTTGACGATGAGGGCGGCGTAGATTTGATCGAAGTAGAACTTGTTGGCGAACAGGGTTCCCAGCGGGCCGAGGTAGCGTTCCAGTTGCGGCGAATCGCTCCGCCGGCCGAGGTGGCCGATGGCCGCCACGGCGATGCCGATCGCCGCGGCGAGGGTTCCCTGGATGGCGATCTCCCAGTGGAAGACGTGGGGCACGGCCGTGCGGACCACGGCCGGCGCGGTGAGCGACGGGGTGGCGGAGAGGAATCCCGAGAGGGCGTTGGTCGCGAAGAGGACGACACCTGAGAACGCCGACAGGACTGCGAGCACCAGGAGCGGCATCGTCATGACCGAGGGGGACTCATGGGCGTGGTGCCCCGCCTCCTTCGGCACGCGGACCGGGCCGGTGAAGGTCATGAACACCGCACGGAACGTATAGAACGCCGTCAGGCCGGCGGTGAGCAGCGACATCCAGAACAGCAGCCGCCAAGTCGACGGATGGTCGAGGGCGTCAAGGCCCACCTTCTCGTGCGACACGTCATGAGCGTCCGAAAGCGAAACGCGGGTGATCATCGAGCCCGGACGGAACGGGCGGACGGGGACGCTTGCCACGAGGCCCACCCCACCGGCGAGATCCCTCGGTCGCTCCCCGGCCGAGCCCGCTTCGGCGTGGTCCGAGCCATGGGCTTCCGGGTGGGCCTTGGCGTGGAGCGCCGCGAGGATCTCGTCCTTGCTGAAGAAGCCGGCGAACGGGGCGACACCGGCGAGCGCACAGGCACCGACGAGGAACGTCGCCGCGGTGATCGGCATCACGTGCCGCAGCCCCCCGAAGCGACGCATGTCGATCACGCCCCCCATGGCATGCATCACCGAACCGGCGCCGAGGAACAGGAGCGCCTTGAAGAACGCGTGCGTGACGAGGTGGAAGATCGCCGCCGTGAAACCGAGCATCGTGCCGGTGCCGAGGGCGACGAACATGTAGCCGAGCTGGCTGATGGTGGAGTAGGCAAGGACCCGCTTGAGGTCGTTTTGCACCGTGGCGATGAGCGCGGCGACGAGCGCCGTGGTCGCCCCGACGATCGACACCATCGTGAGCGCCCCGGGGCAACCGACGAACAGCGGCGCCGAGCGGGTGATCAGATAGATGCCGGCCGTGACCATCGTCGCGGCGTGGATCAGGGCGCTGGCGGGGGTCGGCCCCTCCATCGCGTCGGGCAACCAGACATGGAGCGGCATCTGCGCACTCTTGCCGCAGGCGGCCAGGAGCATCAGCAGGCAGATCGCCGTGCCGACGGCGCCACCGACATACCCCACCTCATCGGCAAGGCGGAACTCGCCGAGGATCCCCTCGACGATCGTGCCGTCGGCGAGATGGGTGTCGTGGAAGTTGAGCGTGCCGTAGGTCATCCAGAGGAGGAAGGTGGCGAGCGCGAGACCGAAGTCGCCGACGCGATTGACGAGGAACGCCTTCTTGGCCGCCCGTGCCGCCTCGGGCTTCGTGTACCAGAAGCCGATGAGGAGATAACTGCAGGCTCCCACCGCCTCCCAGAAGACATAGACGAGAAGGAAGTTGCTCGCGGCGACGAGCATCGACATCGAGAAGACGAACATCGCCACGAGCGCGAAGAACCGTGGATAGCCCGGATCGTCGTGCATGTAGCCGATCGAGTAGATCGCCACGAGCAGGCCCACGCCGGTGATGATCGTAAGGAGCGTGGCGGTGAGCGGGTCGAGACGCAGCGCGATCGGGATTGAAAAAGCCCCGCCGGTGACGGCCGAGCCCGGAGCGAGCGGAACTCCAACCTCCGCTGCGGGAAGATCGCCGGACCGAGAGTCCCCTACGGTGGCCCACTGCCAGAGCGTCGAAATCATCTCGACGGGTTCGACCGGATGCGTCGGGTCGGCATGTCCGCCGCCGACCTGATTGGCGGTGCCGAGGAGGAGGAGGAGGGCGACGACTGCGGCGGCTCCGATCCCTGCCACGGCCGGGAGGTGCGCACGGGGCCCGAGCCTGCGGCCGAGGAGGACGGTGCAGACAGCCCCCACCAGCGGCAGCAGGGGGACGAGCACCAGGAGGTTGGCGGCTGAGGACTGCATGGGAGTCAGTTCGGGGGCGTGTGGGGGTCGGGCGTCGATGCCGGGGCTGTTGGGCCGGCAGGGGAATTGCCGGCGCGACGGTCAGACGTGGTCGCGCTCGAGGGATCGGGAATCGTCGCCTTCGGGAAGGACACCGGCGGGAGAGAGGTGGGGCCACGTCGGCACCACGCGGTCGTCGGCGGGGAGCTCATGGTCGATCACCCGGGGGAGGCTCTCCTCACGGAGGGCCTGCCAGGCGGAAGCGTCGAGGCGACCCGTGCGGGCGAACGCCTGGAGCACGAACACCAGCGCCACCGCGGCCTCGCAGGCAGCGACGGTGAGCACGAAGACAACGAGGACCTGCCCCCCCCAGTCGCCGTGGTAGCGGCTCCAGGCCACGAGCGTCACGGAAACTCCCTGAAGCATCAGCTCCGCGGAGAGGAACATGACGATCAGGTTGCGGCGGGTGAGGATCCCCACCAGTCCGAGGCAGAATAGAACGGCCCCCACGAGGAGGGCGTTGGTGAGCATCGTGGCGGGGATCATCGGCCCTCCCTCCGGTGGTCGGTTTCGGTCGCCTCGCCCCGCGACACGACGGCGATCGCGCCGACGAGGGCAACCAGCAGGAGTACGCCGGCGACTTCGACCGCGAACAGATGCCGCCCGAACAACTCGGCGCCCAGGTGGGCGACCTCGTCGGCGTCGCCGGTATCCCCACCTCGCGCAGCCGGGGCAATCAGCGTCGTGCTTCCGTCATCTTTCGATGCGTTATCCGCAGCCTCGGAGGCCGCGGCAACGGCTTGGGCCC
>CANGGT010000289.1 GCA_947453375.1 Planctomycetaceae bacterium
ACGCAGCAGAATGCCAAAGTTGTGGGCGACCCGCTTGGATTCTCCATCAAGCAGACAAACGCCGCCGCCTCGGACACGACCCCCGGCAAGGTGGCGGAGAACGGCGGTGTCGATGCCGGTGTGGCTTATCTCCCCGCTCCCACTTTCACCCCCACTATTCCGACGGCGATTGGCAACAACTTCGTCTGGAACACCCCCAACTCCAGTGCCGCCAACGAGGTCGTCCTGAAACAGGCGCTGCCCACGCCGGTCGTCAATGCGCAAGGGGTGAACGCCACCGACCTGACCAGCGTCATGCTTCCCTATGCAGGCGAGGGCTTTTCGCGGGCCGATGCCTATGCCACGGTCCCCGATCAGACAGCGATTCCTCTCACGACGACCAATGCGGTTTCGCCAGGGGCATGGCCGAAGGTCGGGACTCCGATGCCGATCGGCGCGCTCTTCGCTGCCCCCGGAAAGGGGACGATGTCAGTCGACTCGGTCGCCGAAGTCCTGCTGACGGATGTCACGCACAATTCCATCGCATCTGCCGTTTCGGACTGGGTGATCACGGGAAAGTTCAAGGTCACCAGTGACAGTCCTAGTGCGCTGACCGATGTCATGTTGAGCTTCAACCTGTCCGAACGGATGGTCGTCTATTCGTACGAGCCGACGCAAAATATCTCGACCTCTTCCAACACGCTGTCGTTCGACATTCTCAACTCCACGAACCAGTCGGTGTTCTCCGAGCCGCCCCTTTACCCCTTGGGGTTGAATCCCTCGACGACGAGGCTTCTCTCCTCCGGAATCGCGGGCTCGCTGGAGTACAACAACTGGACGAACAGCGTCACGAGTACTTACCCCGGAAGCAAAGCCGTTTCCTTCACGGCGAGTCAGCTCGCCGTGGGTGACTACACGTATACGATCAAGGGACACTCGACCGCCTATGTGTCGGCCGTCCCGGAGCCGGGCACGAACTGCTCGCTGGCGCTGGCCGGTGCCATGAGCCTCGTGTCCTACCTTCGCCGCAGGAAGGGGGCCGCCACCATCGCGTGACGTGTGGAGAAGGAGCCGCGGCGGCCGGGGCAGGGAGGCCCCGGCACGGGTTCTCGCCTGGGGAGCAGCGAGGTTTCCCTCGAGAAAAGAATCGCCCTCCACAGCCCGAAGGCCCCGCTCACGCCAGGATCGGCGTGACGATGTGGCCGTGAACGTCGGTGAGGCGGTAGTCGCGGCCGGAGTGGCGCCAGGTGAGGCGGGTGTGGTCGAGGCCGAGGAGGTGGAGGATCGTGGCATGGAAGTCGTGGACATGGACGACGTCGCTGGCCACGTCGATCCCATGCTCGTCGGAGGCCCCGTACGTCATGCCCCCCTTTACGCCACCGCCGGCCAGCCACGAGGAGAACACCCAGTGATGATGCTCGCGGCCGGCGGCTCCGGCTGCGGCGTTGAAGGGGGTGCGGCCAAACTCGGTCGTCCAGACGACGAGCGTGTCGTCGAGCATCCCCCGGCGCTTGAGATCCTGGAGGAGCCCCGCGATCGGCTGATCGACGTTCTTCGCCAGAGGAAGATGCGTCAGCATGTCGCCGTGCGCGTCCCAGTTGGCCGATGAGCCGACGTCGATCAACTCGATGAACCGCACGCCGCGCTCGGCGAGACGCCGGGCGACGAGGCACTGCCAGGCAAAGCCCTGCGTGCTCCCCGGCTGGAGGCCATAGAGGGCGTGGGTCTCGGTCGACTCTTGCGTGAGATCGAAGGCCTCCGGCATCTCCGACTGCATTCCGTACGCCGTCTCGAACGACTTGATCCGGGCCGCCAGAAGGGGATCGACCCCGCGGCCGGCCAGATGGCGATTGTTGCCCGCCTGAAGAGCCGCAAGCTCCATGGCCTGGAGCCGCTCCGACCGGCTGCGGCGCCGGACATTCGCAATCGGCTCGGGCCCCGGCACGACGCGCGTCCCCTGATGGGCCCCGGGGAGAAAATCGCTCCCCCACACCTGGTTGCCGGCATAGGGGGATTGCGGGGCGATGACCACAAACGACGGGAGATTACGGTTTTCCGTCCCCAGGCCGTAGCTCACCCAAGAGCCGATGCTCGGCCGGGCGAAGGTGAAGGAGCCGGTGTGGATCCCGAGCGTCGCCTCGTAGTGGTTGGTGTGGTCGGTCTTCATCGACCGGATCACGCACAGGTCGTCGACACACCGGGCCATGTGCGGAAAGAGCTCGCTGACTTCCGTCCCCGACTTGCCGTGCGGGGCGAACTTCCACTGTGGCCCTTTGAGAAACATCTCGAAGGAGCCCTTCCGCCCCTGAAACTCCGGCACCGTGATCGTCTTGCCCGCATCGGCGACGAGCCGTGGCTTGGGATCCCACGACTCGACGTGCGACACCCCGCCACTCATGTGGAGGAAGATCACCCGCTTGGCCCGCGCGGGGAAGTGGGGGGCACGGGGGGCGAGCGGATCGGCCGCAGGGGCATTCGTTCCGCCCGGTGCAGCGTCAGCGGCGAGAAGCTCGCTGAGCAGCCCCGGCATGAGGATCGATCCGGCCGCCATCGAACGGATCAGGCCACGGCGCGAAAGATCAGGGCGACGGCTCATGGGGGCTCTCGGGCAGGCGGGCGTGACGGTCGGGCGTGGCGTCAATCAAGCCGGGCTTCAATCGACTTTGGCTTCAATCAAGATGGAGAAACTCATTCCCCGCCATGAGCGTTCGCAGCCAGGCGGCGAGGGCTTCGTGGTCGGGATTGGCGCCCCCTTCGGCCGCGACTCCTTCGCGATAGCGGTCGAGGAAGGCATTCGCGGCGGCAAGCTCGTCGCTCTCTGGAGCCCGGGCGAGCGCCCCCTGCGTTGCCGCCACGATGCGTTCGCTCCGTTCTGTCGCGCTCTGCTCGAGCCGACTGGCCCAGCTGTCGGCCGCACCATGAACGAGGGGATCGTTCAAGAAGAAGAGCGCCTGCGTCGGCACGGTGGTGCCGAGCCGGTCGGCGGTCGAGGCGTTCGGATCGGCGCCGTCGAAGAGGGCAAGAAAGGGATGCCGCTTGAGCCGGCCGGTCATGAGATAGAGGCTGCGCCGGTCGTGGTCGTAGACGGCGCCGAACGGCCCATGCTGCGAGTAGCCCCATTCAAAGGGGGGCGGGAAAGGATGCCCTTCGCCCCGCGAGTGGTCGAGCCGGCCACTGACGGCGAGGATCGCGTCGCGGATCTCTTCGGCGGAAAGCCGCCGACGCTCGAATCCGACATACAAGCTTCGCGCGTCGGCCGTCGAGTTAGCCTCGTCGGCGCGGTCCGTGGCCTGCTGCCAGGTGGCGCTTGAAAGGATCTGGCGGTGGATCGACTTGATCGACCAGCCGCCGCGGACGAAGTCGGTGGCGAGCCGGTCGAGCAATTCCGGATGCGTCGGAGCGCGGCCGCGGACGCCGAAGTCGTTCGGCGTGGCGACGAGGCCGCGGCCGAAGTGATGCTGCCAGATCCGATTGACCATCACCCGCGCCGTGAGAGGGTGCTCGGGGGCCGTCAGCCACTCGGCAAGCTCGAGCCGGCCGCTCCCCGCGACAGCTGCCGGGAGCGTTGCCTTCCCGAGCACGGCGATGAATCCCCGCGGCACCGTGTCGCCCGGATCGTCCGGCTCGCCGCGCCGCTGGATCCTCGCGTCGGCCGGCGTCCCCTCGGCCATCGCATAGGCCATCGGCACCGGCCCCTCGGCGAGGAGCCGGCGCAGCTCTGCAGCGAGCGCATCGCCCCGCGCTTCGAGGGTGGCAAGCGAACTTTTCAGTGCCGCGATCTCCTCGTCGCGGCCGGCCGCCGCGGCCGGCACCTCCGTCGGGCTGTCGAGGGGGCCGGGCGCCGTGCTCGAGACGGAGAAATTATCGACATCGAGCGCAGGGCGAAGGCCGCCAACGTGGCCGTAGCTGTCGATGAAGGTGTAGTCGATGATCCCATCCCAGCTCGCCGCGAGCGGGCCGGAAAAGGGGGCCGACGATCCTTCCGAGAGGAGGAGCCCGGTGTACGTACGCTTCGCGAGATCGAGGACGAGCTGCACCTGATGCCAGCGATCGGCGACGAGGGGGCCCACGGGGCTCGTCGTCTGACCGTCGCGCGCGAAGAACGCCGCGTCATCGAAAAATAGTTCGATCGCCGGCGAGGGGCCGGGCCCATGGCCGATCGAATACCGCCACGTCCCCTGCCCGTCGCCGACGCGCTTGCCCGGACGGATGTCGAAGCTGACATGGAGCCGGCCGTCGGCAGCGGGGGAGACGGGGGGAAGCGAAAGTCCGAAGCCGTCGTACTCGGCCCGGCCGGGGAGCGTGAGGCCGAGCCGACCGGCCGGGTAGAGATTCGTAAACGGGCTTTGGGCCTTGGCGTCGAGGCGGACGACACTTGCCGGGCCGGGATTCCAAGGGGCCGCAGGGGGCGCTCCGGCCGACTGCATCTCGAGATCCCCGTCGTAGCCCGAGAGCTCCCGGAGCCGGGCCCGAAGCGCCTTCGCGTCGGGGCCGGCGATCGCTGCCGGGCGATCGAGGCTCACCGGGGGGATCGGCGCCAACTGGATCGCGAGGTTGGCGCAGTCGA
>CANGGT010000290.1 GCA_947453375.1 Planctomycetaceae bacterium
GTTTCTCGATCTCGAGCCCCATGTCCGTGGCGGCGGGCAGTTCGGTGGCACGAGTGGGCCTGACGGCATGGGGATCGCGCTGCGGGGCCTCTGTCGGCTCCTCGACGGGGCCAAGATCCCCTACCACCTCCGCGATTTCGACGATCTTCTCGCTGCCCGCGGCCTCTCCTGACGCTTTTTCCCCACGGCTACCGATCCATGAGCGAAACGAAGATCGAGACCAAGGCCGAATCGAAGGTCGAATCGACCGAACCGGGCAGTTACTTCATCTCCAACTACCCCCCGTTCTCCTCCTGGGCGACGGCGGCGGTCCCGGCGGTCCTCGAAGCGTTTGCCGCCCCCCCTACCGACGCGGCGCTCGGGCTTTATCTCCACGTGCCGTTTTGTCGGAAACGCTGCAAGTTCTGCTACTTCCGCGTCTACACCGACACCTCGGCCAGCGACGTCGAACGCTACTCGCAGGGGCTCGCGCGGGAGGCGGAGCTCGTCGCCGCCCAGACCGCCGTCGCCGGCCGCAAGCTCCGCTACGTCTATTTCGGCGGAGGTACGCCGTCATTTTTGTCGGTGAAGCAACTCGAGCGCCTCGTCGCCGGGCTCCACCGGAGCTTCGGGTGGAATGACGCCGAGGAAGTGACCTTCGAGTGCGAACCGGGCACGCTTTCGGAACCGAAGGTGAAGGCGCTTCGCGAACTCGGAGTGACGCGGCTCTCGCTCGGCGTCGAGAACTTCGACGATGCTGTTCTGGAGGCCAACGGCCGGGCCCATCTCTCCGCGGAGATCCTCCGCTGCTGGGATTGGATCAAGGCTGCCGGGTTCCCGAACACGAACGTCGATTTGATCTCGGGGATGGTCGGCGAGACGTCGGAGAGCTGGGATCGGACGATCGAGCGGACGCTGTCCCTCGAGCCCGACAGCCTGACGATCTACCAGCTCGAACTCCCGCTCAATACGACGTTCGTCCATGACGCCCGTGAAACCGGAGCGCCGACGCCGGTGGCCGACTGGCGCACCAAGCGGGAGTGGGTCGGCAGGGCGTTCGACCGCTTCGTGGCGGCGGGATACACGGTGTCGAGTGGCTACACGCTCGTCCGCGATCCCGCCCGAGTCCATTTCCGCTACCGAGACATGCTCTGGGAGGGGAGCGATCTCCTCGCGCTCGGCGTGGCGAGCTTCGGCCATCTCTCCGGCTGCCACTACCAAAACGCCACCCACTGGGACGACTATCTCGGGGCGGTCGAGGGGGGGCGGCTGCCGATCACCCGCGGGCTCGTTCCCTCGGCCCGAGAGCTTTTCATCCGCGAGACGATCCTCGGCCTGAAGAAAGGCACGCTCGACGTGGCACGCCTGCGGGGGAAGTTCGGCATTGATCCCCTCGAGGCGTTCGCGCCACAGTGGCAGAGCCTCGAAGCCGAGGGCTGTCTGGAGCGGGTCAGCCCGTCTCCCGTCCTCACCCGCCGCGGCCTCCTCATGGTCGACGCCCTCCTTCCACGCTTCTTCGACGCCTCCGCTTCTTGAGTCGCCTCCGCTGCTTTGAGGCGCCTCCGCTGCTTTTGAGTCGCCTCCGCTGCCTTGAGTCGCCTCCGCTGCGTGAGTTGGTCGGTTCCGGGCCGGCCCTCGGCCCTCCGATGGCCCCGGCAGCGGGAAAAACAGGGGTTAACTCCTGCGGGTCCGTCCGGTTTACTCCCTGAGGGAGCGGCTGACACGATGGACCGATGACACGGTCCGGTGTCGCGTGCCCCCGTCCATTCAGGGAAAGGTGGCTGTTTCCGTGCCCAACCCCCCCTCGCTCGACCTTCCCGGCCTGTCGGCCGATCGGCCCCAGTCGATTGGCTATCCTCCGACGCGGAGCGTGCGTTCCCCGGCCCCTGTCGCCGGGGCACTCGCCTGCCCGTCGGAAAAGCCGGTCCGGGACCGGCTCCGGGCGATGGCTGCCGACCTCGTCGCGTCGTGGCGGTCGGGAGGGATGCCCGCCGGCGTCCGGTCGGCCGCTGGCCTGCGGTCGCAGGCCGAAACGCTCTGTCAGCGTGCCGGTGCGGGGGCCAGCCATGTCGGCTGGACGATGGTCACGATCGTTTCCGAACACTGGCGCGACAAAATCTCGGCCGGCTCCAGCGGCCGCCGTCTCCTCCTCCTCCCCGACTGCCCGATGGTGGTTCGCCGCGATGACGACACAGACGTCGCCCGCCCGCCCCACCTCTGTGGGCCGGGGTGCGTGATCGGCACCCTGTGGGGAGCCGCCCGCGAGCAGGGATGGGTGGTCGAGACAACGCCACGGGCCGTCGCCGGCATCGGCGGCCTCCTCACAGGCCAGTACGACGGCATTCTCGGGATCGCCCGGCTCGAGCATCTCGAGAAAGCCTTCGCGATGCTCCCCGCTTTCGCACTCCCGATCGCTGCTGTTCCTTTCGAACCGCAGGGGGTGACTCCGTCCGACTCACCGGCCGGCGGGAGCGCCGCCTGCGCTGCCGCCGCAACCCGCTCGGCGCTCGATGTCGAGTGGGTCCTCGGGTTGCTCGGAGTCGCCGGTGGACAGACGGCGCCGGTCGCCGATCATCTCCCACTCCTCCGCGAGGCGGCCGAGTTGTTTCTCCCGGCCTCGCTCCGTGGCATCGCCTCGACAGCCGGCGTGCCCGACGCCCTCGACTGGATGGAGGGGCGGCCTGAACCGCTGGTCTCCACGGCACGGTTTGCCGCTGATTACCTTGGCCGCGGGGGCAAGTTCCTCCGCCCGTTCATCACGCTGGCGTCCTTCGAGGCCCTCGTGGCAGACGATCGGGATTCCGCGCGGGGAGAGGGTGCCGATCGGACTGCGGTCCGGGCTGCCGCGGTGGCGGTCGAGGTATTCCACAAAGCCTCGCTGATCCACGACGACATCGAGGATGCCGACGGGATGCGGTATGGCAGGAAATCGCTCCACGAAGAGGTGGGGATTCCTGTGGCGATCAACACCGGCGACCATCTCCTCGGCTTCGGCTACCGGATCATGGCCACCCTGCCGGAGGTCGACGCGGGATGCCGGGCCGATCTGGTGGCGATGCTCTCCGAGGCCCATGTGCGACTCGCTCGCGGGCAGGGGGCCGAATTGTGGTGGCGCGACACGCGCGACACGCCGCTGACGGTTCCCGAGGCTCTCGCCATCTACGGGCTCAAGACGTCGCCGGCATTCGAGGTGGCGCTCTCGATCGGCGTTCGGCTTGCCGGCGTCAGCCCGGCGGAGGCCGGGGCGATCGATCGCTACGCCCGGCATGTCGGCATCGGCTTCCAAGTGCTCAACGATCTCAAGGACTGGCATGGCGACCCCGAGAACGCCCGGCATGCCGCCGGCGACCTGCTCGGCGGTCGACCGACGGTGATGTGGGCGTTGGCCCGCGAGCGTGTTGCCGCCGCCGACCTGCAACGGCTCTCCCGCCTGGCCGAAGAGGCTCGGCTTCCGGGCGGCCCCTCCGCTGCCGACGTGATTGCCGAGGCCCGGCGACTCTACGGCGCTGCCGATGTCTTTTCCCGGGCGGCGAACATCGTCGATGCAGAACGGGCCGGTGCCCTCGCCGCAGCGGCCACCTGCCGGCGGCCACGCCTCCGCGAGGTGTTCGAGTTTCTCCTCGATCTCGCCGTTCCAGAGGGGGCAGCCGCCCAACTCGTCGGCTGAAGGGTCACCGGGCGGGGGGGGATGGTTGCGTCGGTGCGATCCGGGGGCGTAATCTTGCCGCCGCGGCGGCCGGGAGGCTGCCTGGTCCACCGTTCAGGCGGGGATCGAACGTCCAGCCCCGTCCCCGGTGGAGGCGAACGTGTCCGACCAACCCATCGCCCCTCCGGCAGTCCCGCAGGGCACTGTCGTGTCTTCCCCGGTGTCGGGGCGTGGGAGTGAGGATGCCGTGACGCGGGCCCTCGAGCTTGTCCGCCTCTTCGCCGACCCAGGGCCGAGCTTTGCGACGTTCCGAAGCGTCGGTCGTGAGGAGGTTCCGGAGCCTGCCCGCACCCTGCTCGATCACACCCGCCACATGACGGTGGCAATGGAGGCCCATCACGGCGCTCCACTCGGACTCCGCGTTGTTGCCCGGGCCCGAGATCTGGGGGGCGCCGATGGCGGCAATCCTTGGTACGCACGGGAGATCCTCCTTCTCTCGCCCCAGGGCGTGCTCGTGCAATACGGCATCGTTCGCATCAATCTGGCCCATGTCGATCGGGCGACGGCGGCGGCGATCCGAGCTGCGAGGATTCCGCTCGGCCGGGTCCTCATCAACGCCGGCCTCCTCCGGGAAGTGCACGACGTGAGTCTGCTCGAAGTCCGGCCCGGCCCCCGTTTGGCATCGCTCTTCGGTGGGCTGCCCGTGCCCGGCGTTGCGTCGGCGCCGACCTACGGGCGTGTTGCCGAAATCTCGCTCGGCGGCCACTCTGCCGTAGAACTCCTCGAAGTGGTCATTCCCCCGCCGGCCGCCTGAATCCCCGAAGGGGGGTGCAAAGACCGAGCCCGGCCGCTCGATGGGCTGGCCACCTGGGGAAAAGCCGGTAATCCA
>CANGGT010000291.1 GCA_947453375.1 Planctomycetaceae bacterium
GAGACCGATCGAGAGTTGGCCGTCGGCCGCGGCCTGGAACGTGAAGTACTTGCGGTCTTTCTTGTCGGCGAGGCTGCCGGTGACCTGGGCGACACCCGAGGCGTCGAACGACACGCCGACGGCCGTGACGGCGGTGCCGTGCCGCTGGTCATCCGAGGCCTCCTGCTCCGTTCCCTCGACATCATCAAGGTTGTCTTCGGCATCGACGCTCGTGTCGTCCCCGATGCCCCCGTTGAGCGAGTCGTCCCCGGCGCCGCCGTCGAGCCGGTCGTCACCGGTCCCCCCCTCGACCGTGTCGATGCCGTCGTCGCCGTAGATGAGGTCGCTGCCGTAGCCGCCGTAGAGCGAGTCGTCGCCAGCGCCGCCGTAGGCGACGTCATTGCCATCGTCGCCGCTGGCAGTGTCATTTCCGGCACCGCCGTCGATCCAGTCGTCACCCTGGCCGCCGTTCAACCGATCGTCGCCGGCCGAACCAGTGAGCGAATCATCGCCGAGGCCTCCGAAGAGCGTGTCGATCCCGGCTCCGCCGATCACGGTGTCGCTGCCGGACGCTCCCTGGAGGGTGTCGTCTCCCTTGTTGCCCTGGAGTTTGTCGTTGCCGTCCCCGCCCATGAGCGTGTCCTTACCGGAGCCGCCGCGGAGGATGTCGTTCCCGGCCCCGCCGAGAGCGGTCGACGGGATGGCGGTGTTGTTGGTGAAGGTGTCGTCGCCGGCGAGCCCGGAGAAAGCGATCGACTTCACGTCGGAGAGCTTGTAGGTCCGGGTCGTCGTCCCCGAGGCATTGCTGATCGTGGCAACGACGTTGATTCCCTCGTTGCGGGCGACCGCCACGTCGGCCTGCTCGGAGCCCATGACCGCGAGGATCCCGGTTGTCGGGTCGAGGCCGATGCCGGCGGTGAGGACGATCCGGCCCTCGAGCGACTCGCAGTGGAGCCTCGATTCGATCGGTCGGGAGAAAAACGGCTTTCGGCGGCGCGAAGGACCGCGGCTGGAAGTGGCCATGGGGGCTCTTTCCTGACAGGTGGGGGAGTGGTGGTGAGCGATGGGGTTGTCTTCGGTCTCGTTCCGACCGAGCATACAAATCGCGGGAAAACGTACCGCTTTCATCACCGTGAGGTTGCTTTCGGGTCCGAGAGAGAGGCATGCTGCGGCTGTGTCACCGCACCGACGCCGATCCTTCCGCCTGTCGATCACGACAGGTGGGGAATCCCGAGCGACGCAGAGGAGTTCATCATTGGCCACGCCATCGTCAGCGCTCTCCGATCCCCATGGTCCGGTCGACCCGGAGATCTACTCCGTCATCTCCGCGGCGGAGGGGCCGTCCGGCGTGTTACCGCTCACCGACAAACTGCTCCGAGACGCACCTTCCGGCGATCTGTTCGGCCTTTCACAAAATGTCGGCATGGGGTGGGCCGCTGCGGGATCGGCCGATCCCCAGTTCCTCATCCTCTCGACGCAGGGGGGCGTCCGCGCCCCCGACGGCCGGCCGGTGGCCCTCGGATACCACACCGGCCACTGGGAGATCGGGCTCCTCGTCGAGGCGGCCGCGGAGGAGCTGCGTCGGCTCGGTAAGGTGCCCTTCGCCGGCTTCTGTTCCGATCCCTGCGACGGCCGCAGCCAGGGTACGGTCGGGATGTTCGATAGCCTTCCCTACCGCAACGATGCCGCCACGGTCCTGCGCCGCCTTGCCCGTTCCCTGCCGCTGCGGCAGGGGGTGCTCGGGATCGCGACCTGTGACAAGGGACTTCCGGCGATGCTCATGGCGCTCTGCGGGCTCCCGGATCTCCCCGGCGTCATCGTGCCCGGCGGCGTGACGCTCCCGCCGAAGAATGGCGAAGACGCCGGCAAGATCCAGACGATTGGCGCCCGCTACAGCCACGGCCTGATCACGCTTCAAGAGGCAGCCGACTTGGGCTGCCGGGCCTGTGCCACCCCCGGTGGCGGCTGCCAATTCCTCGGCACGGCGGCGACGGCGCAAGTCGTGGCCGAGGCGCTCGGCCTCACGCTCCCCCACGCGGCGCTCGTTCCTTCGGGGCAGCCGGTGTGGCGTGATCTCGCCGTCCGTTCGGCTCGAGCGCTCTCGTCGCTTGCCGATGCCGGATCAACGACGCACGACATCGTCACGCCCGCTTCGCTCCGCAACGCGATGGTGGTCCATGCCGCCTTCGGTGGGTCGACGAATCTCCTCCTCCACATCCCCGCCTTCGCCCATGCCGCGGGCATCCCCCTGCCGACTGTCGACGACTGGATTGACGTCAATTCCGCCGTGCCGCGCCTCGTGAGCGTTCTCCCTAATGGCCCGGTCCACCACCCGACCGTCCGCGTGTTCCTCGCCGGAGGGGTGCCGGAGGTGATGCTCCACCTCGATGCCCTCGGGCTCATCGACGGCTCGGCGCGAACCGTCTCGGGCTGGACGGTCGGCGAGACGCTCGACTGGTGGCGGACAAGCGACCGACGGCAGCGATTCCGCCGGTTGCTTACGGAACTCGACGGCGTCGATCCCGACGACGTCATCCTCCCGCCGGAGAAAGCGGCCCGGGCCGGGCTCAAGCGAACGCTCGCCTTCCCGCGCGGCAACCTCGCGCCGGAGGGCTCCGTCGTCAAGGCAACGGCGATCGACCCGAGCGTGATCGGCGCCGACGGCGTCTATCGGCACGAGGGGCCCGCACGCGTGTTCACAAGCGAGAAAGCGGCGATTGCGGCGATCAAGGAGGGGAGGATCGTCGCCGGCGATGTGATGATCCTCGCCGGCGTCGGCCCGATGGGAACGGGGATGGAAGAGACCTATCAGGTGACCAGCGCCCTGAAGCACATTCCCGGGGGCAACCGGGTCGCGCTGATCACCGATGCCCGCTTCTCGGGCGTCTCCACCGGGGCTTGCATCGGCCATGTCGGCCCCGAAGCGCTCGCCGGGGGGCCGCTCGGCAAGCTGCTCGACGGGGACATCGTCCGGGTCGTGATCGATACCGGGAGCGTGAGTGGCTCGATCGATCTGATCGGTTGGGCGGGCCATGAGGCAGGAAAAAGCGCCGAAGAAGGCGAGCGTGAATTGGCTCGTCGCCCCTCCCGCCCCGATCTCGCCCCCGATCCCCATCTCCCCGACGACACGAAGCTGTGGGCGATCCTCCAATCAGCCAGCGGCGGTACCTGGCGCGGCTGCATCTACGACGCCGAACGGATCGCCGCGCGGCTGGCGCGGCCTTGACGTGGCCGCGGGCCGTTGAGGAGCACTCCCAGGGGCGTGTGGCGGACGAGGAGTTGATAGCTCACGAGGAGAGTCGCCGTGGCGAGCGCCGTTATGAGAAAAAACTTGAGCGTGCCTGGCAGGGGCCAGCCGCGCGAGTATTGCTGGAGCAGGATCACCACCGGCATGTGGGCGAGGTAGAGCCAGTAGGCCGAGTCGGAGAGGTAGCGCCACGTGCGGCTCTCGGCCGGTACGAGCCAGCGGAAAAAGCCGATCGCCGCGAAGCTCATCAGCCAGGCATAGAGGACCTGCGGCAGGGCGCCTGCCGCCGGGAATTGGATCGTGGCGAGGCCGACGGGGAAGCAGATCAAAAGCGAGATGAGCAGCGGCACGAGCCAGCGCCGTCCGATGCTCTCGACGTCGTTGTTCGACCGGTGTTCGGCGAGGAACAACAACGCCCCGTAGCCGAAGAAAATGGCGTAGTAGGCGAGGACATGCGGCTGGGGGAGGAGCCCGGCAGAGGTGTCGGGTCCGAAGCCCGGCGCGAACAGCCCCATGAACAGTTGCGGGACGAGCGTCAGCGGCACCGTCCAGAGGAGGGCCGCGGGGGTCGTGACAAGCCAGTCCGGCGGGGAGGGGAGGCGGAGGCTCGTTGCGATCGCGGCGACCGCGACAAATCCGACGGCGAGCCAGCAGAGAAACATCAAAAACCACAGATAGTTGAGCGTCATGCCGGTGAGGAGCGACTGCGGCGACGGCTCGAGCGGCAGGGGGACGAAAAACTGAGGGGAAAGAAGCCAGTCGCGATAGCCGGCTCGGACCCGCGTCAACAGATCGGCCGGCGGGGGAACCGGCACCGCGGTCGATTCGCCGGTGCGCGAGGCGAGGAGCGCGCGGATCGCATCGCGATCGGTGCGGAGCGTGTCCGGCGCCGCAAGCTGGATCTGGAGCAGGCCGGCGATGAAGGCGGTGGTGCCGGCGTCGGCCTTTGTCGAGTCGAGTGGGCTGTCGCCGGCGGGGCCGCGCTTCGCAGGATCAGCGCCGGCATCGAGGAGAAGCTGCACGATCGGCAGCCGGCCGGCAAAGGCCGCCGCATGAAGAGGCGTGCGGCCGTCTTCGCCGCGGGCTTCCGCGTCGGCGCCGGCGTCGAGAAGGGCCCGGGCGACGTCGAGGTCCCCGATGAGCGCTGCGAGTGTGATCAGTGGCATGCGGAACTCGGCGTCGATGCCGGTGGCGTCGGCACCGGCTGCGATCGCTGCGGCGACGCCGCCGGCATCCTTGGTGCGAATCGCGGCGGTCAGC
>CANGGT010000292.1 GCA_947453375.1 Planctomycetaceae bacterium
GGCGGCCGCGTCCTCGAGGTCGCGCATGTCGCCCGAGGTGCCAGACATCCCGGCGAGCCCGGCCTTGCCGGACAACTCGACGAGGAGATCCTCGAAGCTCCGGCCGGTCGCCTTGGCGACGTGGAGGAGCACGAAGGGATCGAGGTCACCGGCCCGGTTGTTTTGCGGCAGCCCCGACTGAGGGCTCATTCCCATCGACGTGCCGACGCTCTTCCCGTCGCGGATCGTGCAGATGCTGCTCGAGCCGCCGAGATGGCAGGAGACGGCACGGAGGGGGCGCTTCGCCTGGAGTTCCATGAGCCGGCCGGCGACATACCGGTGGCTCGCCCCATGGAAGCCGAACCGGCGCACCCGAAACTTCTCCACCCATTCCGTCGGCACCGCATAGAGGCCATTGCGATCGGGAATCGTGGCATGGAAGCCGGTCTCGAAGGCCGCCACGAGGGGCACGCTCGGAAGCTTCTCTCCCAACAGCCGCATCGCCTTGACATAGGGGGGATTGTGGGCCGGGGCGACCTCACGCATCTCCTCCATCGCCGCGAGCACGTCGGGGGTGACGCGGACGACGCCGCTCACCCGGCCGCCATGCACCGCCTTGAAACCGACCGCCGCCACTTCGTCGATGCTCCCGAGGGGCCCACCGTTGCCGGTGAGTTGTTCGAGGGCCGCCCGGAGGGCAACGGCGTGATCGGGGACCGGCATTACCGTCTCGATGTCCTTGCCGCCGGTGCGGGCGTAGACCCGGCTCTCGGGAGCCCCGATCCGCTCCACGCCCCCGCGCGCCAGCTCTTTCTCGCCGCCGATCGTGGGGCGATCAGCGAGGTCGTAGAGCCGGTACTTGAAGCTCGTGGAGCCGAGGTTGGCGACGAGGATGATCATCGGTCGTTCCTTCGCAGTCCGTTGGTGTGGCCCTTACCGGGGCCGTCTCGGGGCGGGCCATCCGTGGCCTGCGATCCTTCGTGCATCGTTTCCAGTGGTCTTCGCTGGCTTTCATTGGCCGTGGCAACGCCCCCCTGGACGAGAGCGCTTCCCTGTCCAGGCGGGGGCCAGCGGCCCCCGCCCACGACAGCGAGCCAAAAAACCTCGGCCGACAGGGCCGTTGAAACGGCGACTGTCCGGCCTCACGACATCAGTCAGCCGCCGCTTCAGGAGAAGAAGGCGGTCGTCAGGCTCTCGGCCGGGCGCGGGATCACGTGGCTGGCGACGAGCTCGCCGACCGACTGGGCGGCAGCCGCACCGGCCTCGACGGCGGCGCGGACGCTGCCAACGTCACCCTGCACGACGGTCGCCACATAGGCGCCGCCGATGCTGACGCGCTTCAGAATCTTCACGTTGGCCGCCTTGGCCATCGCATCCGTGGCCTCGACGAGGCCGATGAGTCCCTTGGTCTCGATCAAACCGATCGCAGTGTTCATCGCGAAAGTTCCTGTGAAAAGTGTGGGAGGAAATGAGGAGATAAAAGTTCACTCGACGCCGCCGCGGGCGCTCGCTGCCGAGGCCGGGAGAACGATGTCGATGTCTTCGTGGGGGCGGGCAATGACCTGCACGCTCACCACGTCACCGATCCGGCCACCAGCCGCCGCACCGGCGTCGATCGCCGCTTTCACTGCCGCCACGTCGCCGGAGACGAAGGCCGTCACCAAGGCGCTACCGATCTTGTCCCAACCGAGGAAGGTGACATCGGCCGCCTTCATCATCGCGTCCACCGCCTCGACGAGCGTGACGAACCCCTTCGTCTCGATCATGCCGAGGGCTTCGATTTTCTTCGCCATCGTGAGCACTGCTCCTGTCGTGATCCGGGCGCTCTGCCCGGAGTCGCGTTCCATCATCCCGGGGCTGTCCCCGTCGATCGCGCCGGCACGCGCCGGCTGGACGATCGGTTGTGTTGTCGCGGCAGGCGTGATCGGGAGACGCTGCTGCGTCACCTTTCGGGCTGCCTTCTTTGCGGTCTTCTTGGCCATGGGTGGGCTCCGTGTCAGGTCTGCTTGATGAGCCGCACGCCGCTGGCGTGGTCGAGATCGGCGGCGTTGCCTTCGTCGGTATCGATGTGAACCTCGAGCTTGCTTGTCGCATCGGCACGAACGAGGAGATCGCGGAGGATCACGCCGCAGCCGCCGTCGATCGCCAGACTCATCCGATCGCCATCCTTGACGCCGAAGAACTCGGCATCGCCGTAGTTCATGTGGACGTGCCGTTCGGCTCGGATCACCCCTTCGCCGAGCTCGACGGCGCCGGCCGGGCCGACGAGGACACATCCCGGCGTCCCTGCGATCTTGCCACTGGCCCGGACGGGGAGATCGATGCCGAGCGAGATCCCGTCGGTGAAGGCGAGTTCCACCTGCGAGGCTTTCCGGGTTGGCCCGAGGACGCGCACGGTGGGGAGCATCTTTCGCTTCGGGCCGACGATCATCACCGTCTCTTCCGCCGCATAGAAGCCGTCTTGATAGAGGTTTTTGTGCGGGGTGAGGGTGCGTCCCTTGCCGAACAGCCGCTCGACATGGTCGTCGGTGAGGTGGCAGTGGCGGGCGGAGATGCTCACGACGAGTTTCGGTTCGCTTCGCGCTTGTGCCTGGCCAGTGACGAGAGCCCGGGCCGCTTCGGCGGCGATCTGTGACGGCGGGGCGCCGCGGCCGCGGAGGACGATCTCGCGGACGATCCGCTCGACGCTCGAGCGATCGAGGCCGGCGGGAATCCCCGGAAAGGCAGAGGTAATCATGCGTGTCGCTCCCGTGATGGCTTGGTGCGGTCGTCGCGGTGGGAATCGTGATCGCCGTCGTGCGGCTCGAGCGGCGCCGGTTCGACGACGACGAGGTCGACACCGGCGGTCTTGATCTGCTGCCGCCACTCGGCCGACAGGCCGGTGTCGGAGACGAGGAGATCGATCGAATCGAGCCCGGAGACAAATGTCAGGCTCTTGCGGCCAAACTTCGAGCTGTCGGCAACCACAAACACCCGCCCGGCGGCCCGGAGCATCGCCTGCTCGGTTTCCGCCAAGAGCAGGTGGGCGTTGTAGAGCCCTTCGGCCGTGATTCCGGCGGCGGAGAGGACTGTTGTCGTCACATGGAGCCGGCCGAGGAGCTCGTTGGCATAGGGCCCCAAGCAGACGCCCGTCCGCGGCGAGACATAGCCGCCGAGGAGAACGAGATCGGCGCGGGATTCCGACGCAAAAAGATTGGCGACCGGGAGGCTGTTGGTGACCACCTGGATCGAGCGGCCGACGAGGAGCCGGGCGACTTCGTAGGTGGTGGTGCCACCGTCGAGGAGAACGGTTTCGCCGTCGTCGATGCGCTCAGCGGCCGCGGCAGCGATCGCCCGCTTGGCAGCCCAGTGGGCCGGCTGACGCTCGTCAAACTCTGGGAGTCGAGCATGGCTGCCGGCGTAGAGAACGCCGCCGTGGGTCCGCTTGGCCGTTCCCTGTTCCTCGAGGGCATCGAGGTCGCGGCGAATCGTCGATTCCGACACGCCAAGTTCGCGCACAAGATCGTCGAGCGAGGCAAAGCCGCGCACGCGGACGAAATCGATCAAACGGCTGCGTCGCTGACGGGTCTGCACGCCCGGAATCTCCCCCTGGGAGACTGCATTATGGTTGAAAGCGACCATGAGTCAATTCGAAACGTGCCGTTCGGAGACCGATATCCATCAGGAATGATCGTTTTCGCTCTCTCTGGCGTCAAGCGGGCCAATTTTCAGGCTCGACTCTGCCGAGTGCGGAAGATTTTCTGGGTGCGTCAAAGAATAGGCCACGTTTTCGTGGCAGGCCGTGAGAAGACACGTCGTCGGTCGTGACGGAAATCGTTTACGATCCGCTCATGGGTGTGCTACGGATGGTGATCGATGTCGCGGAGTGGGGGTGCCAGCCGGGCGGCGAGTTCGGCGCTGGGGCCTCCCCTTTCGAAGTCATCCCCCTGGCCGGGGGTGAAGAGCGATCGCGGGCGCTGGCCGCTGCGGTGGCGGCCTCATGTGGGCTCCGCCCGGAAGGTTTTCTCGCCGAGCTCACCAGCCGGCCGGGGCGCCGGGTGTATGGCTGGGGAGCGCTGGTGCCTCACGAAATAGCCACCGGAGCGGGCCCTGCGGAGCCCGGTCCGCCTGCGGGCCTCGCCGGCGTGATCCTGCTGCTCGAATCGCCCCCCCCAGCCGCAGGATCCCCGCGGTTCTCGATCCCCTGGCTGCTTGTGCGGCCGGAGAGCCGCCGCTCAGGCGTGGGCCGGGCTCTCGTTGCGGCCGCGTTTGGCCATGCCGAGCGTCTCGGAGCGAGCCGCGTCACCATCGACACGCTCGACCGCTGGCCGGAAGCGGTGGCGTTTTGGCGAGGGGTGGGGTTCAGGCCGGTCGGTCCCACGTCCTGAAGAGTTGTCGGCCGGTCATCCGGAAGGCGGGCGTTCCGGCGCTTGGCCCACGCACATCGTGGCGGGGATTCCGCGGCCGAGGGACGCCATCGCCGAGTA
>CANGGT010000293.1 GCA_947453375.1 Planctomycetaceae bacterium
CACGATGGCCCTCCAGCGCCTCCAGGAGGCGTGCGAGAAGGCGAAGAAGGAATTGAGCTCGGCCCAGAGCACCGACATCAATCTCCCCTTCATCACCGCCGATGCCACCGGCCCCAAGCATCTCCAGATGTCGATCACCCGGGCGCAGTTCGAGCAGATGTGCGACGGCCTCGTGGAACGCTGCCGCGGTCCGGTCGTGCAGGCCCTCAAGGATGCCAAGCTCGACCCGAAGGATATCGACGAAGTCGTGCTCGTTGGCGGTTCGACGCGCATCCCGAAGGTCCAGGAACTCGTCAAGAAGCTGTTCTCGAAGGAGCCGCACAAGGGGGTCAATCCCGACGAGGTCGTGGCCCTCGGGGCGGCGATCCAGGGAGGCGTGCTCGGCGGCGAGGTCCAGGACGTGCTCCTCCTCGACGTCACCCCGCTCTCACTCGGCATCGAGACGGAGGGGGGGCTGTTCACGAAGCTCGTCGAGCGCAACACGACGGTTCCCACCGAGCGGAAGCAGGTCTTCAGCACCGCGGCCGACAACCAGCAGGCAGTGACGGTAAGCGTCTACCAGGGGGAGCGGCCGATGGCGCGTGACAACCGCCTCCTCGGGCAGTTCAACCTCGACGGCATTCCCCCTGCGCCGCGCGGCACGCCGCAGATCGAGGTGAAGTTCGACATCGACGCCAACGGCATCCTCTCGGTGAGCGCCAAGGATCTCGGCTCCAACAAGGAGCAGACGGTCAAGATCGAGCAGTCGAGTGGCTTGAACGAGGCGGAGATCGAGCGGATGCGGAAGGACGCCGAGCTTCATGCCGAGGATGACAAGCGGAAGCAGCGGCTGGCGGAGGTCCGCAACAGGGCCGAGGCCCTCTGCTTCCAGACCGAGAAGCTCGTCAAGGAGAACGGCGAGAAGCTCTCCGCCTCCGACAAGGCGCCCCTCGAGGCGGCGATCACGAAGGCCCGCGAGGTCGCCAAGGGAGAGGATGTCGACGCGATCCAGTCGGCCCACGACGCCCTCGAGCAGGCGGCCCACGCCCTCACGAAGGTGTTGTATGAGTCGACAGCGGCCCAGGGGGGCCCCGGGGCCGGCCCGGCGCCGGGCGGCGCGGGGAGCAAGCCTGCCGACGACACGATCGATGCCGAGTTCGAGGTCAAGAAGGACGCCTGATCCCTTCTCCTCCCGACCGGCCGCGGTGACAGCCGCCGCCGCCGGCCAGGTCTGAACGGTCCAACTCCCGAGGGGAGACGGTGGCTGCCACCGTCTCCCCTTTTTTCAAGGACTCAAAGCCATGCCATTCCGATTCGACAAGTTCACGATCAAGGCCCAGGAGGCGGTCCAGCGGTCGATGGAACTGGCGGCCTCACGCGGCAATCCGCAGGCGACGCCGGTCCATCTCCTCTCGGCGCTCGTCGCCGAGCGCGAGGGGATCGTCCGCCCGCTCCTGGAGAAGATCGGGGTCGACCGCGGCCATCTCGAGCGGATCATCGAGGCGGAGCTTTCGCACTTCCCGAAGGTGTCGGGGGGCGCTCAGCCGCAGCCCGACCAGGATCTCATCAAGATCTTCGAGGCGGCGGCGGCCGAGGCCGACACGATGAAGGACGAGTTCGTCTCCACCGACCATCTCCTCCTCGGCTTGGTGAAGACGCCCTCGAAGGCGAAGAACGTCCTCAAGCTGGCGGCGGTCGACGAGCAGCAGCTCCTCGCCGGGCTCCAGGCCGTCCGCGGCAGTGCCCGCGTGACGGATCAGAATCCGGAGGAAAAGTTCCAGGCGCTCGAGAAGTACGGCATCGATCTGGTGAAGCGGGCCAGCCAGGGGAAGCTCGATCCGGTCATCGGCCGCGACGCCGAGATCCGCCGGGTGATCCAGGTGCTGTCGCGGCGGACGAAGAACAATCCCGTCCTCATCGGCGAGCCGGGCGTCGGCAAGACGGCGATCGCCGAGGGGCTGGCGCTGCGGATCGTGCAGTCGGACGTCCCCGAGACGCTCCGTAACAAGCGCGTCATCGCCCTCGATCTGGGGGCCCTCATCGCCGGCACGAAGTACCGCGGGGAGTTCGAAGACCGGCTCAAGGCGATCCTCCGCGAGGTGGAGGCGGCGGCCGGCGGCGTGATCCTCTTCATCGACGAGCTCCACACGATGATCGGCGCCGGGGCGGCGGAAGGGGGCTCCGACGCGGCCAATCTCCTCAAGCCGGCACTGGCCCGCGGGGAGCTGCGATGCATCGGCGCAACGACGCTCGACGAATACCGCAAGCACATCGAGAAGGACGCCGCGCTCGAGCGGCGCTTCCAGCCGGTGATGGTCGGGGAGCCGAGCGTCGAGGACACGATCGCGATTCTCCGCGGTCTCAAGCCCCGCTACGAGGCCCATCACAAGGGGGTGAAGATCAAGGATTCGGCGCTCGTCGCCGCGGCGGAGATGTCGCACCGCTACATCGCCGACCGGTTCCTTCCCGACAAGGCGATTGACCTCATGGACGAGGCGACCAGCCGGGTGGCGATGGAACTGCAGAGCGTCCCTTCCGAGATCGACGAAGTCCAGCGTCGGCTCGTCCAGCTCGAGCTTGCCGCCCGGCAGCTCGCCGAAGAGACGGAAGTCCATGCCAAGGAGCGGCTGGTCGAGATCGAGAAGGAGTCGACGGAGCTGCGGCGCAAGCTTGCGAGCCTCCGGGAGCAGTGGGAGGCGGAGAAGTCGGGCGTGGGGAACGCCGAGGAACTGCGGAAGCAGCTCGATGCGGCGCAGCTCGCCTTCGAGCAGGCGAGCGTCGCGATCAAGGAGCGGCAGGCCTCGGGACAGCCGGTGGGGGAGGATCTCTTCCAGCGTCTCTACGAGCTCGACCAGCAGCGCCGCACACTGGCAGCCCGCGCCGAGCAGGAGGAGCAGGAGCATCCCAAGGCCGCCGCCAAGGAAGCCCCGCCGACGAAGCGACTGTTGCGCCGCGAGGTCGGGCCGGAGGAGATCGCCGAGGTGGTGAGTGCCTGGACGGGGATTCCGGTGACACGGCTTCAGGAGACGGAGCGGGCGAAGCTCCTCGTCCTCGAGGACCGTCTTCACCAGCGGGTCATCGGCCAGGATGAAGCCGTCGAGGCGGTGAGCAATGCGGTTCGCCGCAGCCGCTCGGGGCTCCAGGATCCGAATCGCCCGATCGGGTCGTTCGTCTTCCTCGGGCCGACGGGCGTGGGGAAGACGGAGCTTTGCAAGGCGCTCGCCGAGGTGCTCTTCGACGATTCGAACGCCATGGTGCGGATCGACATGAGCGAGTTCATGGAGAAGCACACGGTGGCCCGTCTCATCGGCGCTCCGCCGGGCTACGTCGGCTACGAGGAGGGGGGGCGGCTGACGGAGGCTGTCCGTCGGCGGCCCTATTCGGTGGTTCTCCTCGACGAGATCGAGAAGGCCCATCGCGACGTCTTCAACGTCCTCCTCCAGGTGCTCGACGACGGTCGTCTTTCAGACAGTCTCGGTCACACGGTCGACTTCACGAACACGATCGTGGTGATGACGAGCAACATCGGCAGCCAGTTGATCCAGGAGATCACGAAGGAGGGGGGCTCGCAGGAGGAGATCCGCAATGCGGTCAAGGAAGCCCTCCAGACCCGGTTCCTGCCAGAGTTTCTCAATCGGATCGACGAGACGATCGTCTTCCATCCGCTCGACGAGCGGCACATCGAGAAGATCGTGAAGATCCAGGTCAACCGGCTCATCGAGCAGGCGGCCCGGGCCGGGGTGACGCTCGAATGCACGGAGGGAGCGGTGGCAGAGATTGCCCGGCTCGGGTACGACGCCGCCTATGGTGCCCGGCCGCTGAAGCGGGTGATCCAGCAGCAGCTCCAGAATCCGCTCGCCCGAGAATTGCTCTCGGGGCGGTTTGCAGAGGGGAGCCGGGTGCGGATCGACTTCGGTCAGGACGAGTTCGTGTTCACGCCGGGCTGACGCGTCCCTCGAGCCAACGAGGCTGTGAAAAAGCACCGGGGCCGCGCGAGCCAGATGGCTTGCGCGGCCCCGGGTATTTCTGGTGCTCTGGCTTCACGCCAAAAAGCGATTGCCGCGGTGCTCAGCCGCGCTTCCGCTCGTCGAGACCCATCCGGGCGATGAGGACTTCAGCGCCGGCGGTCATCTTGCGGAGTTTGTTGGCGATGACGAGACGTTCCGACTGGGTGGCCTTCTTGAGCTTCAGGGCGAACTTGGCGACCTTCTGCTTCCGGTGCCGGCGACGCTTGATTTCCTTCATCCGGTTGCTGATGCCGCCCATGAGATCGGTGATCCTGTCTGGTCTTCGTGAGGAGAGGGGATTGGTGAGGCCGGGGTCGATCGACGAGCCGTGGCACGAGGTGCCGGCGGCTGGCATCCGACCGGGAGCCGAGTTCAAGCCCTGAGTTTTAGGGAAAATCGACGCATCCGTCAAAGGCGACCTGTGGGGCGGGGGGTGGGGGGCCCGTTCAG
>CANGGT010000294.1 GCA_947453375.1 Planctomycetaceae bacterium
CGGCTATCACTCGACGACGATCTACTTCCACTCCAATGTCCCCAACACCCGTTCCTGCATGTTTCCCCCGGGACGGATCATGACCACCGCCCAGAGCACCCACTCGGGCGGTGTGATGCTGGGGATGTGCGATGCATCGGTGCGGTTCGTCTCGGATGGGGTCGACCTGAAGATCTGGCGCGGTCTCGGCACGAAGAGTGGCGCCGAGATCGTGTCGGGCTTCGATGGCCAATGATTCGCGATTGCCGCCGCCCCGCCGCCCCGACCTCCCCACCGAAAGGTCCCCTGCCGATGCCCCCATCCCGGTTTCCCGGTATCCCGTTCCACTGGCTCCTCCTCGCACCGGCGCTTCTCGCCGGTTGCGGGCGAGGGCCAGAGTACAAGGCCGAGCCCGACAAGGCGGCCGCGGTGATCGAGGCGGCGCTCTCGGCCTGGAAGGAGGGGAAGAGCTGTGACGATCTGCGGAAGCTCTCCCCTCCGATCCACGTCGCCGACGAACGCTGGAATGGTGGGGCGACGATCACGTCGTACACGATCGGCGAAGGGAAGCCCTTCGGGCCGAGCACGCGCTTCGAAGTGACCCTCGAGGGCCCCCCGCCGATCGGCACGAAGAAAGCCACCTACACCGTCTCCACCCAGCCGGCGATCAGCATCGCGCTCGGGGACTGATTCCACGGCGACGACGCGGAGCCGGTCACGACGATTCCCGACCCGACCCACGAGGAGATTTCCATGCCCCGTCACCGCCTTTCATCCTGCCCCCTCGCGCTGGCGTTGACGGCGACGCTCGCCATCGGCATCGCCCGTGGCGAAACACCGCTCGTCGACGCTCCGCGTGCCACGCCGGTCACCCGTCCGGCGATGAAGCGGATGCTCGAGGGAATGAAGACGCGGCACGAACGGATTCCGCTCCCCGCTCCGACCGATGCCGAAAGGGCAGCCGCTGCGGACGATCCACAGGCGCTTTCTTATGAGAACCGGCTCCGGGCCCTCTATCTCCCCGGCACCGAACTTCGCGGCTACCTCGGCTTCGGTGGCACCGCGCCCAAGCGCCCCGGCGCCCCAACGCCGAAAGTCGTCATCGAACCCGATCCGGCCGTGACGCTCGATTACGGCTTCAAGACGCGGCTGTTCTGGATCGCCTCGCGGGTCAACAACTGTCAGTACTGTCTCGGCCACCAGGAATCGAAGCTTCTCGCCGTGGGGATGACCGACGACGATCTCGCCCGACTCGACTCTGACTGGAGCGACTTCCCGGAGAGCGAGCAGGCCGCCTTCACCCTGGCGCGGAAGCTGACCCTCGCCCCCGGCAGCGTCTCCGACGCCGACGTCGCGGCCTGTCTTGCACACTTCACGCCGAAGGAAGTGCTCGAGATGAGTCTGTCGATCGGGGGCAACAATGCCATCAACCGCTGGAAGGAAGGGATCGGCGTCGCCCAGGCTGGCAACGGCGGCAACTCGGGCTGGGCGCAGGCGAGCGCCGGCGGAGTCCACTCCTACCTGACGCCGACCTCCGACCGCTTCGACTCAATCGCCTCCGCCGTGGCGATCCTTTCAAGCGCCAAGCCCGGTGACGATCTCGTCGCCACGGCGTCCCCCCTCCCACTCCCCTCCGCGGAAGCGATGGCCGCTGGCATCGCCGCCGCCCGCTCCCGCAAGCCCCGCCTGCCGCTCGTGCAGGAAGCACAAGCCCGCGAGATCCTCGGGGCGATTGCGCCAGAGGGAAAGATTCCCTCCTGGATGCGTTTGCTCGCCCACTTTCCCCTCGCCGGCCCGCGGATGGTGAAGGCCTTCGAACTCACGGCGGCGGCCCCGGGCCTGTCTCAGCTCGACAAGGCCCGGATCGCCTGGACCGTCGCCCGGCGGAACGCCGCCTGGTACGCCTGCGGCCTCGCCGAAGCACGCCTCCGTGATCAAGGCGCCGATGACGCGGCCCTCGCCGACCTGGCCGGCGATCAGCGACAGCTCTCGGCTGCCGAGCGTGCGGTGCTCGTCGTCGCCGACCGCCTCGCCGCGAGCCCCGTGATCTGCACCGACGCCGATTTCGAGCGGGCGCTCGAAGCGACGTCGCCGGCGACGATGGTGTGCGTCGTCCACGAGGTGGCGATGCAGTCGCTCTTCGATCGCTTTACCGAAGCGGCCGGCCTCGAGATCGAATGAGGCACCGGGCGAACCCCCGTCACCGTCACTCGTCGGAGAGCATCTCGGCCCAGCCGTGGGCGTCGCCGAGGTGGCGGAGCGAGATCTTCACCGCCGCCATCATCGGGTAGGCGAGGATCAGCCCGAGGATCCCCCACGCCCAGCCCCAGTAGGAGAGCCAGAGGAAGAGGAGCGTGGGATCGAGGTTGAGCTGCTTGCCGGAGAGCTTGAGCTCGAGGAAGTCGATCCAGAACACCCGGTTGACGACGATGAGGACGGCGAGGATCGTCGCCGGCACCGCCCCCAAATCGAGGGCGGCCATGAGGATCGGCGGCACGCACGCTGCCCAGCTCCCGATCGACGTGATGTAGTTGGCGGCGAAGAAGAGAAACGCCCACAGCGGCCAGTGATCGAGGCCGAACAGCCACATGATGAGACCGGCGGAGAGCCCCATGCCGACGCCGATCACCGACTTCACCATCATGAAGCGTTCCATCGACTCGGAGATCCCCTCCCCGACGGCGAGAATCCGCTTGCCCCGTTCGCCAGGAAAAGCGCGCTCGACGCGGGCCTCGAATTTCCGGCTGCCGAGGAACAGGAACACGAGGTAGCAGAAGACGAGGACGATCAACTCCGCCGCATCGATTCCCTTGGCGAAGACGTAGTTGAGGACGTCGCGGCTCGAGATCCGGAACAGGTCCGACAGCGATGTCCGGGACACGACAGGCTCCGCGGCCGGATCGGGGGCCGGCACGTTCTCTGCCACGGCCGCCGCCCCACCGAGCGGCCCACTCCAGCGGGTGATGATGTCGCCGATCCGATCCTCGTAGCGCGGCCAGCTTCCCCGGAACGACACCGCCTCGCGGTAGACGAACTGCGCCAGGAGCACCGAGGCGATGAGGATGATGCCGACGAGCGTCGCGTAGGCCGTCAGGGGGCGCATCCCCAGGCCGGAGAGCGTTTTGACGCCGAACCGGGTGGCATAGAAGAGGAACAGGGCCACGAGAAACGGCTGGAGCACCGGGCCGAGATGGGTGATCGCGGCGCCCGCGACGACGACCGCGATCACCACCAGCGCCGCCTCGGACGACGCGGAAGGGGAGGAGGGAGCCGGTTGGGATTCCATGCCGTGGTGTCGCCTTGAGCTGCGGAGGATCGGGCCAGAGGACCGTCTGACGACGAATCCGAGGCCGATTATCGGTTCAGCACGCCATCTTTTCCCAGCCCGCCGCGGTATTCTTCCCTGCTCGAGCCCTCGCGAGTCACCTTTCCACGGCTTTTTCCCTCCATGCCTCCCACCTCCACTTCCGACGACGACGTCCGCACACTCGCCGCCATGGGCTACGCCCAGGAGCTCGAGCGCCGCATGGGTGGCTTCTCGAATTACTGCATCTCCCTCTCGATCATCTGCATTCTCGCCGGTGGGATCACCTCCTTCCCGGTCGGGCTCTGCGCCGGCGGCGGAGGAAGCATCGGCCTCGGCTGGCCGCTGGTGAGCCTCGTGGCTCTGGCCCTGGCAGCCACGATGGCCCAAGTGGCCTCCGCCTTCCCCACCGCCGGCGGTCTCTACCACTGGGGAGCGATCCTCGGCGGCCGTGGCTGGGGCTGGGCCACCGCCTGGTTCAATCTCGCCGGCATCATCACCGTCCTCGCTGCGATCAACCTCGCGACGGTCCAGTTCTGCTTCGGCGCCTTCGCGCCCTTCCTGGGATGGTCTCCCGAGGCGGCCGGAAAGACCCTCTCGGCGCTCGTCGAATCGACGCCGGCCCACGAGCTGTTCATGCCCGGCTCCGAGCGCCTCGCTCCCCTCCTCGTCCAGCTCGGCGCCGTCGCGCTCCTCACGCTCGTGCAGGCCGCGCTCAACCACGCCGGCATCCGCACGACGACCCGGATCACCGATGCCAGTGGGTGGCTGATCCTCGTCGTCGCCGCCGGCCTGACTGTCGCCCTGCTCGTCTTCGCGCCAGCCCTCGATCCGGGGCGTTTGGTCGACATCCGTAACCTCACCGGCATACCCGCCGACGCACCGGTCTGGCCGGCGACGGAGAGCCCGGGCTGGGCGTTCGCCCTCGGCCTCCTCCTCCCCGCCTACACGATCACCGGCTTCGACGCCTCGGCCCATGCCGCCGAGGAGACCGTCGGCGCGGCGATCGAGGTGCCGAAGGCGATCGTCCGGGCCGTCATCGTCTCGGCGCTGGCCGGCTGGGTGATGCTCTCGGCGCTCGTGATGGCGATCCCCGATCTCGATGCCGCCGCCGCCCAGGGAGGGAATGCCTTCTTC
>CANGGT010000295.1 GCA_947453375.1 Planctomycetaceae bacterium
ACGACCGGCACGCGCGGGTCGAGCGGCAGGTATTTCGACGACTGGCTGGTGACATGCCAGAGGTCGTAGCCGCCATCGGCACGAAACGGGCGCACCAGTGGCCTGAGGAAGCGGGCGAACGTCTCCTTCCGCCACGGACTGACGTCGATGTGCTCCACCGCGCCGTCGTGGAAATGACGCACCGTCGGCCGGCTCACGTCGCCACGCGGCGGGAGGAACAGAACCGGCTCGATGCCGCGGCCGGACGCCGACAGGATCCCCTCGGCGAGATACCGGCAAAACCGTCCCAGCCCGCAGTTGGCATGACGCACCTTCTCCAGGTCGATGACGACCCTGGGAAGCGCGGCACGATCGTGGAGCGGAGGTTTGAGTGGCATGAAGGCGTGGGGCCCGACGAGCGGGCGCGGACCGACACGGATCTTGTGTCAGTCGAATCCCGTGGAGGGGATATCGGCCGGAAAGCCCGCGAGGATTGCATCCCTCCGCCACCGATCCCGAACTCGCGCGAAGCGGGGCAGGCCAGGCTGGCGGCGCCGTCTCCGATCGATGCGCGGCGCGGCGAAGCGGGGGGAATGGGGCTGCTGGGGGATGGCCCAAGCGCCTCGATCAACGGAACTCGCTTCACGCCACCCGGTATCCGGACACCGAGCGAACGGAGGAGCCCCGCTCCCCTTCGATACCGAGCGCGGCGAGGAGACCGGCGACGTAGTTCTCCATGGAGTGCTCGGTGCAATAACGGACCCGAGTCAACTCGTCGCGCCCATCCCCCCGCGCGAAGAGCGCTCCGAGCGCCCCTGCCACCATGTCGGCGGTGAACGTGTCGGGGACCCGGGAAACGGTCGCGGGGGCGTCGAGCGCCGCGGCGAGATCCTCATTGGCCACCGTCGGCACCCCCGCGGCGATGCAGTCCATCAGCGCTCCCGAGATCCCGCCGAAGCGGTGGGTGCGGAGTTGGATCGCCCCGTCGGCGGCGAGGAGCCATGTCCGCCAGGTCTCGTCGTCGATCCACTCGGCCGTGAAGTGGACTGCCTCCGCGGCACCGGCGGCCGCGGCGCGGCGCAGGACCGGCTCGGCCGATCGCCCCGCGTCCCCGACGAACACCAGATGCGCGTCGCGCCCCGTGGCGCGCAGCCGCGCGATCGCCTCGGCACACACCTCCGGGGCCTTCGTGGCACCGTAGATCCCGAGGGTGACGATCACCGTCCGCCCCGCCGGAATCCCGAGCGCCGCCCGGGCCCGCTGCCGCGATGGGGCGGCGGTCTCCCGCGGCGCGAACTCGCGGAGAAGTGCGAAGGGGAGATGGACCGCCTCCACCCCATAGAGCCTGGCGACATGATCGGCCAGCGCCCGGCTGTGGACGAACAGCGGCGCCGAAGCCCGCGCCACTTCGGAGAGGAAGAGCGTGGGGATCTCCCCCTGATGGCGCGTCCAATGCCGGACCTCGGCCTCCGTCACCGGACGACGCAATTCGGCCTCGGCGAGCAACCGCGTCCGCTCGACGCCATGCCACCAGGCATTGAGATCGAGAAGCCGCGAGTCGTGGAGGATGCAAGGGCCGCCGTGGCGGAGGTGTCCGGCGAGGATCGGCGCATGAAACGAGGAATTGCCGAGGACCGCGACCGTGGCGTCGTAGTCGGGGCGCAACCACGCCGCGCTGCCGATGCCGTGGAAAGCGCGCACGTGGGCATCGGCCACCGGCTCCGGCTGATCGGTCCAGACGTCGACATCGGCCCGCGCCGAAAGGGCCGCGACCGTGCGCCGCGTATAGTCGGCGACGCCGGAACGGTCGGGGGGGAAGGGGGACACAAGCGCTATCACCGGTCGCCGCGTCGCCACGGCCTTCCGCGCTCGGCGGGCATGGCCCGGCATCCGCAGCTCGAGCGCCGCGGCGAAGCGCTCCCCAACTCGGGCCGCGGTGAAGCGATCCGGCGTCGGTCGTTGCGACGCGATGAGCGCCTCCCGCGCTCCGGCATCGGCCATCACGGCCTGGAGTCGGGCAGCGAGTTCGTCGGGAGCGTCGGGAGCGAAGCGGGCAGCAGGGTCGGCGACGAGCTCGCGGTGGCAGGGAATGTCGGAGGCGATCACCGGCGAGCCGCAGGCCATCGCCTCGATCACCGGCATCGAGAATCCCTCCGCCCGCGAGGCGACGACCGTCGCCTCCGCGTGGCCGTACCAGCCGGCGAGTTCGTCGTCGCTGACATGGTCGAGGAACGTGAGGCGGACCGGACGATTCGTCGTCCGCCCCTCCGCCTTGGCGGCGATCCGCTCCACCCGTCGTCGCCAGCGCTCAGGGTAACCGCCGGCGATCACCAGGGAGGGATCGGGGCCCCCGGTCCGCCCCAGCGCCGCCACGACCGTCTCGAGGTTCTTGCGCGGGTCGGGCCCACCGACAAACATCACATACCGGCCGGGAGCGCTCGCCGGCCGCGGCGCCGGCGTGCCGCCAGCGTGACGGGCCGCGAACGCCCCCCGCAGGGCGACGCCGGTGACCGCCACGCGTTCGGGGTCGACTCCCAGCCGGGCGACCACCTCATCGCCGACGGCGGCGGAGATCGGCAGGAACATCCCCGCCGCCCCCAGCCACTCGAGCGCCGCCGCGTAGGAGAGCAGCGGGCCACGGCTGGCGAGATAGCGATCGGGATCGATCAGCGGGATGAAGTCGTAGACGACCGCGCAGGGGAGAATCTCGGGACGGTCGAAAAACCGGGCGACGAGCCGGGTGTCGTGCGTCATCGGCGACAGCCAGAGGAACACGGCCGGCTCACCGGGACGCGGCGCGAAGGCGTATTGGACGCTGTCGCAGAGGGCGGAGATCTCGGCAGGGGGCGACCCCAGCGCCGCGTCGGCCAGGCCGATGATCGTCACCTCACCGCGCCGCAGCGACCGGGCCGCCGCGAGGAGGAAGGCCGCGTGCGAGCCGATGCCACGGCGGGCGAAGCCGGGATCCTGGAGACAGCGGAGATCGGCGTAGACAAGCATCGTGGAGGGGCGTCGAGGGGATGACGGCCTCAGCAGGGATCAGGCCACCTTCCGCAGCGGCTCGACGTCGGAAATCACCCGAGCTTGCGGCACGTCAACGAGCGCTCTCACGAGCGCCCCAAGATCGGACGCGGGGGAGACCGCGGCGAGCAACTCGGCCTTGGAAGCACTGTCGGCATTCGCGCCGCGCAATCGGGCCCGGAGCAGGGCGACGAGCAGCTCCTCGGCTTCCGGATCGCTTCCCCTCGCCTTCTGCCGACGGGCGCGCGGAGGACGGAGCCGCTGTCCGAGCGGCCGGATCCAGTGGCGCTCGAGCTCGCGAAGTGCCTCGAGAAGCCGGGCGCCGATGACGCGCGTCGCCCCCATGATCAGGCCACCATCCGGTGCTGGGGGGCGGTCGCGCCACCGGCATTCCGCTCGCGCCGGGCCAGCTCGAGGTCGCCGTCGACCATCATCTCGACGAGCTCCTGGAACGACACCCGCGGCGTCCAGCCGAGCTTCGTGTTGGCCTTCGTGGCATCGCCGAGGAGGAGATCGACCTCGGCCGGGCGGAAGTAGCGCGGATCAACCTCGACGAAGTCGCGGTAATCGAGGTCGAGCCTGCCGAAGGTGAGCTCGCAGAATTCACGCACCGTGTGGAGCTCGTTGGTGGCGACGACGTAATCGTCCGCCTGAGGCTGCTGGAGCATCAGCCACATTGCCTCGACGTAGTCGCCGGCGAAGCCCCAGTCACGCTTGGCGTCGAGATTGCCGAGGTGGAGCTTCTCCTGCATGCCGAGCTTGATGCGGGCCGCAGCGCGGGTGATCTTCCGGGTCACGAACGTCTCGCCGCGGCGCGGGCTCTCGTGATTGAAGAGAATGCCGCACGAGGCGTGGAGGTCGTAGCTCTCGCGGTAGTTGACCGTGATCCAGTGTCCGTAGACCTTGGCGACGCCGTAGGGGGAGCGCGGATAGAAGGGAGTCGTCTCCTTCTGAGGCGTCTCGACCACCTTGCCGTACATCTCCGAGCTCGACGCTTGGTAGAAGCGAATCTGCTCGCCGGTGTCATCCTGAACGTCGCGAAGGGCCTCGAGGAGGCGCAGCGTTCCGACGGCGGTCACGTCAGCGGTGTAGGCCGGCTGGTCGAAGCTGACGCGGACATGGCTCTGGGCAGCGAGGTTGTAGACTTCGTGCGGACGGATCTGGCGGATCAGGCGCGCCAGGCCGCTGGCGTCGGAGAGATCGCCGTAGTGGAGCTCGACGCAGGGATCGTTGCCGCGGATGAGGTGCTCGATCCGCTCCGTGCCGAAGGTGCTCGATCGACGCCGCAGTCCATGGACGGCGTAGCCCTTCGAGACGAGGAGTTCTGCAAGGTAGGAGCCGTCCTGACCGGTCACCCCGGTGATCAACGCGCGCCGCTGCATCGAAGCTGTTCCTGGTGTC
>CANGGT010000296.1 GCA_947453375.1 Planctomycetaceae bacterium
GAGGAGAAAGAGCCCCGGGGGGTGGCCGAGGATCGTCCCCTCGTCGGCCTTGGCCACGTGCCCCGGCTGGAACTCTCGCTGGTTGTCGCGGGTCATCAAGTCTCCCTCCGGTGTGGGCGGCCACCGCAGCTGGTGGCGGTTCTGGGCCGACCGCACAGGATACCCGCGGGAAGTCTTTCGACCGAGGGCAGCGCTGACCGGGCGTTCCATCGCCACGATCGGGGGCGCATCCGCCGTCAACGCCGCGCCGTCCCTGCCGGTCGGATGGTTGACGGCCGCCGCGGCCGACGGCTAGATTCCGCCCCTTGAGGCCCGCGGCACTCCCGCCTGCCGTTCTTCCGTCCCTCCTCCCCCGGACCTGCCACCGATGAGCCACGAGGCCGTGTCGTCCCGTCGTGCCGACCGCGAGCGGCTGATGACGCTCGTCCAGCCCGGCCCCACCCACGTTGGCACGGGGGTTTTTGCCCGCCGCCGGCTGAAATCGGGGATGGTCCTGGGGGAGATCTTCGGTCAGGTGTGCGACGACCACCCCGCCGACCCCAGCTACTGCATGGAACTCCCCAGTGGCAAAGTGCTGGAACCGTCCGCCCCGCTTCGCTTCCTGAATCACTGTTGCGATCCGAACTGCGAACTCTTCTATTGGTTCGACGAGGATGATCCGCAGGCCGTCGTCGAGGATCGCCTCTGGCTCCAGACCATCCGCGACATCGAGCCGGGTGGGGAACTGCTCATCGATTACTGTTGGCCGGCCGATGCCTCGATCCGCTGCCGCTGCGGCGCGGACAATTGCCGGGGATGGATCGTCGATCCGGATGAACTCCACCTCCTGAAGGACCGCGACGCATGCCAGGAGGAGACACAGGCGGCCCCGACCCGGGCTGGCGACGCCGAGTAATCCTGGCGACCGCCGTCTGCTCGATCCTCGCCGCCTTCGGACTTTCCCGGCTGCGGATCGACGACGACCTCCGGTCGCTCCTCCGCAACGGCAGCGATGACTTCGTTGTCATCGACGAGATCGCCGATCGCTTCGGTGCTCCAGATCGCGACTGCATCGTCCGGGTCGCCGCCACGACTGGCCCACTCTTCGCCCCCGTGCCGCTCGGGAGGCTCCGCGAACTCGTCGACGATCTCGAAAGGGTCGACGGCGTGGAGGAGGTGCGGTCGATGTTCGATGTCCGGCGTCAGGGGGCAGCCGGTGCCCTTCTGCCAGCCATCCCGCGCGTCGCCGGGCCGCTCGACGAGGCAGCCTGCGCTCAGGCGCTCGAGCGCTGCTCGAAGCACCCCCTCATCGCCGGCCACCTTCTTTCGGCTGATGCCACAAGCGCCCTGCTCCTGGTACGCCTTGCCCCCGGCCGCGACACGCCGACGGCTGCCGAAGGGATTCTCGCCGGGATCACGGCGGCCCTCGCGGGCCGCGACGGGCTCGAGGCCGAGCTCACCGGTCTTCCCGCCCTCCGTGCCGAGGCGGCACAGGCGCTCCGCCGCGACATGATCGTTTTCAACGCCTTGGGGATGTCGCTGGCCCTGATCCTCTCGGCAAGCGTGGCGCGGAGCTTTTCCTCGACGATCGTCGCCTGTATTCCGCCGCTGGTCGGCGCGGTCTGGGCGATGGGGGTGCTCGGCTTGTGCGGCGCGAAGGTCAACATCCTCACGAGTGTCGTGCCGTCGCTGGCGCTCGTCGTCGGGACATGCGACTCGATCCACTTCATCGAGGACATGCGCCGCAGCGCCCGCCGCGGGATCGGGGCCTCGGCCGCCTCGGCCGGGGCGATCCAGCGTGTCGGCACGGCCTGCGGCCTGACGAGCCTGGTGACGGCGATCGGATTCGCGTCACTGGCCGCCGCGCGGATCGAGGCGGTGCGCACGTTCGGCGTCGCTGCGGCCGCGGGGGCGCTCGCGAGCTTCACGGCGGTCACGCTCCTCACGCCCCTCCTCGCCTCCCTCCCCGCCTTCCAGGGCATGCGGCTCGGCCGGTCGTCGCGGGCCGCCTCGCGGCTGGCGGCCTTCCTCTCCGGCTGGTCGGTGCGGCATGCCCGGGGGATCGTCGCGGTGAGCCTCGTCGCCACCCTCGCGCTCGGCCTCCTCTCCTCCGGGCTCGATGCCGACAACCGCGTCGCCGACGCCCTTCCGCGCGGCGCCGCCTCGTCGCGCGCTCTTCTCCACGTCGACGAGGAGTTCGGGGGAGCATTCGGCGCCGACGTGATCGTCCGCTGGCCTGCCGGGCTCGACTGGCGGGAGCCGGGCGTCCTCGACGGGATCGCGGCCGTTCACGGAGTCCTCGAGGCGGCCGACCCGGCGATCCGGGCGGTGTCGCTGGCCACGGTGGCGGGAACGATCGGCGAGCGGGCCAGACGCCGTCTCGACCCCGCAGCCTTCGACGATCTCGTCGATCCCTCGGACCGCGTGGCGGTGGTGCGAGCCCGGATCCGGGACATCGGCTCACGGACGCTCGAAGGGGTGTACGACCGGATCGATGCGGGACTCACCGGGCTCGAGGCCTCGCATCCGGGGTGGAGATTCCAACTCGCCGGGATGTCGGTGCTGTCGGCGCGGAACGTTCGGCAATTGGTCCGCGACCTCGGCTCGAGCCTGACGCTCGAGGTCGTCGTGATCGGTACGATCCTGGCGTTGGCATTCCGTTCACCACTGGCCGGCCTGGTAAGCCTCATCCCCAACATATTTCCGCTGGCAGTCATCGCAGCGGTGATGGTCGCCACCGGCAGGCATCTCGACCCGGCGACGGTGATCGTCTTCAACGTCTGCCTCGGCCTTGCCGTCGATGACACCGTCCATGTCCTCACCGCGCTCCGGCGGCAGCGTCGGCCGGGCCTGTCGATGGAGTCGGCGATCCGCCGCGGCGTGGCCGAGACGGGCAACGCGATCATCGTCGGCGGCGTCGTGCTCACCATCGGCTTCGCCGCGGTGACGGTGTCGCGGGTGCCGTCGCTGTCGAGCTTCGGGATCCTCGCCTGCGCGGCAGTGGCCGCCGCCACGATGGCCGAGCTCGTCATGCTCCCGGCGCTCCTGGTGGTCGCCGACCGCATCTTTCGCCGCTTCCCGCCCCCCTGGAAGGACGGCATCTTTGGTGTCGATGCCGCCCCCGACGGCGCTCAGCCGATCGCGCGGGTGGCCATCGGCACGACCTCAGAGAGCGCCTCGACGGTCCGCACGATCTGATCCTCGGTATGTTCGGCCGTGAGGAAGAACCGGACCCGGGCCGCCGACTCGCGCACGGCCGGATAGAGGATCGGCTGGGCGTTGATGCCCCGTTCGAGGAGCAGCTGAGAAACGAGGATCGCCCTGTTCGAGCCGCCGACGATGACGGGGATGACGGGCGTCTCGGCGCTCGCGCCGGTGTCGAGATCACAGTCGGCGGCGAGCTTGAGGAACAGCTCCGAACGCTCGCGGAGCCGCGTCACGCGCCACGGCTCGCGCTGGATGACTTTGAGCCCCTCGAGGGCCGCCGCCACGTTCGGCGGCGAGCAGGCGGTTGAGAAGACGAACGCCGGTGTCGTGTAGCCGAGGTAGCGGATGAGCCGCTCGCTCCCGGCGAGGTAGCCGCCGCCGGCGCCGAGGGCCTTGCTGATCGTCCCCATCCACAGATCCCCCTCGGCGGGATCGACGCCGAAGTGGTCGCAGATCCCGCGCCCCTCCGGCCCCATCGTGCCGACCGAGTGCGCCTCGTCGACGTAGAGCATCGCGTCGTGACGACGCTTGACCTCGAGGAACCGTGGCAGATCGGGGAAGTCGCCATCCATGCTGTAAACCCCCTCGATCGCCACGACGACGCGACGATACTTCGAGCGGAGGTCGCGGAGGAGTCCGTCGAGCTGGTCGTGATCGTTGTGGCGGAAGCTCCGCTTGCCAGCCTTCGAGGCGACTGCTCCCTGGACGATGCTGTTGTGGGCCAGTTCGTCATAGAGGATCAGATCTTCGGCCCCGAAGAGGTGGTTGAAGACCGAGGCGTTCGTGCCGTAGCCGCAGGGGAAGACGGTCGCACGCTCGGTGCCGAGGAACGACGCCAACTCCCGATCGAGGTCGTCGAGGAGCGTGTTGTTGCCGCCGACCATCCGGCTCGCCGAGGCACTGCAGCCGAAGCGGTCGATGGCGGCTTTCGCTGCCCTCGTGACGTCCGGATGGCCGGTGAGTCCGAGGTAGTCGAAGCTCGTGAAGCTGATCACGTCGCGGCCACCGATCCGAGCCGTACGGCCGCGGACCCGTTCGTTGGCCCGGAGGAAGGGATTGGCCAGCCCCGCCTGCTCGAGGCCTCGCAGCCGTGCCTCGAGGACGCCGATCTCAGGGAACGGATCGGTGCCGGCGGGAGGGGGCATCATCCGCGGACGAACGGCAGGCTCGCCGCCGGTCGGAAGCGGGTCGGCGGAGGTGTCGGGATCACC
>CANGGT010000297.1 GCA_947453375.1 Planctomycetaceae bacterium
CGGGCCGGTCTTCTGGCTCTCCCCGCAGGCTGCTGCCTCCGGCGTGCCCCAGATCAGCCAGCCGGCCGGCGTCGTCATGCCGGGGAACGAGTTCATGAGCGCCGTCTTTGCCCTCCAGCCGGGTGGCACCGCCGTGGCATTCAACGAGCCGAAGACGGTTTGCTACTGCATCCGCCTCATCGACGTCGAACCGCCGGCCGAAACGCTCAAGGAGCGTTTCGTGGAGACGAAGTCTGATCCGCGGATGACAGCCGTGGCGGCCCAGGACGAGTTTTCCCGTTCGTTCGGGACCTGGATCGAGGAACTCGAGAGCCGCTACCAACTGGAGTGGAAGCGGAAGCCACGCCGCTAGTCGTCGGCCGCGTCAACGTCGCCGCGGCTTGAGGACGATCGTCGAGAGCGGTGGCAGTGAGAGCACCAGCGACTGCCCGTGGCCGTGGGCTGCCGTGCGCTCGGCGGAGATGCTCCCGGCATTGCCGACGTTGCTGCCGCCGTACCACGAGGAATCGCCGTTGAAGACCTCGTCGTACACCCCCGCCGCCGGCACGCCGACCCGGTAGCCGTGCCGGGGGATCGGGGTGAAGTTGCAGCAGACGACCAGGAAGTCGCTCGGGTCGACACCGCGGCGGAGGAAGGCCAGGATGCTGTTGGCCCAATCGTGGCAGTCGATCCACTCGAATCCCAAGCCGTCGAAGTCGAGTTGGTGCAGCGACTTCTCGCGCACCACCAGGGCATTGAGATCCGCCAGGCAACGCTTGAGACCGGCGTGGGCCGGTTGCTCGAGGAGGTGCCAGTGGAGACTCCGGTCGAAGTCCCACTCCCGCCACTGCCCGAACTCGTTCCCCATGAAGACGAGTTTCTTGCCGGGGTGGCACCACATGTAGGCGTAGAGGAGGCGGAGGTTAGCGAGCTTCTGCCAGGCGTCACCCGGCATCTGATCGGCCAACGCCCCCTTGCCGTGGACAACCTCGTCGTGGGAGAGGGGGAGGACGAAGTTCTCGTGGAAGGCGTAGATCAGGCTGAACGTGAGCTCGTCGTGGTGGTATTTGCGGTGGACCGGATCGTGCCGCATGTAGCGGAGCGTGTCGTTCATCCAGCCCATGTTCCACTTCAGGCTGAAGCCGAGCCCGCCGAGCCAGGTGGGGCGTGACACGCCCGGCCAAGACGTCGATTCCTCGGCGATCGTCAGCACGCCCGGATGGTGGCTGTGGACCTGGACGTTGAACTCCTTCAGAAACTCGACCGCGTCGAGGTTTTCCCGGCCGCCGAAACGGTTGGGGAGCCATTCCCCTTCCTTCCGGCTGTAGTCGAGGTAGAGCATCGAGGCCACGGCATCGACCCGGAGGCCGTCGATGTGGTAGCGGTCGAGCCAGAACAGGGCGCTCGAGATCAGATAGTTGCGGACCTCGTGGCGGCCGTAATTGAAGATCATCGTGCCCCAGTCGGGGTGTTCCCCCTGGCGCGGATCTTCGTGCTCGTAGAGGGCCGTGCCGTCGAAGCGGCGCAGGCCGTGGCCATCCTTGGGGAAGTGGGCCGGCACCCAGTCGACGATCACGCCGATCCCCGCCCGGTGGAAGGCGTCGATGAGCGACATCAGGGCCTGCGGCGGCCCGAACCGGCTCGTGGGGGCGAACATGCCGATCGTCTGGTAGCCCCAGCTCGCCGACAACGGGTGTTCGGTGGGGGGGAGAAACTCGACGTGCGTGAACCCCATCTCGACGCAGTAGGGGACGAGTTCGCGTTCGAGATCGGCGTACGTCAACCAGCGGATCGGATCGTCCCCCGGCCGCCGCCAGCTGCCGAGGTGGACCTCGTAGGCGTTGATCGGGGCATCGAGGGCGTTGCGGGAGGCGCGGGTCGCCATCCAGTCGGCGTCGCGCCATCGGTAGGTGTCGAGATCGACGATGCAGGAGGCCGTCCGCGGCGGGAGTTCGGCCCCGAAGCCGTACGGATCGGATCGCTCGGTGATCCCGTCGGCACCGGTGACGAGATACTTGTAGATCGTGCCGGCGGAGGCCCCTGGCACGAACGTCTCCCAGATGCCGGCAGAGGCGAGGGGGCGGAGCGGATTCCGCCGGCCGTCCCAGTCGTTGAAATCACCGACCACCGCCACCGCCTTGGCGTTCGGAGCCCAAACGGCGAACGTCGCGCCCGCGGTGCCATCCTCCGTGCCGAGATGGGCGCCGAGCTTTTGATAGCTCTGCCAATGGCGCCCTTCGCCGAGGAGATGGAGGTCGTAATCGGTGATCATGGGAGGACGCCTTGGTGTCGGAGGAATCATGCGCTCCACTGGGGCGCCCGTCCAAGTGGCGTGGTAGGTTTTGCCGTCGGGAGCCCCTCTCCGGCGCCGACATGCCGGATGTGCGGCCGGAGGCAGGCGTCAGCGAAAGGACGAGCGATGGGATTCGAACGATTGGAGCCGGTGGAGCGGCGAATCGACATCGGCGGCCGCCCGGTATCGATCTGGCGTCCGCCCGACATGGAGTCGCTGATCGATCTGGCCGCCTTCGAGGCCGATGAGCGGATTCCCTACTGGGCCGACGTCTGGGAGTCGGCGATCGTCCTCGCCGAGGATCTGGCAGCCATGGACGGGACGGGGAAGACGCTCCTCGAACTCGGCTGTGGACTGGGATTGCCGTCGCTCGTCGCCGCCCGAGCCGGCTTCACCGTCACCGCCACCGATTACGAGGAGACGGCCCTCGAGGGGGTGCGCTACAACGCTGCTCGCAATTCCGTGACGGGCCTGCGGACCCGCGTCCTCGATTGGCGCAACATCCCCGACGACCTCGGCACGTTCGATCTCGTCGTCGCGGCCGACGTCCTCTACGAGGCCCATCACCCGGAGGCCCTCGCCGCCACGATTCGAAGGACGCTCGATCAATCGGGCCTCGGTCTCGTCGCCGATCCCTGCCGCGCCAAGGCGGCCGGCTTCGCCCCGGCCGCGCGGGCCGCGGGGATGGCCGTGGCAAAGACGAGGGCCCGCCGGCCGCATGCCGCGACCGACGGGCCCCACATCGAGATCCACAAAGTGACCTTCCCGGCCTGAGAAGGGCTCACGCGACGAGCTTCACCTCGGGCACCTCTCCGGTGATCCCGATCACGAACTCCTCGAAGATCTTCATGTCGAGGGCGGAGGCGGTCTCAGCCTCGGGGTGGAACTGGGTGGCGATCGCCACCCAGCCTTCGACCTGGCTCTCGATCGCCTCGATCACGCCGTCCGGTGCGCGGGCGGCGATCTTGAAGCTCGTGGCGAGATCGTCGATCGCCATGTGGTGCATGCTGTTGACGCGGATCTCGCCGTCGCCGTAAACGCGTTCCATGACGCTCCCCGCCTCGACGAGGAGGGCGTGACGATGGGAGTTGTCGCAGGGATCCTTGTGGGGGATCGCCTTGGGAAGATCCTCGGGGATGTGGAAGAAGAGGGTGCCCCCTTCGGTGATGTTGAGGAGTTGCATCCCGGCGCCGATGGCGAGGACGGGCATGTGCCGGCGGCAGACATGCTTGGCAAGCATCCGGTCGAAGTCTTCGCGCCGGGCGTCCATGGGGCGGACGGCGGGATGGGGCATCCAGCCGTCGCGGCGGGGGTCGAGGTCGGCGCCTCCGACCATCACGACGCCGTCGAGCAGGTCGAGGAGTCGGACGACGTCATCCTCGTCGGCAAGGGGGGGCAGGATGACGGGAATCCCACCGGCGGCGGTGATCCCATCGAAGTAGCCCGCGGCCACGAAGGAGAGCGCGGCATGCTCCTTGCGGGATGCACGGTAGTCGGTGTTGATGCCGATGAGGGGCTTGGCTGCCATGGAGTGTCTCCGGAAGACCGTCGGATCGTCGACCCTTTCATCCGGCCGAGAACGGGGTGGTCGTACGTCGACCCCCGGATTCCACGCATGAATCTTCCATCCTCCGCAACGCCCCGATCGACCGACGTCATCGACGTTCGAAACGACCCCTCAGGGCCGTTCCACCACACGCTTTTGCAGCGTCATCCTTAACGCCGATGCCTTCGATCGAAGGAGCCTTTGCGGCGGACGGAAGCCATCCGGGCTTCCGGGCCGGTCGCCCCCCAAGGGGAAACCGGGCCGATTCCGTCGTTCGTGCCGTTGCCAGCGTCACGGGGCCCGTCAGGGGCGTCCGTGGCTCTGGCGGCGGGGAACGTATCCCTTCCCCTTTCGGGTGAGCAAGCAAGACGACGATTTTGTGGTCGTAGGCCCCCTGCCGACCCACATCCGGTGCTAGCACCCGGCCTGCTAGCAGGCAGTCTCAGGCTGCGATCCACACCGCCCCGAGAAAGCTCCGCAGCCACGTC
>CANGGT010000298.1 GCA_947453375.1 Planctomycetaceae bacterium
GATGCGCCTGGCTTGGTCGATTCTGTTCCTTGCCGGAAGTGGAATCGGGATCGCCCTGGCGCTCTCCTCCACCCTGGGGATCCCCGCCCTGCAGGTGCTCGCGCCGATCGGCCTGATTCCGGCCGTCGGGGCCGCGGCGGCCTGGGTATTGCAATCCAAGGGGCACCGCCATCAGGCCCTCGGGTCCCTGGCCCTCAGCGCTTGCCTCCTGGTCGCGCTGTTGGCGGCGGTGGGGAGCGATCTCGTCGGCGGCGCTCGTGCCGCCCAGCGCCTCGTCGACTCGCTTGCAGCGCGCCCCATGACGGGAGCTTGGGCCGGCTTCGGGAGTGTCCCTCCGAGCGTCGTGTTCTATGCCGCCGACACGATCCCACAACTCCACTCCACCGAGGCGGTCAGCGCCCATCTCGAAGGGCGTCCCGACGCCCATCTCCTCGTCGATGCCCGCTTCGAGATGAACCTCCCCTCCCCCCTGCCCCCGGGATACGGGGTCATCGCCAGAGAACGCCCCCTGTTCGGCCCGGGATTGCTCGTCATCGGCCCGCGCACCGCGCCCCACGATGACGGCGATCCGATCGCAGCCTCCCACGCCCCGAGTCCGGAGACCCCCCTGGCATGGCACGCCCCAGCCCCAACCCCATGAACACGCCAATCACCACCGGGGGCCACGGCCCGACGCCCGTCGCCGCCACGCCAGCCGGGGACGGCTCCACGCTGAGCCATCCGCTCGTGGTGGTCGTCGTCGCCGCCGCGGTGACGCTGGCCGTTGGCTTCGCGCCGATGCCGTTCTGGGACGAGGACGAACCCCGGTTCGCCGCCATCGCCCGGACGATGCTCGAGACGGGCGACTGGGTGGTGCCGATGTACAACGACACGCTCGCCGTCGACAAGCCGGTGCTCATGCATTGGTGCATGGCGGCCTGCTATCGGCTGTTCGGGGTTTCCGAGATCCCCGCCCGGATCCCCTCGGCGCTGGCGGCGCTCGCCACGGCGCTGGCGTTGCTCCGCGCCGGCACGGCCTGGTTCTCCGTCCGGACCGGCGTGGTGGCGGCGCTGGCCTGGATCGGCTGCCTCCTGGTCGGAATCGAAGCGCACGCCGCCACCCCGGATGCCATCCTCACCGCGCTGACGACCTGGATGACGGTCCTCGCCACCGAACCACTCCTCGGCGCTGCGACGGCCGCTTCCCGTGGCACCCCCCTGCCCCGGCTCTCTGCCGGAAAAGCGGCACTGATCGGGGCCCTCGGCGGCCTCGCGGTCCTCTGCAAGGGGCCGGTCGGCTTCGTCGGCCCCCTGGCGGTGATCCTCCCGTGGGTCGCGGCGATCGAATGGCAGGCCCGCCGTGATCCGTCGGCGTCGGTCGGCAGGCAGATCCACACCGCGATCCGGGCCGGCTTCGGATCCGTGGCATTCATCCGCCCGGTAATCCTCACGCTCGCGATGCTCGCCGTCGCCGCCCCCTGGTACGTCGCCGTCGGCCTGCGGACCAACGGCGAGTGGCCGGCGGGGTTCTTCCTGATCCACAACGTCGGCCGCTTCGCGGCTCCGATGGAAAATCACAGCGGCGGGATCTTCTTCCACGTTCTGGCGATGCTCGTCGGCTTCTACCCCTGGTCGTGCTTCCTCCCCTTCTCAGTCGTCGTGGCAACCTGGCGGGCGACCAGAGCCGACGTTCCCACGCTCGAACAGCGAGGCCTGGGCTTGGCCCTCCTCTGGCTGTTGGTGTGGGTCGGTGCGTTCTCGCTGGCGGCGACGAAACTTCCCAACTACGTCCTTCCCGCCTACCCTGCCGCCGCCCTCGTCGTCGCCGCAACGGCGACGCGACTGGTCGACCGCGGGTCGGTCGCCATGCCGCGGTGGCTCGCGGCCGGCCTCGGCTGGGTCGTTTTCGGCGGCGTGGCCACCATCGCCACGATCCTCGTCGTCGGCCGGTTCGGCGTGAGCGGCGCGACGCCGGCGGCCTTGGTCGGCCTCGTCCCGATCGTCGGCGCGGCGGCCTGCTGGTGGGGCGCCCGGAGCGGGCGATTCGACCCGCTGGCGGCGATGGTGGGCTTGTCGCTGGTCTACACGGCCCTCGCCGTCGGCCCCGCCGCGGCGCGGATCGCCGGTGCCAATGCGCTCCCCGGCCTCGTCGATCAGGCCCATCGCCACGCCGGGGGAACGGCCCGGCTGTCCACCTACGGCCAGAACACGCCGAACGTCGTCTACTACGCCCGTGGGCATGTCAACGAATGGCGCCCCGAGCAGGCCGACCGGGCGATCGCCGATCTCGCCAACGACAACGACCGGGTTCTCCTAGTCACGGAGGAGGCGCTGCGGACGATCGAGTCGAATCTGCCGTCCGGCACCGGGATCGTGGGGCGCGTCCGCCCCCTCTTCAAGGACGGGGATTTCCTCCTCATCGGCCGGACCGATGCCCCACCGCCGCGACAGGCCGCTACGGAGAGCCTCACACGATGACCAACCCAGCCTCGTTCGAGCATGGCCCCGACATCCTGCCCCACCGACCGGCGCGGCGGAGCCGCTCCGCGTCCCGGGGCCTGCTGTCGATCGTCATCCCCTGCCACAACGAGGAGGAGGTGATCGAGTCGACCCATCGACGACTCGTGGCGGCGCTCCCGTCGACGGGCATGGACTTCGAGATCCTCTACATCGATGACGGCAGCCGCGATGGCACGCTGGCCCGACTCGAGGCAATCGCCGCGGGTGACCCCCGCGCGACGATCATCGAGTTGTCGCGAAACTTCGGCCAGCAGTCGGCGATGTCGGCCGGGTTGGCCCGGGCTCGCGGCGACGCGGTCGTGATCATCGACGCCGATCTCCAGGACCCTCCCGAGGTGATCCCCGAGATGGTCGAGCGCTGGCGCTCCGGCGCCGACGTGGCCTATGGTCGGCGCCGGTCACGCGACGGGGAGACGTGGTTCAAACTCGTCACGGCGAGTTGCTTCCACCGCTTTTTCGCGAGCCTCGTGCCCTATCCGATCCCGGTCGACACCGGAGACTTCAAACTCCTCGACCGGGCCGTGGTCGATGCCGTCTGCGGCCTGCCGGAGAAGCGCCGCTACCTCCGTTCGCTCGTCGCCTGGACCGGCTTCCGGCAGGAGCCTGTCTGGTACGACCGCCACGCCCGGCCGGCCGGCGAGACGAAATACTCGACGCGGAAATTGATCCGCCTGGCGATCGATGCGGTCATGCTCTCCTCCGACACGCCACTCCGGGCGGCGTGGTGGGCGGCCGGGCTACTGGCGACCGCTGGCGTCGGCTGCACGCTCCTGGCATGCCTCTTGCCCACGAGGGAGGGGGCGCTCGTGTCGGCGATCGCCGCGGTCGTCACGCTGGCAGGGGCGATCCAGACCGCTGCGGTCGCCATCGTGGGGGAATACGTCGTCCGCACCTACCGCGAGGTGCAGGGACGCCCCTCATGGGTCGTGAAGCGGACGATCGAGGGAGACACGGCGGCCGGCGCAGGGCACTCCGATCGCCACGGATCGCGGGCGGCCTGAGAGCCGAGCCGCCCGCTCCCCCGGCGCCCCCGTTCCCGCCGTGTGAAGCGGGATCGGGGGGCGGGGATCGGTTCTCGATCGACGGGCGGCACCGTGATCACTTCTTCAGTTCAGCCTCGATCGCCTTCACGAAGGCCTGGTCGTCGGGCTTCACCTGCGTGGCGAAGCGGCCACTGATCGCCCCGTCCTTGCCGATGAGGAACTTCTCGAAGTTCCACTTCACGTCCGCCGATGTGTTCTCCGGCTTGTCCTCTCGCTTCTGGTCCGTGTAGCGGGGCGCCTGCGACACGAGCGCCTTGTAGAGGGGCGACTGGCCGTCCCCCTTCACTTTGACCTTCGAGAACATGTCGAACGTGACGTTGTATTTCGACGTGCAGAACTTGGAGATCTCCGCATCGGAGCCCGGCTCCTGGGCCCCGAACTCGTTGGCGGGGAAGCCGAGGATCACGAGCCCTTGGTCCTTGTAGGTGTCGTAGAGCTTCTGCAGGCCGGCGTACTGGGGCGTGGCGCCGCACTGGCTGGCGACATTGACGATGACGACCACCTTCCCCTTGTAGTCGGCCAGATCGATCTCGGTGCCGTCGATCTTCTTGACCTTGCCGGCCAACGGGGAATCGGCCAAGGCCGTCGGAACGGCGACCGCGCCGGCGAGGACCGCGAGGAGGAGACAGCAGGTGAGGCTGCGGAGGTTCATCGATCGGCTCCAGGGGATGGCCGATGGACCGGGGAGCGACGTCGC
>CANGGT010000299.1 GCA_947453375.1 Planctomycetaceae bacterium
AGATCCCGTCGCGGTGAGCCCCGAGAAAACCGGGCCACTCATCGGCCGGAGCAAGCACCGGCGCGATCGCGACAAGCAGCGAGGAAACGAACAAGCGGCACGAACGCATCAGGATTCCTCCAAGTTCACTTCGAGATCGGTCCCCGTCCAAACCACGTTCAGTCCAAGATCAAGGCCAACACCCCCTGGGCATAGAGCCTGTGGCCGAAGTCGTTGGGATGGTTGAGACCGTTGCCGGTGAGATCGAACATCGCCTTGGATCGCAGCTGCTCCTCCCACACCGCCGTCATGTCGACGAGCGCCACCCCCGGGCCGACGAGCGACTTCAGCTCGTCGCGGTAGCGGTTGAACATCTCGCGCGGCGTGTGAATCCACTCGTCGTTCCCGAGCATTGTCGCCACGAGGAGGATCTCGGCGTCGGGACGTTTTTCCTGCACCCGTGCCACGAGGCTCGCCGTCTGGTCGCGATACCAGGCCGGATCACGGCGGCCAACGTCGTTCATCCCGTAGGCCACGAGGACGAGATCGGGCTGTGACTCCAGGAGCGTGTCGAGATCGGCCACGCCGTTGGCCACGCTCCAGCCCGCCACGGCCCGGTTGACGTGCGTCACGTTCGACGGCGTGCTCACGCGCAACTGCGCCACGACAAGCTCGGCCCAGCCAGGTTGGAAGGGGGGCGTGCCTGTCGTCTCCGAGGCATCGAGGCCGGTGGAGATGCTGTCGCCACTGACGCCGATCCGCACCGGCTCCCCTGCCCCGAACCTGGCCCGGGTCTTCGGCAGGCTGCCATGCACGACGTCGATCGCCGGGGCATCGGCCGCGCCGCGGGCGCGGCGGTAGGTGATCTCGACGTCACGGTCGTGAAACCAGCGGCCGGGCCGGTAGAGGAGCCATTCCTGCGGGTTACCGACGCGGTGACGGTAGGCGTGCTCCGCGTTTTCCGGCAGATAGCGGTCGCCATCGAGGATCGGAGGCACCGGCGTCGGTAACGGAAAGACGATCTCCCGGCTCCCCGGCGTGTGTTGCCATCCCGAGCCAGCCTCGACCGACCGCGCCCCGTCGGCCGTCGTCACGGCAAGGATCGACTTGGCTGGGAAGGCGAGGCGTGCTTTGGCAGGCTCTGTGGCAGTCGCCGCCCGGAGGACGCTGCTCTCCCGCCAGACGATGTCGCTCTTCCAGGCGGGCTCGAGGAGATGGAGATCGGTAAGGAGAAACGACGCCGCGTCGACCCCCTTTGGAATCGTGGCCAGCCTCTCAAACAGGACCCCGGCCCAGAGGGCCGCGGCACGCCTCTGGCCGATGGCTGAAAAATGCCGGCGCGAGTTCACGTCGCCGCGGGAATCCCCCTGGAGGGAATCGGTGTCGGGGCCGAGGCCGAATCCCGGCATCGCCACGAGCCGATCGACCGCCGCCCGGATCCTCCCTTCCCCTTCCGGGTCGTTGTAGACCGTCGGATGGTGGGTCGACTTTGCACAGAGCCACGCCGGCTCGAACCCCCACGCCCGCACGGCCGCTCCGCGGATCCGCTCCATCGCCGCGACGTAGTCGTCGGTGGAGGTGTGATTGATGACATCCGACTCCCCCTGCTGCCAGAGAACGGCACGGAATCGGCCGAGGCTTTTTCCGGTGGCGACGAGGCGGTCGTGGAGTTCTGTCCCCGGCTGCCACTGGGAGGATGACGTGCCCCCCCAGGCGACATTCGCAAACCCGATCGGGACGCCGAGACGCTCGGCGAGTTCGTCCCCCACCGCCGGCCAGATCGAGCCGCCGTCGCTCCCGTCGGGGGCCGGCTGTGGATCATTGGCGACCCGCCAGGTGCCGGTCGCCCAGTCACGGGCTACCACACGCTGCTTTGAATCGGTGACCGTGAGCTTCTCGTCATTCGTGTTCGTGGCATACGACTGCCCTGCGATCACAAACACCTCGCCGACGCCGACCGGCTCGACGCTCGCCGTCAGCGGCGGTGCCCCGTCGCCCCGATCGATCCGGACTTCGAGACGGAACCACCCGCGGGCCGGCACGAGGAGCCTGCCGACGTGGAGGCCCGCCTTCGCCCCGGGGGCCAGATCGACGCGCGTCCAACCGGGGTCCGCGACGGCCGGGGGCCCCTCGATCGGCACCACCCGTGCCAGCGCCGTGGCGCGGTCGATCGGCACCGGGACGTCCACTTCGATCGCCACGTTGGCCTGCCCCGCGGCGAAGCTCCCCCCGGGCGCTTGGCCGGGCTGATAGCCGACGCGCTGGATCACCTCATGCGGATGCGGGGCGAGGATCGCCAGGTCGGCGGCCGCCGCCGGCGATCCGAACAGCAAAACGCCGATCAGAACTGATACCACCAGATCGAGCAGACGGCCGTTCGACATGAGTCCCCCCCTGAGCATGACGGCGCACGCGTCCGGAGCTTCCGGAACGCCATGACGGGGGTAGTCTACTCAGCTCGCAGCGAGGGGGGGCATCTCGGCAGCAGCCGGGAAAAATCCTCGAGCGCGGGGATCAGTCGCCCGATGGCGGCTCGTACTCGAAATCCTTCCACTTCATCGCGCGGCGGAAGGGCTCGATGCGGAGGACAACCTCACCGTTCTGGAAAAGGCGGACGGTACCGTTGGTCTCGCTGACGGCGACGGCGACGCTCCGCGTCTTGCGGGTGATCGCGGCGGCGGCCCAGTGACGGGCCCCGAGCCCCTTGGCGACGGAGACGTTCTCGGCCGAGGCGTCGATGTACCGGGCCGCGGCCTCGACGGTGCCGTCGGGGCCGACGATGAAAGCGCCGTCGAGTTGGGCGATCTCCTTGATCCCCTCGCGGACGCGCGGGTCGGAGAGGTTGCGCTCGGCGCGGGAGTAGCCACGGACCGGATCGAAGCCGGTGGCATGGCTCGACGTCATCACCTTCCGCGTGTCACCGACGACGAACAGGGTGCCCACCGGCTTCCCCTCGCGCCCCTCGCGGCCAATCTCGACGGCGAGATCGACCACCTGCTTGAGCGTCTCCAGCGGCACCTTCGTCTCGAGGTTGCGAAGGTCACGGCTCGTGAGCTGACCGAGATGCTCCTCGAGCCGCAGCACGCTGACCGAGTCGATCGTGCCGGCCTCGAAGCCGGAATAGATCGCCACGACCTGGGCTTCGGGGGCGATCAGCTCCGCCGCGACGCACTCGAGGAGCGCCTGGGCAAGTCGTTCGTGCACCGGCAGCCCGGCAACGTCGAGAAGGACGCGGCGCAGGCCCCAGTCTTCGCAGCCGGCGAGGTGGTTCTTCTCGTCGGCGGCGACGAGGAACGGCTGGCTCGAGCCGACGAGCGAGCGGACGTGGTCCCAGTCGAGCCGCTGGTCAACGAGGAGGAGTATCGCGTCGGCCGTCGAGGTGCCGAACAGGCGCACCGCCGCCTCGAGGAGATGTTCGAGCTGTGGTGGAAAGTCAGCCGGGCTCACGGGGCCGTTCCTTGTCGCCGGTCACGTCTCCCGCTCGGCGAGGGGGCCGATAAGGCAGCCTGTTCATCACCGGGCAGAGGCGGTGCGGTGAGCCTCAAAAGGCTTCCTCCGCGTGCCAAAGCCTACGGAGCGGACGGGATCGGATCAAGAAAGCCCGGAAAGCCGATGCTTCAGCGGAGCAGCGAATCTGGCACCTCGGAGCGATCCATCTCGATCCGCGTTGCGGTCCTCGCCACGTCCGGGGCTGCTTTCATGGTTCCGCTGTAGGCCGCGATCCCGCCGGGGAGCACCTTTCCCCACACCCGTTCTTGATAGATCGTCAGGGCGTGGAGAGCGTGGCCGAGGGGGCCGAGCTTCCATTCCCGCGAGGGCTCGCGGAGGAGCGCTGCCGAGAGAAACTCGACCGCCGACACGACGCGCGACTGGTAGAGCTGATCCTGATCGAGCGACCCGACGAGCCATTCGAGGATGTGGCCGGTGGTCTGCACCTTGCGGTCGACGTCGTCCTCGCGGTCGGCCGGATACTTGAACCACTCCGTGCTGAAGCTGCCGTCGGGGTTCTGGAGCTTCGTAAGGGTGAATCGCTGGTAGTCGCGGACGAAGTGGTCGGCACGGGCGTAGTGGCCGTCGAGCGTGCCGGTGGCCCGGAGCCGACGCTGGCAGGCGTAGGAGAGCCCGAAGAGCCGGTGCGTGCCGCCGCACGGAGCCCCACGGATCGGCTGTTCGATCTCCTCCGAGACGAGCCGTTCGAGGGTCCAGATCTGGCC
>CANGGT010000300.1 GCA_947453375.1 Planctomycetaceae bacterium
AAGGATCGAGCCCTTAGCGATGGGGCTGCCTGGCTTCTTCGCGAGCGCGATAAAAGCCCCCAACGCACCCTTTTCGTCCAAGTTGGCCCCTCGGTACGCCGAGACCCCGAGGTCTTGCAAACTCAGCGAAGTGTCGAGGGTGTGTTCCGGGTGCTGGGCTAGCCAATCCTCCCCGAGTTTCGTCTGGCGACGCAGGCTGTCTCCCTGCTCCTGCTTCCTGCTCGAAAAACGAACGTAGGAGTACACCGTTGCCATGTTCTGGTCCTTGATCGTGGCACCGCTCGACCCTATCTCCACCAGAAGCAGTATATCCTGATTTGACCACAACACGGTCCTCTTTCTCGATGAGCTTCCCGAGTTCAACCGACGGACGCTCGAGGTCCTCAGGCAGCCGCTCGAAGATGGCTCGGTGACGATCAGCCGCGCCAAATCGACGACGCGCTTCCCGGCCGAGTTCATCCTCGTCGCCGCCTTCAACCCCTGCCCCTGCGGCTATCGGGGAGACCCGCGCCGCGAGTGCCAGTGCACGCCGCCGCAGGTGGAGAAATACATGGGAAAGATTTCCGGGCCGCTCCTCGACCGGATCGACATCCAGCTCGAGGTGCCAGCCGTTCCCTACCGCGATCTCTCTGCCAAGCGTGCCGGAACGTCGAGCGAGCAGATGCGGGCGGCGGTGAACGCGGCCCGCGAGCGGCAGGCGGCCCGGTTTGCCGGCAGCAGCACCCGGGCCAATGCCCGGATGTCGAGCCGGCTGGTGCGGGAGCACTGCCAACTCGACGCGCCGGCCAGCGAGATGCTCAAAGGAGCCGTGACGAATCTCGGCCTCTCGGCCCGGGCCCACGACAAGGTGCTGCGGGTGGCCCGGACGATCGCCGATCTCGACGCCGCCGAGACGATCCGCTGCGATCACCTCGCCGAGGCGATCAATTACCGCCTCCTCGATCGGACGCTCTGGACCTGATTCCTCGATCGAGGCTCGCGGCTTTTCAAGCACTGGCTCTCACCCGGCCAATTCGGACCAATTCGGACCAATCCGGAATGGACCGTCCCCGATCCATTTGGCACGATGCAGGGCATGACGCGCTCCCTCCCCACGCCGCGCCCCGCGGCTCCCCCCCTCGTTGTTCCCCCTGCGGGCGAGTCGATCGTGCTGGCGACCGAGCAGCCAGCCTCGGTGGCTCCGCTGCTTCGCGGCGCGGCGGTGCTCGTTCCCCTCGGGATCGCCGCCCTCACAATCGATGTGCCGGTGGCCGCCTGGTGCAAGGATGGCGCCTGGCCGGCAGCGATGCCGGAGGTGCTCGTGAAGATCGCCGGGGAGATTCACCGTCTCGTAACGCTCTCCGAGGTGATTGGCCACACGGTGAGCGTCGTGGTCCTCCTCGGCCTCGTGGCGGCGCTCGACGGCACGCTCGCCTGGCCGATGTGGAGAGCGCCGGCCTTCGGGAGGCCGTCGCGGCAGCCGACACCCCAACAGGCGACATTTGCCCGGTTTCTCGGCGCGACGTTTACCGGAGGGATCCTCACCGACATCATCAAGCTCCTCGTCGATCGGGTGCGGCCGCGGGCGGCCGACTTCGTCAGCCACAGCAGCGTCTGGGATTCGTTCAACGAGGCGGTGATCGCCACGATCACCGGGAGCCGGTCGAACATCAACAGCTTTCCGTCGGGGCATTCGGCAATCGCGGCGGGGTTTGCCGCGGCGCTGGCCTGGAAATACCCGCGCGGCCGGATCTACTTCGCGATCTTTGCCGCCATGGCAGCGTCGCAGCGGATTGTCTCCTCGGCCCACTTCCCCAGCGACGCCTGCTTTGGCGCGGCCCTCGGGCTCATCGGAGCGAGCCTCTTTCTCCGTTGGAAGCCGTGGCAGCCGACGGCGCGCACCCTCAGCGGGCGCGGTTCCGGCAACGGTTCCGGCAACGGGGCCGTCAATGGCAGCCCGGCGGTCGATGCCGTATAGTGCGGGCCATGCGGAGGCTTTCGGATCCCCGCCGCACGACCAGACTCGCACCACATCAGGAATAGCACCATGCCCGCCCCCAAGAAAGCCAAAAAGGCCGTGAAGTCACGACGTGCCGATGGGGCAGACGGGGCGGATGAAGCGCCGGCCGCCGCCGCTTCCCAGAGCCCGCCGGAGCCCCCCCGTGGCCGGCGCGTGCTCCTTGTCGACGACGATCCCGAGATCATCGAATCGATGCGGACGGTCCTCGAATCGAAGGGCTATGAGATCCTCGTCGCCCGCGATGGCAATCAGGGGCTCCTCATGGCCGAGCGGGAGAACCCCGATCTGGTCGTCCTCGACATGATGATGCCGAAGCGGAGTGGATTCCTCGTCCTGGAGCGGCTCCGCCGCAGCCACCCCGTGCCGATGCGCGTGATCATGATCACGGCCAACGAGGGGAGCCGCCACAAGGCCTACGCCGAGATGCTCGGCGTCGACGACTACATCCGCAAGCCTTTTGCGATGGACCGTCTCCTCGACAGCGTCCAGCGGCTCCTTGGCGCCGCACGCTGACCGGAGCGCGTTGACAGTCGCGTGGCCCCGCGATGTCCGTCGCCCTCGATCCGCGCCTTCACTCGCTGCACCTCGTCGAAAGCCGGTTGAGACGCGGCCGTCAAGGGCGATCCCGACGGCGGAGTTTGGAGAGGATGCGCAGGACGAATGTGCGATTGACCCTCTTCAGGGGCCGTCCTAGATTGCGGCGGTGACTTGCCGATGGCCGTGACACACGGCGTCTGGGGTCGCGAACGCCGAACGGGTTCGGAGGAGGGCCGTACGACTGCTTTTCAGCGGTCGCGGCAAACAGGGGTGCAGATGCCGATGCCGGGTGACGAACGTCGATTCGACACCACCGCGCCGAAGCCGCCGGACGGCCCGATGACGGGCCGCCCGATCGTTGGCGCGGCCGCGCATCGACACCTCGCCTCGTCGCGGCTCGAAGGGGACGACATCAAGGAGCGCGTCCGCGACGCCACCGACATCGCCGATCTCGTCGCCTCCTACATCACGCTCCGTCGGCAGGGGAAAAATCTGGTCGGCCTTTGCCCTTGGCACGACGACTCGAAGCCGAGCTTCAACATCAATCCCGAGCGGCAAACGTTCCGCTGCTGGGTGTGTGACATAGGCGGAGACGTGTACAGCTTTCTGATGCGGATGGAGAAGATCGAATTCCGCGAGGCCCTCGAGCAACTCGCCGAGCGGGCCGGCATCGACCTCCCCCGCGGACGAGGCGGGCTGCCGGTCGACGAGCGGAAATCGCTCCACAAAGTCCTCCATTGGGCCTGCGACCGGTTTTCCGATCACCTCCGCCGCGCCCCCGACGCCGAACCGGCCCGGGCCTACCTCCGCGACCGAGGCCTCTCGTCCGAGACGGTCGAGCGTTTTCAACTCGGCTACGCCCCCGCGGCCTGGGACTGGCTCCTCCGGCAGGCGCCGGCGGCCGGGTTTCCCGCCGATCTGCTCGCCCGCGCCGGCCTCGCCGTCGAACGGCAGGAACGCGGCGGCCACTACGACCGCTTCCGCGATCGGGTGATGTTCCCGATCCGCGATCCGCAGGGGCGCTGCGTCGCCTTTGGCGGCCGCGTCCTCCCCGGCTCGACTGAGGGGGCCAAATACATCAACTCCCCCGAGACGCCGGTGTTCTCGAAGAGCTCGCTCCTCTACGGCCTCGACAGCTCGCGCGACGGGATGGCCCGCACCGGACGCGCGGTCGTCGTCGAGGGCTACACCGACTGCCTCGCGGCTCGGCAGGTGGGCTGTGACGACGTTGTCGCCGTCCTCGGCACGGCGCTCGGCGAGCGCCACGCCAAGCTCCTCCGCCGCTACGCCGATCGACTCGTCCTCGTCCTCGATGGCGACGAGGCGGGAAGGCGGCGCGCCGACGAAGTCCTCGACGTCCTCCTCGCCGAGCCGATCGACATCCGCATCGCTCGCATGCCCGATGGCGTCGATCCCTGCGAGTTTGCTCTCGAGCAGGGGCGAGAGGCATTTGAAGCGCTCGTCGAATCGGCGGTCGACGCCCTCGACTACCGGCTCGAAGAAGCGGCGGCGAAGGTCGCCGGGCGGGGGGACGATGCTGCCCTGGCCGCGGTGGAGAGCGTGCTCGTGGCCCTGTCACGCGTCTCCGACCGCTCCACGCTCGCCCCGTCACAGCGGCGGTTGCGCGAG
>CANGGT010000301.1 GCA_947453375.1 Planctomycetaceae bacterium
GAGAGAGGATCCCGGCCACAGTCTTGAACGACGTGCCGTTGGCCTCGATCGCGCCGCAGCCAGCGTCATCGAGCCACACGACCACCTTGCCGTTCCACGCTTTCGGATAGAGCCAAAGGACCGGGATCTCCTCGTGGTGGGTGGCGTTGACGAGCTTCCCGGTCATTCGCACGATGCCGCCGCTCTCGGACTTCTCCGCCATCTCCCAGGAGACGTCACCGGCGCTCGCCGCGGTGCGGCCGACGACCGTCTCCCAGGCCGGCGCGAGCACCCCGCGGAGCCCCTCCTTCGTCGCCGCGGCCACCTTCACCGCTGCGTCGGAGTCGGCAGTCAGCTTGGCGAGGAACTCGCGCTCGAACTCGGGGTCGGCGGCCTTCGGGGCGGGGTGCTCGGCATCCCACACTTTCAGCTTGGCCGGCTCCACGACCTCGTAGTCGCGTTCGATCACCGGCTCGGGGGCGCCGAGGGCGAAGTGCTTGTTGACGAAGGTGTAGAAGGCGGATCGCGTGACGGCGTTGTAGTTGTGGGGGAAGTGTTCGCCGCGCTTGAGAGCCACGGCGTCCTTGGCGCCGTAAAGGCCGTAGAGCGTCTGGAGATCGGGAAAGCCCTTCGTGGCAAACTCCCGCGTCCAGTCGTCGGCGGTGTTCATGATCTGCGGCTTCGGGGCGAAGAGTGCCGCGAACTCGACGTTCCCGGTGCCGACGCGGAGGAGCGACGCGTTTTCGCACGTGCAGCCCCCCTGCATCGACGTGCTCACCATCACCATCGGCCCGGAGAGCGTGACCCGGTCGTCGACCGCCGCCACGAGCATCGTCTGGGTGCCGCCGCCGCTGGCGCCGGTGATCGCGATCCTTTTGGGATCGACTTCGGGGAGCGAGAGGACGAAGTCGACCCCGCGGATGCCGTTGAGCGTCTGCAGCCCCATGATGCTCTGGAGGTGTGACTCGGCCTGCGGGCTGTAGAGCCCCCAACGCTCGGTCGTGTTCATCTCCGGCCGTTGCTTGGCGAAGCCATGGACCAGCTGGCGTGAAAACTGAATCGCGTCGGCATCGGAGAGCATGTCCCACTGCCAGACAACGCAGCCCATCCGCGCCAGTTGCACGCAGAGCGATTGGAACCGGCTCCGTCCCCCCTCCTCGAAGCGCTCCTCGCCGTTGGCGATCTCCTTCCGTGTGGCGGCGGCGTCCTGATCGGCATGGCGGGCGTTTTGCCAGTGGCCGTGGGCGAAGAGAACCGCCGGAACCTTCTCATGGTCCTTGAGTCCCAGGGGGCGGTAGAGATTGCCGGTGACAAACAGCCCCGGGGCACTCTCAAACGAGACGTTGGAGACGGTGTAGCCGCCGGTTCCCTCGTTCCCTTTCGCTTCCGGCCCCTTGGTGATCGTGCCGTGGATCGAGGGATTCAGCGGCGTCTTCGCAGGCATCGGCCAAAGCCCCTGCGAAACGAGGATCCGCTGCCGCACCTCCGCCTCGCGCTCCTTCCAGGCCTCGAGCGTGGCAGGGGGCGTGAAGGGGAAAGAGCCATCGAGATCCTTGAGCGGAGCGAGCCGGGCGTCGTCGGCATGGGCTGCCGAGCAAAACAAGTCGGCATGGACTGCCGAGCAAAACACGACAGCCATGAAGCTCAGGAAGAGGGCGCGGCGGCCGGGGGCAGCGGAGCGGAGCATGAGGGAAGAATCTCTTGGGGGGAAACGGGCAGCACCGAAGCCGCCGGGGAAATGGCTCATGGCGGCGGGCCGATGACGCGGCCCTGCCGGAGAAAGGCGAGAAGATCGGCAAACTCTTGGGGAGGGATCGCGCGGCCGAAGCCCTCCGGCATGAGCGAGCGGCCCGTGCCGCGGACCGACTCGATCCGCTCGCGCGCGAGCTGCGTCCGCTCACCACCGGGGCGGATGAGGACGATCGAATCGGGCGTGTTGGCGGCGAGGATCCCCTCGAGGACGACGCCTTCATCGGTGACGACGACGGTCGCCTCGTAGCGGCCCTCGACGGCCCGGTTCGGCTCGACGACATCGAGCAGCAATCGCTCGATCGGCCGGTCGGCCGCCTCGGCGAGATCTGGCCCGACGACCTGGCCGATCGGCTCGGCGCCGGGCGCGGCGGTGCGGTGGCAATTGGCGCAGTGGCGGGCAAACACCTCCCGCCCTCGCGGCTGATCCCCCCCGCGGCGAACGGCGGTGGTGAGCGTGGAGAGCTCTTCCGGCGCGAGGTTCGTGGCCGCGTCCCCCCACAGCCGGAGCGCTGTCTCGCGGATTGCCATGTCGGGGGATTCCAGGAGCGGCTTGCGGCGCTCGAGTGGGATCGCGCCTGCGGGGATCGAGCCGGAGTCGAGGGCGGCCAGGAGCGGAGGAATCGCGGCCGGGCGGTCGAGCATCGCCGCGACGGCGGCCGAGCGCACGCCCGGCTCGAGATCGGCCGCGACCCGCAGCAACTCGTCGAGCGCTTGCGGGGCGCCACAGGCGACAATGCCCCGCACGGCTTCTCGCTGCACGGCATCCGGCTCGCGCGACGCGACGAGCGCGAGCATCGCCGACCTCGACGCGACCCCTGGGGGCGACTCATCGACGGCGGCAATCGCGAGGAGGCGGATGGCGAGGAGACGAAGATCGCCCGAGGTGTGGGCGTCAGTGGCGAGGGCGTGGGCATGGGTGAGGATCGCGTCGACCGTCGCGGCATCGCGATCCCGCAGCGCGGCAACGGGGCGCCGCGCCGCGAGCCCGAAAAGCGTGGCGACGTCGAACCAATCGACCTGTTGCGCGTCGGCGCGGGCGACAAGAAGCGCGAGCACCGCGTCGAGATCGGCGCCCGTCGAATCGGCCGTGGCCGTCGTTGCAAGCTGCGTTACGAGCATCATCCGGGCCGGATCGGCCGGCAGCGGCGATGCATCGCCCGCGACGGCCCGGTTGGCGACTGCGGCGAGGAGCGGCCCGGCCCGCCCGGCAGCGCCAGAGAGGATGGCCCGCGCCGTCCAGTCGTCGAGGTGCGCCGATGCGGCGGCGACAGCAAGGGCCGTCGTGGCCGGCACGTCCGCCGATCCGGCAAGCGCCAGAAGCGCGGCCAGCCGCACGCTCCCGTCAGCATGATCGACCGACGGCGCCGCGACGCGCTCGCACAGCACCCTCCTGACCGATGCCGGATCAACAGAAGCTTCAAAAACGACTCCCTCCGCTTCGCGCGAAAGCCTCAGCCCCTCTTCGCGCAGCCCGGCATCGTCGCTCGCCGTGGCTTGCTCGAGATCGGGGATCGTCAGTCGCGACAGGCCGTCGAGGACGCGGAGGGCGTGGCACCGCGCGGTCGGCGGGGCGAAGGGGGACTCGAGCAGGGCCCGAACCGCGCTCTCGGCCTCGTCGACGGGAAACCGCCCCTCGACGAGGAGACGCTGCGCCGTGTCGCGGCGCCAGCCGTTTGGATCGGCGAGGAGCGCGACGGCCTCGGCGGCTGTTGCCGGCGGGGCCCAGGGGCGGGTGGCGAGATCGGCGCGACAGACACGCCAGATCCTCCCCGCCTGATCGCCGGCCCGATGGTCGACGGTGGCGGCGACCCCTGGAGGCATGTAATCGGGATGCTCGACGCTCGCCCGGCAGAAGTCGACGATCCACAGAGAGCCGTCGGGCGCCGTCGCCGTGAACACCGGCCGAAACCAGGTTTCGGCTGAGGCGACAAACTCGCTCCTATCGGGCTCCGGATGCGTGCTCCAGAATCCGGCGCCCCGCGCCACCGGGCGGCGACGGACGACGGCGTGGGAGACCGGCTCGCAGGTGAAGGCATCGCCATCGGCCTCAGGGCCGAGAAGATCGCCGCGGAAGATCGAGAGTCCGCACGCGGAAGTGTGCGTGCCGGTGTGGGAAATGGCTGTCGCGTTCGTCGTTGCCACCGCCGCCACCCGGCTATCGGCGCCGCTCGGGGCGGCGTCGGTGTACCCCGGCCCGAGATCGACAATCGAGTTGCGGACGAGCGTCTCGGGCGGCAGGAGGCTGACCATGAGCGGATTGCGGTTGCTGGCGGTGAAGCGGTGGCCGCGCGAGTCGAAGGCGTTGCCGAACTGCCCGAAGCCGGTGACGGCGCGGATGGTCCGCCTTGCCAGATCGATGCGGACATCGCGCCGGTCGATCGACACGCCGGCGCCATCGGGATCGGATGCCCAGCGGACCGAGCCCCCA
>CANGGT010000302.1 GCA_947453375.1 Planctomycetaceae bacterium
GAGCTTCCCCCGTCCGAGCCGCCGGCTTCAGGTCAGGGGGGCATGCCTGCCGGGGGAGTGGCTCCGGGGACCAGGGTGTTCGCCCTTTCAAACCTGTTCGGTGTAGCCGTCGGTGACGAGCGGGTGAGTGCTCAGCATGGGGTCGTCTCCGGAACCGTCCCCCTCGAGGCCCGCCGCGGGGCCCACGAAGCCCCCTATCGGGGCGACGTCTACATCCTCGATTGCACGACGAGCAATCCGGGCTCGGCCGGAGGGGCGCTCGTCGATTGGCGAGGGCGATTGGTCGGCATGATCGGGAAGGAATTGCGTGCGACTGCCACCGGCGTCTGGCTCAACTACGCGATGCCGATCGACGAGGTGGCCCGTGGCTACCGGAATGTGCTCGGGGCCGGAAGCGATCCTCCGCTGCCGACCCCCGATCCCGACGGGCTCCCCTACGACGTGACGCTCCTCGGGATCGTTCTCGTCCCCGATCTGCTCGACAAGACGCCTCCTTTCGTGGAGAGCATCCGCGACGGTTCATCAGCCGCCGGGGCCGGCCTGCGGGCCGACGATCTGCTCGTGGCCGTCAACGGTCGCTCCGTGGCATCGCGAGCGGCGGTTCAGCAACGCCTGGCGGACCTCGCCGACGGTGATCCCGTCCGGGTGACGGTGATCCGGGACGGCAGCATCGTCGAATGTGATCTCGGCCCGAAGCCGCAGGCAGGTAGGAAACCATGATGGGACGACTGGCAGGGCACCCGTTCGGCTTGGAGCGTGCAAGCGGCGTGGCATGGTTGATCGCGCTGCTGCTGACGCTTTTTCCCGGAGTCCTCGAGCCGCGGCGGTCCTCGGCCGACGACACCGGAGACGTCGGACTCCAAGAAGAGGAGGTGTTTCGAGCGGCGGCGGCCACGGTAGCGCCGGCGGTGGTGAGGGTCGAGGTGGCGGGGGTCTCCGAGGTCGGGCTCGGTGGGCCGGCCGAGGCCTCGCCCGCGTCGGGACCGTCCAGCGGGCTCGTCGTGGGGGCTGAAGGCTGGGTGGTGGCGACGTCATTTGCCGTCCCCAAGGATGCGAGCCAGGCCGTTGTCACTCTCCCGGGAGGCGTCCGACTCGTGGCCCGGGTGACCGGCCGCGATCTCGCCCGCGGTCTGGTGCTTCTCAAAGTCGATCTCCCCGTGGGAACAGCGCCGCTGCCGGTGGTGGAGATGGTGCCGCGTGACGCCCTCTCGGTCGGGCAGGGAACGCTCGTGCTGGGACGGGCCTTGAGTGCGAGCGAACCGAGTGTCGGGGTGGGGATTCTTTCGGCCACCAACCGGGCCTGGGGGCGCGCCGTCCAGACCGATGCGTCGGTGTCGCCGGCGAATTACGGCGGACCGCTTGTCGATTTGGAGGGCCGGGTGATCGGCGTGCTGGCGCCGCTGCCCGCCGAGGCCGCGGGGATGATGGCGGGAACGGAGTTGTATGACTCCGGGATCGGTTTTGCCGTTCCGCTGGAGGACATTCTCCGTGTTCTCCCCCGGCTCCAGTCAGGGGAGACGCTCTCCCCTGGCATCATCGGGATCGGCTACGCCTCCCGCGATCCATTCACGGCGCCCCCCGTTGTGGCGACCTGTCGGGCCGATTCCCCGGCCGGACGCGCTGGACTGCGGGTCGGGGACGAAATCGTCGAGGCCGGCGGACAGGTCGTGAGCCGCGTCGCCGAACTCAAGCATGCCATCGGTCCGCTTTACGCGGGGGATGCGATCGATCTGGTCGTGAAGCGTGGCGAGGCCGGGGAGCGGGTTGCGGTGCGCGTCGAACTCGTCGCCACGCTCCCTCCTTGGCGCCGGCCCGTCCTCGGTCTCGTGCCGCGCCGTGTCGGGCCCGACGCACCGGGGAATCCCGATGCCGAGAGGCCCGCCGATGGTGATCGCGGGAAGGCCGGCGTGACCGTGGCGTGGACCTGGCCTGACGGACCGGCCGCGCGGGCCGGGATCGAACCGGAGGACCGGATCGTGTCGGTGCGCCAGCAGGCAGTGGCGGGCGGGGCGGAGCCAGCCCCGCTCGATGTCTCGTCGCCCGCCATCCTCGGTGGCTTTCTCTCCGGACTCGACGCTGGTGCTGTCGTCGATGTGGCTTTCGAACGTGGGGGCGAAGCGAAATCGCTCGCCGTGCCGTTGGCGGCGCAGCCGACGGCGGTGCCGATCGGGGTGCCCACGACCGAGGCCGATCCCGCCACGACCGCGGTGGAACGGCTCGGCGCGGCGGAGATCGTCCGTCCGGCGTGGGCGGTACTCCCCGCGGCGACGGCCCAGTCTCCCCTCGGCGTCCTCGTCTACTGCGGCCAACCGGCCGGCGGGGCGGGGGGCAAGTCATCCCGGGCTGCGGAGGTCGACGAGGCCGCGAAGCGTGAAGCTGAACGGTGGCGTGGGGCCGCAACGCGGTATGGAGTCGCCGTCGTGCTGCCGCAGTCGAGCGATCCTCAACGGTGGGGCCGCGAGGACATCGCCACGCTGGCGCGAACCCTCGACGGACTGCGGTTGCGCCGCGCCATCGATCCGTCGCGAATCGCCTTCGCGGGAAGCGGTGCCGGAGGTGCCTTTGCCTGGCTCGCGGCCGAGGCGCTCGGGCCTGCCGTCCGCGGCGTCGCCCTCCTCGATGCCACGCTCCCGCGTCAGGCGACGATCTCCCCGACCGAGCCGGGGAGGAGCCGGTCTGTCCTCTTCGGCTCGCTTCCCGGCGCCCCCGTCAACCGCATCGATGACGATCGGCGCCGCCTCGAGGCCGCCGGGTATCCGGTGGGACTCCTGCCGGATCTCGCCGGCGACGGACTGCCGACGGAGACGCTCTGCTCCTGGGTCGAGGCACTGGGGGTGCTGTGATCGATCCGGGGCAGGAAGGCTCGCGGGGCAATGCCAAGGCGGCACTGCGAATCCTGTTTCTCGACGAGCATGTCGTCGTCGTCGACAAGCCGGCGGGGATGCCGAGCGTCCCAGCTCGGACGCCGCACGATCCCCCCGATGTGGCCACGGTGCTCGCCGCCGGCGAGCTGGCCGATGGGCCCCGTCCGGAGGCCGTTCATCGCCTCGATCGTGACACCTCCGGGTTGCTGATCCTCGCCCGAACAGCCCGCGCCCGGGCCATGCTCGGTCGGGCGTTCGAAGCGGGGGTGGTCCGGAAGTCCTACCGGGCGTTCCTCGCCGGCCGGCTTCCCGGGCTTGAGGGGGTGGTCCATTTGCCGCTGGCGCCGGATGCCGCCGCTCCCCCCCGTCAACGCGTCGATCCGATCGTCGGGCGCGCGGCGACATCCCGATGGGGCGTGGTCGACGGAGAAGGGCTGCCCGCTGGCGTGACGGCGGTCGATCTCGTTCCCGTCACCGGAAGATCGCACCAACTGCGCGTCCACATGGCGTGGCTCGGTTGCCCGGTACTCGGGGACCGGCTCTACGGCCACACCCCATCCGTCGGGCGGCTCTGGCTCCATGCCGCGCGGATCGAGTTTCCCCACCCGGAAAGCGGTCAGTCCGTGACCCTCCTTGCCCCCCTCGCGGTTGACCTCTGAAGTCGTTGCCGCGCAGACGAACGGCTAGGGCCGGCTGGCGAGGCGAGGGACGCCCGAGTGCTCCGGGCCTTCTGTGGCTTTTCCAGACCTCTGCATCGAACTTCAGCATCGCCCTGCACGGAAACTGGGCCGCGGGGTAGGGCAGCGCCCCGTCAGGCGAGCGATCCCCGGCGAACGCCCTGCCGAAACCAGGGTGGAAGGTCCCTGTTTTTCAGCTCTTTTCGATGGTCATCGGGATTTCTCTCGATTCGCTGAGGCAATCGGCACACCGTTTGTATTGAGAAGCTCCTGGAGGTTTTCGGACCCCGTCCGGCGGACTGAACGCTGCGGAGGCGTTGGTCCCGGACCGCAACCCTTCTGGAGTGCCCATGCGATCCCTCTGTGTTTCGGAGTCAGCGACCAATCTCCTTGTCAGCCGGGTGGTGAAGTCGCTGCCGCGGTTGACGTCGGTGCTCACTGGCACCGGAACGGTCGGAATGGCCCTGGTGCTGGCGACGCTTTCGGGCACCGCCTTCGCTCAGGATGCCCCCCCCGCGCCCCCCCCGATCCCCACCACTGAAGAGATGGTGACGAATCTCTGGCTCGCGGCCGACACCGTGTGGGTGTTGATC
>CANGGT010000303.1 GCA_947453375.1 Planctomycetaceae bacterium
AGGCATGCCCCCCTGACCTGAAGCCGGCGGCTCGGACGGGGGAAGCTCGTAGTAGGGAAGATCCTCCCCGGCGATCGACAACACCGCCAATTCACGGCGCGGATCGGCCCCCAGAAGCGTCGCTGGATACCGCCGGCCGTCATCGAGCACGCAGTCTATTCCATCGGAATCGAGCACCGTGCTGAGGACCGTGACGATGTGCCCCTGAGGGCTGACGAGGATTCCGGTTTGGTAGGCCTCGAGCCCGCGTACTCCCCCTGCCCCGTAAAGCTTCACGACGCGTCTGGCCCCGCCGGCGATCGTCTCCTCGGGCGTCGCGCCCCACGCGACGGCACCGACCGCGGCCGTCACGACGAACGCCAGCAAGCTCCACCCCCGCACCATCGCCATCGCGTGCATCGCGCAGGCTTTCATGTCGTCCCTCCGTCGGCAGGCGTGTCGGCGTCCGTGTCCTGTCGATTCCCGGCGGGCGTCTCGACGTCGATCCGCTCGATGAGAAACCGCCCGAACACCTCATCGCCATGGCGCACCTCCATGGCCGTCGGCAGCCCTTCGCCGGGGCTGAAGCGGACTTCACACGGATCGGCATCAGGGGTTGGCCAGAGATCGATGCCGAGGACGAATCCGTCGTCCGCCACGAGGAATCTCCCCTCCACCGACGCCGCAGCCGTATCGAGCACATCGACGAGCCTGGCACCGCCTGGGGTGCCAGGAGCAGCGATCAGATCTCCCCCGCCCCCCGGCTCTCCGGCTGGCGGCTCCGAAATCCAATGGGGAACCGTGCCCCAGTAGGTTGTCCTGCCGAGGGCTGCCGGGCCCTCGCGGAGCAGACGCCGCCAGAGGACGAGCGCCGCAAGCAAGCCTCCGCTTCCCGGCGGAGCCGGCGTCGCATCGAGTTCGCCCGTGGCATCGATCGAACTGGTCCCCGTCGGCAGATCGATCGTGGCCCGCTGGTTCGAGAGTTCGATCCGGAACGGCTGCCCCTTCTCGAGGCGTCCCGACACCACCCAGGGGGCGTCACCGGTGGGAAAGGGATGCCTCGATGCCACGCTCCGCGCGACGCGATCCCGCTCGACAGTGTTGAAATGGAAGTTCGTGAACCCGTTCCGCGGCTCGTAGAGCCCGGCAAGGGTCGGAGGGAGCACGACCTCCGGTTGCTTCCCCTCACCGTGGGGCGCAGGGTCGCCGGGACGTCCAGGACGCTTTCCCTCACCCTCCTCCCCCGGGCCCCCCGGCGGCTTCTCGGGAGCCTCGGCCTCGGCGCCTCCGGAGACGATCTTGGCCAATTCACCGGAGGTGTGGAGGCCGGAGAGCCGCACGAGCACCTCACGTCGGCGCCCGGAACGACGGTACACCAACGGCACCCGCCAGCCGGCAGGGAGTGTGCCGAGGATGTTCTTGAGCGCGTTGACGGTCCGCACGGGCCTGCCTGCCAGCGACACCACCTCGTCGTCATACCGCAGCCCACGCCGGTAGGCGTCGGAGGATTCGAGGATGTCGGAGACGACCACCCGCCCATCGTCAGCCGTCGCGACGGTCGCTCCAAGCGTGGCATGATCGACGAGCCGACCACCTTTGAGGCAGCCGAGAAACTGGCGGAGTTGATTCGATGAAATGGCATAGCCGACGCCGACATTCACCCGCCCGCGTTTCTCGAACGAGGCCCGACCGTTGACCCCGATCACCCGCCCCTCCGCGTCGAACAGCCCTCCCCCGGAATTGCCGGGATTGATCGCCGCATCGACTTGAAGGCAGTCGGCGTACTCGAGGATCGTCCCGGCCGGGAATTGGTACCGGCGCGTGCCGGAGACGATCCCTGCGCTGATCGAGGGGCGCAGATCGGTGGCGAGGAGAAACGGGTTGCCCGCCGCGAAGCAGAAATCGCCCACCTCGACGAGATCGCTGTCGGCGAGTTCGGCGAAGGGAAAGTCGTCGCGGCCGACGAGTTTGATCAGCGCCACATCCCCTGTCGGGTCGAGCCCGACGAGAACCGCATCGTAGAGCCTTCCGTCGGCGAGGCCGCACTTCATCGCCACGCCGGCAGGCTGAACAACGTGGAAGTTCGTGAGGGCATAGCCGTCGGCACTGACAAGCACCCCCGAGCCTCCCCCCGCCTCGCCCGCGAAGATCGCCACGGCCGCTCGAGATCCCCGCGCGATCGCCTCGATCCGCGCCCGCTCCGCGGCACGCACCGCCGGGGGGATCTCAGCCGCCGGGAGTTCTCCCGCGGCGAGGGCCAGGACAGCGCCCCAAACGACGGTCCCGACGATCGCGCTCACGCGATCGGACAGGCCGGCGCTGCCCAGCGCTCCACAGGCCCCGCCGCACCGTCGCAGAAACCTCGATTTCATTGTTCAACCGCCGGGGAGGTGAATCGGATCGGGCAGCCGGAATCGGACGCGGTGACGAAATCGACGGTCACTCCCAACCGGCGTCCTCCAGCCACATCGACATCGATCGGAATTCCTTCGGGAGATCCGGGTTCGGCCGAAACGGTATCGACCCGTCGGCGGAAAACTTCTCGGTCATCGACCGTGACGACCACCTCGGCACCTCCCACCGCCCTTCCGCCATTGGCCGGGGCGATCGTCGCCCGAAAGCGGCGTCCCTCCGGCGGCAGACGCCAAACGGCCTGCGTCCGCGGACGGATCACGAGTCCGGGACGGGCAAACCCATCTCCCGCCACGACCGCCCGGGGGGCGAAATACGTTGTCAGGCCCGGAACGCGTGCCAGTTCACCGAACCACGGCTCGACGTCGAGTCGTTCCGGGGCCAGCCCGATCAACGACACCGTCCGACCTGCCGCCCAATCGAGCTTCACGACGGCATCCCCAGGGAGGCTGATGTCGCCGTCGAGGAGAAGCTTTTCCGGCGTCCAGGCGATCTGCCGGGCGCGAAGTGTCCCCCCGACGAGATCGACCGCCACGGAGGGCGATAGCTTCCCGCTCGCCCCAGGCGCCGCGGCCGGATCAATGCGGAGCCAATGGATGCCAATCACCTTCGAACGCTTGACGGGGATCGTCTCCTCGTCGAGGACGACCGTGATCGACTCCGGACCGACCGACTTGATCGCACATTCGACGAACTCGTGGCCGGTAGCCGAGCCGACGACGAGGAGATCGCTCTCGATGGCCTCGGGGAGCGCCGACAACCAGGCGGCCCCGGGCATCCGGGCTTCGTCATCGGCTTGCCGCCAGGCGACACTCCGCACCTTCGCGACAGGGATCTCTCCCCGGCCGTCGGGGCGAACGAGCGTGACGACGGTGCCGTCCCAGGCGAGATCCTCGCCGTCGATCCACGAGCCGTCGACGAGCGCGACCCGCACCCGCCCGACCGATTGCTTGGGGGCTGCTTCCCGTTCCACGAGACGGACGGTGTCGATCGGCAAGCTCCGTTCCTGCCCTGCGGAATCGATCCGCAAGCCCGTGCCGTCGAGTGCCACGAGTGTGCCCGATGCGGCCCCGGCATCGGTCTGTTCGATCCGAAGTGAAAGGGGCTCCCCCGCACGGACGTTCCCTGCCGCCATGCAGCCGATCCAGACGGCGGTCCAGATCAGACGACACCCGCGCGACAGGCCCCGAGGCAGACGCCGCCGGAAGCGCGGGCCTCCGGGGAGGGCGAGCGGCGGCGGGGATGGTGTTCGCATCGAATGCCTCGATTCCGCGGCAGGGGATCTCCCTGTCGCTCGGCCTGCCCCGGTCATGGAGTCGACTCACCGGCGGCGAGTCGCTTGAAATACTGCTCGATCGCTTCCCGGTAGTGGGCAGGGAACTCGCGACCGATCTGCTGCAGGGCCTGCTCGCGCTCGTGGGGAGGGAGGTTGCCCCAGCCCTCGCCGTCGCCGAGATCGCGCCGCGTCACCTCGCCGGCGCCCTGGCCGCCGGCGACGCGGCTGTCGTCCATCGGCTTGCCGTTCCCCGAGTTGCCCGACCCCGGTGCCCCACCGCCGCCCGACTGCTGATTCTGCTTCTCCTCAATGGCGGCGATCAGCTTGTCGAGCGACTCGATCACTCCGTCCTGCACCTGACGGGTCACCGGCCCGGCCCGTCCCTGACCGAGGCGACGCGTGATGTCGCGCATCCGTCTGGCGATGTGATCGAGCGACTCCTCCTCG
>CANGGT010000304.1 GCA_947453375.1 Planctomycetaceae bacterium
CTCATGGTGCTCGCGATCGGGGCGGGGAGCCTGGCGCTGTCGCACGTCAACGACGGGGCCTTCTGGATGTTCAAGGAATACTTCCAGGTGAGTCTCGTCGACACGCTCAAGACCTGGACGGTGATGGAGACGATCGTGTCGGTGGTGGGGCTCGTCGGCGTCCTCGTGCTTTCGCGGTTGGTATGACGATGGCGTCGCTCATTCCATCCCTGGCTCCGCTTGCCGGCTCCGCCCGCTTCGGGGCACGGGCCACCCCTCCCTCCTTCGGCATCGGGTTGCGTGTTCCGGAGGCTCCCTGGCCCCACAGTGATTTCCTTCCCCCCCTCCGAGGACGCTGAACATGTTCGCCGTCGATGCCCATCTCGATCTCTCGATGAATGCGCTGGAATGGAATCGGGATCTCCGCTTGCCGGTGGGGGAGATCAAGGCCCGGGAGCGGGCGCGGGGGTGGACCGACAAGCCCGACCGGGGAAATGCGACGGTGGCGTTCCCGGAACTGCGTCGGGGAGGCTTCGGCCTCGTCGTGGCGACGCAGATTGGCCGGTTCGTGGCGGCCGACAATCCGCTGCCGGGGTGGCATTCGCCCGAGCAGGCCTGGGCGCAAACGCAGGGGCAACTCGCCTGGTATCGGGCGATGGAGGAGGCGGGGGAACTCGTCCAAATCGTCGACGCCGCGGGGCTCGACGCGCATGTGGCACGCTGGGAGGGGGCGCTCGCGGCCGGCGCCGACACTTCGCGGCTGCCGATCGGCTACATCCTCTCCCTCGAGGGTGCCGACTCGATGGTGACGCTTTCGCATCTCGAGCACGCGCATGCGTATGGCCTGCGGGCGCTCGGGCCCGGGCATTACGGGCCGGGAAGGTATGCCCACGGCACCGATGCAAGCGCGCCGCTCAACCCTCAAGGGAAGGAGCTGCTCAAGGCGATGGAGAGCCTCGGGATCATCCTCGATGCGACGCATTTGTGCGACGACGCGTTCTGGACGGCGCTCGAGGTCTTTTCCGGCCCGGTGTGGGCGAGCCACAACAACTGCCGGGCGCTCGTCGATCACAATCGGCAGTTTTCTGATGACATGATCAGGGCGCTGGTGTCCCGCGGGGCGGTGATCGGCGGGGCCCTCGATGCCTGGATGATGGTGCCGGGATGGGTGCGGGGAAAGAGCCTTCCGGAGCCGCTCGGATGCAACCTCGAGGTGATGCTCGATCATCTCGACCATATCTGTCAGATCGCCGGGAATGCCGATCATGTCGGAATCGGGTCCGATCTCGATGGTGCCTACGGCCGCGAGCAGTCGCCCTATGATCTCGAGACGATCGCCGACCTCGGGCGGCTGCCGACGATGCTCGCCAAGCGCGGGTACTCAGCAACCGACATCGGGAAGGTGATGCACGGCAACTGGCTGCGGTTTCTGCGCGGCGCCTGGCGGGCGTGATCTGCCGTCAGTTGCCTGCCGATGCCTGCCGCTGCCGGAGGAGAAACTCGAGAAGGTGCGGCACGTTCTCCTCGCCGACGAGTTCGGCGACGTTGGCGGGCATCGGCGAAAGCCGCGAGACGGTCGTCTCCTCGATCTCCGCGGTCGGGACGCGGATCTCCTTGCCCTCGGTGTCGGCGAGGATGAGATCGCCACCGTCCTCACGGAGCTTGAGCCCCGAGATCGCCCGGCCATCGGTCGTGACGACGGTCGTCAGCCGGAAGGCTTCGTCGACGTTGCGGGCCGGATCGAGGATGTCTTCGAGGAGCCGCTCGCTTCCGCGCTGACCGATGCCGTCGAGCTGCGGACCGATCGCGGGGCCGAAGCCGCCGAGTTTGTGGCAATTGGCGCAGACCTTGTTGAACAGACCGCGGCCGATGTCGACCGACGCCTTCCCCTGGGCGTGGGCCGCGGCGACCCGCTCGATCTGCTGCCGGATCGCCTCGTCGGCGGCGGGGAGATCGCGCGTCAACTCGGCGAGGCGGGCGTCGAGATCGGCGATGTTCGAGGCCCGCAGCCGCTCTGACACCGGCCCGTACTGAAGGACGGCGCCGCTGGTCTTGCCGGCCGCGACCAACTGGAGGAGCCGCTCGGCTCCGGCCGGCCGCGTCGCGAGGGCCCAGGCAGCCGCCTGACGGAGCGACGGGGGCGCCGTGGCCACCACCTCGCAGAGCGTCTCCCGGCTGGCCTCGGCGTCGATGCCACCGAGTTGGCGGAAGATCGCCTCCCGGAGCGGCGCGGGCTCGCCGGCATCGAGCGCGACGACGGTGAGAAGTGGCCCGGCCCGGTCGGGCTCGAGGCTCTGGAGCGTTGCGGCCGCGGCAGCACGGACGTCGGTGGGGAGGGAACGGTCGGTGAGGATGGCAGCGACGTCGTCTGTCGGCGCGGCCGACGGCAGTTGCTCCACGACTTTGAGCGCCACGAGCGTCTCCGCGGCTTGACGCCCCTCGTGCCGGGCGAGGACCTCGGCGGCAAGCTTCCCGCCCCAATCGGCGAGCGTCGTGCCGGGCGTGAGACGCTTCCCCGCCTGGCCGAGGCCGTCGAAGAAGGCGGCGAACAGACGCTTCTGAGCGCCGGCATCGTCGCCCGACGCGTCGCGCCCCAGGGTCAGGGTCACCGCCTCGGCGATCCGCTCATCGGGGCAGAGCCGGGCCACGCCCGACGCGGCGCGCTCGAAAAGCGCGCCGCCGGACCGCGCCATCACGAACGCCTGCCACGCCGCGTCGGCGTCGGGCACCGCCAGGAGCACGTCGATGAGACGCTCGCGGTCGCCGGGAAGGAAATGCCATGTGGCGAGGTCGGCTGGGGCCACGGCACGCCCGCCGGCGGCGGAGCGGAGATGGTTGCGCATGGCGATGCGGAGGGCGTGGACGAGCTGGACATCGGCAGCATCGGCTGCGCGGAGGGCTCCGAGCAACGGGGCGAAGGTGGCTCGCGACGGATGGCTGCCGAGGGCCTCGGCCGCGGCCCGACGGACGAACGCGTCGTCATCGGCGAGCATCCGCGTCACCGTCGCCGCCCGCTCGCCGTCGAAGCCAGCCCCCCCGGCCGTGCCCTCGAGGGCCTTGACGAGATGGACCCTCACCATCCGCTCTGGGTGGTGCGAGAGTTGCTCGATGCGAAGTGGATCGAGCCGGTCGAGCCGGGCGAGGATCCAGATCGCGAGGGCCCGAGCGGTCGCCGGCGCTGCGGTGTCGGAGGCGAGTTGGAGGCAGTCGTGGGGGACGCGCTCGTCGGTCGCACCGAGGGCCAGGAGTTGCTCGAAGGCGAGCCGACGGACGGTGTGGTTGGCGTGGCCGAGGATGGGGAAGAGCCTCTCGGCCGGGGCCGAGGTGAAATCAAAGGGAAGCAGCGACCCGTCTGTGTGGGCCGGGTCGCGGCCAACGACGCCATCCCCCTTCCACACCACCCGCCAGATCCGGCCCCGTTCCCGATCGCGGCGCGGGTGGAGGAGATCGACCTCGTAGTGGCCGATGATGCAGTTGTAGAAGTCGGCGACATAGAGGGCGCCGTCGGGGCCTGTCTGGAGATCGACCGGCCGAAACCACCAATCGTCGCAAACGAGAAAATCCTCCGGGGCCTCGACCCACGGCGACGATCCCTTCCACTGGAGCCGGTCACGGTGAATGGTGTTCGTGATCACGTTGCCGACGAACAGGTTCCCCTGGTAGTCGGCAGGAAAGCCCTCTGGATCATCATAGACCAGGGCCCCCGCGATCCCGGTGGAGCCATGGTCGTGGCCGGTCATCGCCGGGGCGTAGCCGAGGCCATCGTGCGGCTTGCCGAAGCTCTCGTAGACGCCCCCCCGCAACAGCATCGTCACCGGCCGGGAGTGGCAATCGGCAGAGAATTGGTTGCCGAGGGCATCGAAGCACATTCCGAAAGGATTCACCTGCCCCCAGGTGACCTGCTCGATCGCCGAGCCATCGGGCTTGAAGCGGTAGGTGTTCCCCGACTGCATCGTGAGGACGACC
>CANGGT010000305.1 GCA_947453375.1 Planctomycetaceae bacterium
GGGCCCGGACGGCGATCGACGTCTATGTTGGCTCGATCCGCCACTGGCTCGGCGCCGGCATCGTCGAGCTCGGCGGCCTCGATGAGCTCGCCTTCGCCGGTGGCATCGGCGAAAACTCGCCGCTGGTCCGGGCGGAGGTCTGTGCGGGGCTCGAGGATCTCGGGATCAAGCTCGATGCCACGGCCAACGCCCATCCTGGCGACAAAAGCCAGCCCGGCGGAGGGGAGCGGACGATCTCCGCTCCCGACTCGCGCGTCACGATCCGGGTGATCCCCACCAACGAGGAGCTGGTCGTGGCCCGTCAGACCCGCGATCTGCTCGTCCAAAAGGAAGGTGCCTGATGTTCGTCGCACTCGTGACCGGCTCGGTCGTGGCCACGCAGAAGACCGAGTCGATGACCGGTCACAAGCTCCTCGTCGTCGAGCCCTACCGGCTCGATGACAAGGCCCGCGATCGGCTCGTCTCCACCGGCCGGACCTTCATCGCCGTCGACACGCTCGGCGCCGGTGAAGGCCAATTCGTCCTCGTCACCCAGGGCTCCAGTGCCCGCCTCACTCCCGAAACGAAGTCGCTCCCGATCGACGCCGTCGTCATCGGCTTGGTCGACAGCGTCCGCATCGGGGGCAAGAACGTCTTTTCCCGTAACGCCCAGGAAAGCTGAGACCCACCATGGCCCAGGCCACCGCCCCCTGCTCCACCGAGATCCAGAGCATCGTCCGCCAGGTGATCGCCGAACTGCGCGCTGCGGCGCCGGCGGCCAATGGCGCCTCTGCTGCCAACAGCGCCGCCGCTGCTGGCCCTGCCCCGCTCGCCCCGGCGACCGTCCCCTGGACGCCGCCGGCTCCCTCGGCGCCGGTCGCGCCGGAGTCGTTCGTCGGTCGCCACGGCATCTTCGGGAGCGTCGATGAGGCTGTGCGGGCCGCCCAGGAGGCCTTTCTCCAACTCGAGCGTCTCGGCGTCGAGGGGCGGCGCAAGGCGATCGCCCACATCCGCCGGATCTCGATCGAGGATGCGGTCGAGCTCGGGACGATGGAGTTCAACGAGACGAAGATCGGCCGCCTCCCCCACAAGATCGAGAAGCTGAAGATCCTCGGCGAGCGATCCCCGGGCGTCGAGTTCATGCGGAGCGAGGTGTTCAGCGGCGACCACGGTCTGGCCGTCATCGAGCACGCCCCGTTCGGCGTCATCGGCGCGATCACCCCGGTCACCCACTCTCTCCCCACGATCACCGGCAATGCCGTGAGCATGATCGCCGGTGGCAACACCGTCGTCGTCAATCCCCATCCGAGTGGCAAGAAGGTGGCCGCCGAAGGGGTTCGTCGCTTCAACCAGGCGATCCACCGTGATCTCGGGATCGACAACCTCATCGCCCTGATCGCCGAGCCGACGCTCGAGAGCGCCGCCGAGCTCTTCAAGCACCGCGGCGTGAAGCTGATTTGCGTCACCGGCGGCCCGGCCGTGGCGAAGGCCGCGCTCGAGTCGAGCAAGCGGGCGATCGTCGCCGGCCCCGGTAATCCGCCGGTCGTCGTCGACGAGACGGCCGATCTCGACCGGGCCGCGCGGTCGATCATCGCCGGTGCCGCCTATGACAACAACCTCCTCTGTATCGCCGAGAAGCAGGTGTTCGTCGTGTCGAGTGTGTTCGATCGAATGATGGAGGCGATGGGGCGGGCCGGTGCCGCCCGACTCAATCCCACGCAGGTCGACGCCCTCACCGCCCGGGCCATCGTCTGGACCGGCGAAGGCGCCCACCGCCATCAGGTCGCCTGCAAGGATTTCATCGGCCAAGACGCCTCCGTTCTCGCTCGCGCGGCCGGCACGGGGGTGGCCAGCGAAGTCGAGCTCCTTTACGGCGAGACCTCGGTCGACAACCCGTTCGTGCCGGTCGAACAGATGATGCCGTTCGTCCCCTTCATCCGCTGCAAGGACGCCGACGAGGCGATCCGCCGGGCCCACGAGAGCGAGCATGGCTTCCGCCATACGGCGATCATCCACTCTCATGACGTTCGCAACATGACGAAGATGGGCCGTCTTCTCGACACCACGCTGTTTGTCAAAAACGGCCCCAGCACCGCCGGCCTCGGCCTCGGCGGCGAAGGTTACATCTCGTTCTCGATCGCCACTCCGACCGGTGAAGGGGTGACGACGCCGCTCACCTTCACCCGCCAGCGCCGTTGCACGCTCGTCGACGACCTGCGGATCCTCGGCGCGGCTGAGTGACCCGAAGCCCCCAGAAGATACGCGCCCGCCTTCCCACCTCGACAGACACCCATGCAACTCGCCCACGTCCTCGGCACGGTCACCGCCACCGTCAAGCACCGCTCGCTTGCCGGCTCGAAGCTGCTCGTCGTGCAGCCGCTCATGGCCGACCGCACGAAGGCGGACGGCGATCCCCAACTCGCGATCGACACGGTGGCTGCCGGGGTCGGCGATCTCGTCATGATCACCAGCGACGGCCGCCTCCTCCGCGACATCCTCAAGAGCGACGCCACTCCGGCCCGCTACAGCGTCGTTGCCCTCGTCGACGACGTCACCACCTTCTCGAGCCGGAAGCAGGCCTGAATCGATGAGCGCCCAAGCTTTCACCCCAGACCAGATCGCCGGGATCGTCCGCGAAGTGCTGCGGCGGATCCGGGCCGATCTGTTGCCGCCGGCGGCCGCGCCGATCGTTGCTCCGGTCACCCAGGCTTCCGCAGCCCCTGCCGCAGCATCCCCGAGCATCGCGGCCGGCACCTTCCAACTTGCTGAGAAACTCGTCACGGCAGCGAGCCTGGGCGTCGTTCCCGCCGGTACCCGGACGATCCTGCTTCGCCACGATGCCCTCGTCACTCCCTCCGGCCGCGACGCCGCCCGGGCCGCGGGATGCACGCTCGTGCGTGGCGCGAAGGGGGCCACTGCGTTCTCGGGCACGGCTGCCGCCGTCCGGCCGTTCTTTGTCGCGGCGGCCGAGTGCCCCGGAGACGTGGCGGGGCGGACGGCGGGCCTCGTTCGTGCTCTTCCCGGCGTCCAGCAACTCCCGGCCACCGGGCTTGCCGATGTCGTCGCGAGCCTCGGCCTCCATCTGACGCGTGACGGTGGTCGGGGGATCCTCCTCGCCGGTCGCCCTCATGTCGCCACGGCGCTTGCCAACCGATCGCCCGGCGTCCGGGCGGTGACGGCGCGCGACACCACGGCGCTGTTGGCCGCCGCGCAGGAGTGTGCCGCGAATCTCCTCGTGGTCAGCCCGCGCGAGTTCTCCGCATCGAGCCTCGAACGGATCGGAGTCACGCTCGCCGGTCGGGAACCGGGGCCTCCTCCGGCCGAACTCGCCCCCCCTGCTGCTGGCGGATGCCCCTGCAGCGGCCCGAAGCCCGAAGCCTGTTCCTGCACGACCCACCAGCACTGACTTCCACGGAAGGAGCACCCCATGCGACTCGGACAGACGATCGGCACGGTGACCCTCGTTGAACCGCATCCCACGGTGCGCGGCGGGGTGTTCCGTGTCCTCGTGCCCCTTTCGGCGGCCGATCTCGCCGCCGGAGACCTTGGCCAACCTGCTGCCGAACCGCTCGTCGCCTGGGACGACCTCGGTGCCGGCGACGACCAACTCGTCGCCTTCAGCGAGGGGGGCGAGGCGGCCCAGCCCTTCCGCCCCCACGACAAGCCGATCGACGCCTATGTGGCGGCGATCATCGACCGACTCGACCTCCCACGTTCCCGGACCACCTGACGCCTGAGACGGCCGCACGGGAGCCCGCAACCCCGGCAATCGCCACAGGCCGCACAGCCCGCAAACAGCCCGCCAAGAAACAACTTTTCGCGACCGGCAGAGTCTCCTCGACCGGAAGCGTGGTGAATACTCCTAACGTTACCCCCCCACGGAGAACCCCTGACATGGCGACCAACCCGGCCGTGAAGACGACGAAC
>CANGGT010000306.1 GCA_947453375.1 Planctomycetaceae bacterium
CATCCACCGTCCCCGAACCATCTCCTGCCGTCACCCCGGAGGCTCTCCCATGACCATGCACCGTTCCCACCGCCGGCTGCGGGCGTTCACGCTCGTCGAGCTGCTCGTCGTCATCGCCATCATCGGCACGCTCGTCGGCCTCCTCCTCCCGGCCGTCCAGGCCGCCCGCGAGGCCGCCAGGCGCTGCTCCTGCTTGAACAACACGACGCAGCTCGGCCTTGCCCTCCACAACCACGAGTTCCACACCGGCCACTTTCCGTCCGGCGTCATCAATCCCGACGGCCCGATCAAGAACGAGGCCGTCGGCCAGCATGTCTCCTGGACGGTTCAGGTGCTCCCCTACATGGAGCAGAACAGCCTCTTCCGGATGTTCGACCAGCAGGCCGGCGCCTACGCCGAGGTCAACGACACGCTGCGACGGGCGAATATCGCGGTCCTGCGTTGCCCGTCGTCCCCCGGGCCAAGGGGCGGCGACCAGGGTGGCGCCCCGATCGGATGGTCGAGCTATGCCGGCTGCCACAACTCGATTGAGGCGCCGATCGATGTCGGCAACGACGGCCTCCTGTTCCTCAACAGCCGGATCCGGTTCGACGACATTCTCGACGGCAGCTCGCACACGCTCCTCCTCTCGGAGCACGTTTTCGAAGATCCCATCGACGGTGTCTCCCTGGTCGAGCTTGGCTGGCCGTCGGGGACGCGGGCGACGCTGCGAAACACCGGTCGGATCGAGCCGATCTCGAAGCGGCGGTTCACCGGGCTCGTCGAGGATGAACCGGCCGAGAAGGGCCCGCTCACCGTCGGTGGTTTCGGGTCGTATCACCCCGGCGCGTCGGTCGTCGGCATGGGCGACGGCTCGACCCGGGCGATCTCCGACTCGATCAATCTCGAAGTGCTCCACGCCCTCGGCAGCCGTGCCGGTGGCGAGCTTCCCAACGCCGAGTGGTGAGTCGGTGAACGCCCGGCGCGTCAGATCGTCATCCCGGGGCGATCGCGCGGCGGTGGGACGGGGCAGGTGCGGAGGTAGGCGAGGATGTCCGAGAGGTTCGCCGTCGCCAGCGCCAGGCAGGAATCGGCACCGCCGTAGTACATCCGAATCACGCCGGTCGCCTCGTCGAGGATCCAGCCGCAGGGAAAGACGACGCTGTTGACATCCCCCTGGCGTTCGTAGGGCATCTCCGGAGCGAACACCCAGTCGTCGCTGCGGCGGATGACGCGCCACGGCTGCTCGAGGTCGAGCAGCGCAAACCCGAGCCGGTAGAGGCAGCCACCGGCGGTGTGGCGGACGCCGTGGTAGAGGAGAAGCCAGCCGTCGGGCGTCTCCAGCGGCGGGGGGCTCAGGCCGATCTTGTTGGCGTCCCACCAGGCTCCGCGGCGGGCATGGAGGAGGACATGGTGATCCCCCCAGTGCCGCAGGTCGGGGGAGAACGAGAGCCAGATGTGGGCCCCGGAACTCCCCGCCGACACCGGCCGGTGGATCATCGCGTAGCGGCCGCCGAACCGGCGCGGAAAGATCGCGGCGTCCTTGTCCTCCGGCGGCATCACCGGACCGAGCCGGACGAACCTCTGGAAGTCGACCGTCGAGGCGAGCGACACCAGTGGCCCGATCGAGGAGTACGACGTGTAGCTGATGATCCATTCGCCGCGATCGGCGACCCAGGTGACGCGGGCATCTTCCACACCCCAGGCCTCCTCGGCGTAGTTCACCGGATCGGGGGGAAATGTCGGCTGGGGATCGATCTGCCAGTCGCCGATCCCGTCGGCACTCCGGGCCACGCAGAGATGCGAATGGCCGCGACGATCCTCGACGCGCACAAGGAGGAGCGTCGTGTCGCCGACCTGGCAGGCGGCTGCGTTGAAGACAGTGTGGGCCGGATAGGGCCAAGCGTCAGCCGTGAGGATCGGATTGTCCTCGTGGCGGTGAAACAGTCCGGGATAGTGCCGGGTGCTGGCGATGGGGGTCATGCGTCGGTGTATTCCAGAGGGGTGCGGAGGGGCGAAAAGGGGATGAGGGTGGCTGCCATGCCGAGGCCGTCGACCGGCCGGAGCGTGCTCCCGAGCCATTCGGTCCAGAGCGCGGCGAGGGTCGACTCGGCCCCCTGGTTGCGGTTGAGCCCGTTCTGCTGGAGACCATCGCAGCACCCGCCGGTGAGCGGATCGGTGAGGGGCACGCCGAGGCTGTTGCGCCCCACAAACCAGGCCCGGGCACGGTCGAACGTGGCGAGATGACGGCGATCTCCCCGCGAGGCGAAGGCGGCCAGCGCCGCCTCGGCCATCGTCGAGGCCTCGACCGGCTGCTGGTCGTAAGGGGATTTCGTCTCGCCGCGCGCATACCAATCGAGGTTGCCGACGGGCCAGAAACAATCGTCGACGGTCGTCTCGGCAACGAGGAAGCCGAAGGTCTCGTCGGCGACCGACAGGAACGGCCCCTCCGGCCAGAGCTCAGCGGCGGCAAACAGGCTGTGCGGGAGGACGGCATTGGCGTAGGTCATCCGCGATTCAAACCACGGCCAATCGGGGCGGTGCGACCGGGCGAAAGCATCGTTGAGCCGCAGCGCCCCCTGATGCGCCACCGTCTCGAGGGCCCGCGATTCGCCGACGTTGGCCTTGTGGAGATGCGACCAGGCGAGGATCACGTAGGCCTGCGCACGAAGGCTGCGGATCTCGGCGAGCGTTGGCAGGACGGTCTGGATCAATTCCCAGGCGAGGGCCCGGTAGCCCTCGGGGAGCCGACTGCCAAGGACCTCTGCCAGCGCCAAGACGGCCTGCCCCTGGCAGTCACCCGTAACGGTCGCATCGAGCCAGTCGCGCTGGTAGCTGAGAAAATTGTAGAAGCCCTTCACGCGGCAGCGGGCATGCTCGAGGAAGCTCAGAGAACACGACACTCGCGACAGCATCCGCTCCTCCGGACATTGGTTCCACAACCGGGTGTAGAGCCGCAACGCGCGGGCGTTGTCGTCGGTCGTATAACCACTCTCCCGGCGGGGAATCCCGTAGATCGCGTGCTGGACGAGACCGGTGCAGTCGGTCATCCGATCGAGGTGAGAGAGCACAAGGCGGGCGGGTTCACTCATCGGCTCTTCCCCTGGAGGGTGGCGACGTGCGTGGGCGCCGCGGATTCCGATCGTTCGTCGCGCCGGACTGGCCGGCGATCCTCCGCCGCGACCCGGCCGAAGAGGTCGTGGTAGCTGCGGCCGACGTTCGGCCAGAACATCGGCCGGACATAGCGGTAGGCCTTCCTCTGAGTCCGCGTCCGCAGTCGATCGTCGGTGAGGAGGAGGACCGCCGCTGCGGCGAGGCTGTCGCTGTCGGAGAAGGGAACGAGCATCCCCCGTCCCCCGGCGAGCATCTCGCAGGCGTAGAGATACGGGGTGCTGATGACGGCGCCGACGACGGCCATGGCATAGGCCATCGTGCCGCTGGCGATTTGATCCTTGCCGGGGTAAGGGGTGACGAAGACGTCGCAGGCCTGGAGATGGGCGAGCAGCTCCGGGAGGCTCAAGTAACGATTCACAAACCGCACGTGGTCGCCGACGCCGAGCGATCTCGCCAACTCCGCGAGCCCTTCGCGGTAGACCTCCCCTTCCTGGAGCTTCACCTGGGGATGGGTCGCCCCGACGATCAGATAGACCACCTCGGGGCAGGCAGCCACCACCGAGGGGAGGCCGCGGATCATGTGCTCGAGCCCCTTGCCGCGGTTGATGAGCCCGAAGGTGCAGATGACGCGTCGGCCAGCGAGCCCGAGCGATGCCTTCAGCGATTCATCCCGTCCAAAAGGCACCGGAGGAACGCCGTGGGGAATGATCCGTACGGTGTCGCGATCGACGCCGTAC
>CANGGT010000307.1 GCA_947453375.1 Planctomycetaceae bacterium
ATGCCACGCAGGCCAATGTCTGCTTCCTCGACGGCCACATCGAGTCGCGGCCTTGGAAGTTCGCCGTCGAGGTGCCCGGCGACACGTATCTCACCGCCGAGCAGGCGGCCCTCATGGAGCGGAAGAAGCTGGGGTTTGTCTGTGACGGCGAGCCACGCGATCTCGCCACGCGCGACGCACTCTACGACCGCGATTGAGCCTGCGGAGCAGGTCCGCAGAGGATGGTGAGCCCGCTCATGCACGATCCCACCGACCATCAGCGGCGCGAGGCGGCGCTTGCCTGCAATGCCCGCGCCTGGGACCGGCTGGCGACCGCGCAGGCGGCGCTCGCCCGCCCGGCAACTGACGAGGCCTTCGACGATCCGCGCCGCTGGCTCGGGAGCGGGGGGCCGACGGGGCGGCCGTGGCTCCCGGCGCGGCTCGATGGCCTCGAACTCCTCTGCCTGGCGGCCGGTGGTGGCAAGCATGGGCCCCTCTATGCGGCGGCCGGGGCACGGGTGACCGTCGTCGATCTCTCCCCGGCGATGCTCGCCCTCGATCGGCAGGTGGCGGCCGAGCGGAGGCTCGATCTCGAGATCGTCCAGACCTCGATGGACGACCTGCGGATGTTCGCCACTGGCCGGTTCGATCTCGTCATCCATCCGGTGAGCACCTGTTACGTGCCCGAGGTGGGAAGCGTGTTCCGCGAGGTGGCTCGGGTGACCCGGCCGGGAGGGCGCTACGTGAGCCAGCACAAACATCCATCGAGCCTCCAGGCGGGCCTCGCCCCAGGCCCCGGCGGGCGGTGGGAACTCGAACACCGCGCCGACCGCCGCGAGCCGCTCCCCCCGGCCCCGCCGTCGCGCCTCCGCGAGCCCGGGACGCAGGAGTTTCTCCATGGGCTCTCCACGCTCCTCGGCGGGATCTGTGCGGCGGGGTTTGTCATCGAGGATCTCTGCGAGCCCGATCACACCCGGCCGGGGGCCGAGCCAGGGTCGTTTGCCGACCGGGCTGCCTTCCTCCCCCCGTATCTCCGCATCCTCGCGCGCCGGGCCGATTCGGTCGCGCCGCGGGCGGCCAAACTGGTGGTAGGCTAGGGCCTCCTTGGAGGAATGCCCCATGCTCTGCCTCACCGTCATGATCCTCGTCCGCGATCCGGCCGACGTTCCCCGCGTCCGTGACCTCCTCGCCCAGCAGCGGCGCGGCAGTCTCACGGAGCCCGGGTGTCTGAAGTTTGACGTCTATCACTCGACCGTCGAGCCGCGCCGCTTCGTCCTCATCGAGCACTGGGCGTCGGCCGAGGCCCTCGAGGCCCATCGCCTCGCCGAGGCTTACACGACGATCTACAAGCCGCACGTCCTGCCGCTGGTCGACCGCGAGGGGCATCCCTCGGAACTGCTGGGGTGAAGCCGATGATCCTCCTCGTCGACAACTACGACTCGTTCACCTGGAACCTCGTCCAACGGATCGGCGAGATCGCCCCCGGTGTCTCGATCGAGGTTCATCGCAACGACCAGATCGATTGCGACCGAATCACCACGCTCGCGCCGAGCCATCTCGTCATCTCCCCCGGCCCCTGCACGCCCGACGAGGCGGGGATCTCCTGCGACGCCGTTCGCCGCTTTGCCGGCCGGATGCCGATCCTCGGAGTCTGTCTCGGCCACCAGGCGATCGGGCAGGTGTTTGGCGGCAAGATCGTCCGGGCCAAGCGGCTCATGCATGGCAAGGTCGATCGGATCGAGCATTCGGGACAGGGGCTATTTGCCGGACTGGAAAGCCCGATCGAGGCGACGCGCTACCACAGCCTCGTCATCGATCCGCCGACCCTGCCGCGGGAGTTCCACGTCGACGCTTGGTCGACCGCCCCCGACGGCTCGCGCGAGATCATGGCCGTCCGCCATGCCACGCTGCCGATCTACGGCGTGCAATTCCATCCCGAGAGTTTTCTCACTCCCGCCGGCTACGATCTCCTCCGCGCCTTCCTCGCCGTCGGCCCGGGCGCCATCCCGTCGGCTCTCTCGTCGGCCGCGGCCACCGCTTGACGGCCCATTCCCGCGATGCCACCGGAGGGGCGGGCTGCCGCCCGAAAAAAGGCGATGATCGATCTCGCAGCGGCGCTGGCCCATGTCGTGGCGGATAGCCGCCCCCTTCTGCCGCGGCGCGTGCGGCTGGAGGAGGGACGCGGGCGCCGGCTCGTCGAGCCGATCGTCGCCGACGTCGATTCGCCGCCGTGGAACCGGGCCATGATGGACGGCTTCGCCGTCCGCTCGGCTGACATGGTCGATGGAGCAGGGGAGAGCGCGGCGCCGATGTCGCTCGACGTCGTCGTCGATCTCGCGGCCGGCGACGCCTCGAGCCTCGAGATCCGCCCCGGCTCGTGTGCCCGGATCATGACCGGCGCGCCGATCCCGGTGGGGACCGATGCGGTGGTGCCGATCGAGTGTGCGGTCGAGGGGACGGCCGGCGTGCATGCCGGAGGGGTCGTGCGGCTCCACGATCCGAGATTCCGCGCCGGGCAGCATGTCGGCCTGCAGGGCTGTGCGTTCCGGGCGGGGGCCGAGGTGCTTCCGGCGGGGACGCTCCTCACGCCGGCAGCGGTGGGGCTCGCGGCGGAAGCGGGGGCGACGCATGTCGTCGTCGTGCCGCGGCCGCGCGTGGCGATCCTCTCGACGGGGAGCGAGATTGTCGCTCCCGAGGCTCTGCCTCGCTTCGGCCAGACGCGCAATTCCAATGGCCCGATGCTCGCCGCGGCCGTCGCCGCTCTCGGTGGCGAGCCGGTGGCCCTCGGCACGGCCGTCGATCGGCCGGAGCCGCTTCGGGCAGCGGTTTCGCAGGGGCTCGCCGCCGACATCCTCCTCCTCTCCGGCGGTGTTTCGGCAGGCGATCTCGATCTCGTCCCCGACACCTTCCGCCGCTGTGGCGTCGAGAAGATCTTCCACAAGGTCCGTCTCAAGCCGGGGAAGCCGGTGTGGTTCGGCTGCTTCACGCGCCCCGACGGGGGAGGGCGGTGCCTCGTCTTCGGGCTTCCCGGCAATCCGGCTTCGAGCCTCGTCTGCTTCGATCTCTTCGTCCGCCCGGCGCTCGCTTCCCTCCTCGGTTGGCCGCAGGGCCGCTTGTCCTTGCCCCGGCGGCGGGCGCGGCTCGGTGGGGGAGCGAAGGGGGCCGAGGATCGGCCGGTCTACGCGCCCTGCCGACTCGAATCGGGCGACGGCGGCAGCCTTGTCGCTCATCCGCTCCCCTGGACGGGCTCTTCCGATCTGGTCGGGCTGGCTGTCGCCGATGCCTATCTCGCGCTGCCGGCCGGGGTCCGCCGTGCCGAGGCTGGCGACGACGTCGAGGTGGTGATGCTCCGCGACGATTCCGAGAGGGTGTGAGGCCGGGTACGGCGGCGGGAGGAACGGGGAAGCGATGAAAAAGAAGCGCGGTGCGCATCGCCCCCGTCTGCCGGAGCGGCCGTTTCTCACGGGCACGTGGACGTTTCCCTTCGCTCCGGGTGTCCGGGGGCGCACGGCCCTGCTCGCGGTACTCGCGTTTGTGGTCGGTGTGCTCGTGCGTGAGAGCCTCCGGCTGATGGCAAGCGGAGACGGCCGGCTCTCGTTTCTCGGCGCGATGTTCACCGTGCTGACGGTGTTTGCCTTCGTGACCTGGTTCGCGGTGGCCGGGGCTTGTGCGCTCGCGGTCGTGGGGGACACGGCCAATGGCTGCGACCGGATCGTGCGTTGGCCGACCGCGGTGTTTC
>CANGGT010000308.1 GCA_947453375.1 Planctomycetaceae bacterium
GACCATCATCGTCGATTGGTGCGTCGGCCCGTAGAGCGGCGTGAAGCCCTGGATCACCAGGGCCGACATCGGGATCCAGCCGGCTTGATCGGTTGTTTCGAGCTTGGCTCCGTAGAGCATCCGGCTCTCCTCTTCCGAGACGAGATCCTCGCCGCCGACCTGGGTGCCCGACGCCAGCCCCGGCCCGCCGGCCTCATAATTGATTCCGACCCGCAGTTCGAAGCGCTCGCCAATCCCGCGGCGGACGAGGAGCTCCGGGAAGCTGTGGGCATCCGGTCCGGTGGCGTTGTCGATGAACGAATACGAGGCTTCGGTGATCGTGCGGCCGGTACCGGCTGTGGTCGGGGCAAAGGTGAAGGTGTCTCGGTCGGTCTCGATTTCATCACGCTCGGCTTCGGCGAAGTTCGAGCCCGGAGCGAGCCGGAGCACCTCCATCGGCGCTGCTGGAGCCGGCGGAGTGAACCCGGCTGCGGCCAGAGTTGCCAGGGCCACCAGGGCGCTTTGGCAACGCGTGGCCGCGAGGCCATTTCCGGCCCTGCCGGACTCGGTAGCGGATTTCCGACGGCTCATGATCCGGAGGCGGGCGTGCGGGGCTGCGGGCGGTCGAAGTGCCAGGTGAAGCCGAGGCCGGCCCAGTAGCTGCAGATGTCGACGCGGGTCGAGTTCCCGAGGAACTCGGTGGCCGGGAACATGCCGCCGGCGAAGGCATCGAAGTCGAGCCCGGGGATGACGTCGCTGTAGCCGAAGCCACCGGAGATCCGGTGTTCGTTGACGATCGCGAACTGGCTCTGCACATATTTCACCGCAGGAACTCCGCCGGGCACCTGAACCGGGCCGATCGATGTTCCAAAGCCGTGGTCGATCGGATTCTCGGCCAAGGCATAGCCGGCTCGGAGTTTGAGCCGATCGGTAGCGCGGTACTGGGCCCCGAGTTGCATCACCCACTGCGGGTTGTAGATGCTTTTGAACAGCGCGGCTGAGTCCCAATCGAGGAACAGGGCGTCGGCGGCCAGCAGCAAGTTGCCATCCATGAGCGACTCGTTGGAGATTCCCATCCCCACCGTCTGCGGCAGGCCCATGTCGACGTCGATGGAGCGGGACTGGCCGAAGAGGGTCGCCTCGTTGGGGAACCTGAAGGCCTGGGTCGACTGGTAATAGGCCCCGAGTCGCGTGGAATCGCCGACGAGGTAATTGATCCCGACGCCTCCCCGCAGGGCGTAGGCGTTGGTCATGTTGCTGACGCCGACGAACGGCCCCGAGGCGTAGCCGTCGCCGATGAACATCGTTGCCCCCACCGAGAGGCGCTCCGTGAGGGCCACGGCTACTGACGGGGCGAACTCGAGGAACAGGAGGTAGGAGGAGGTGCCGTTGCTCGCCGGATTCTGGATGTAGCTCGATCCGCCACCGGCAGCGCCGAGGACGGCGATCCCGACCGTCGTGGGGAGCGCGAAGCCGTCGAGCTCCTGGGAGACGCCGATCGCCGGGACGATAGCCCCCGGGGTCTCACTCTTTTGGGAAAATGGCTGGACGCCGAGGAGCGGCAGTGGGGCTGCCTGCGAGAGCCGCGCCGTTGGTCCGACGAAAGCGCCGCCGATGGTGAAATGCGTTCCCTCGTACTGCGTGAGGGCCGCGGCGTTGCCATTGATCGCCGAGATGAAGTCTTGGGGGGCGGCCACGCTCGTGCCCGCCATGCCTCCAGAGGCGGGCATGAGGGTATTGCGGAAGTCGATGCCGTAGGTCTGGGCCGACGCTCGACCTGCCGAAGCAGCGAGCCAGGCTGACCCGATCAGGAGCACCACAACCCGTATCGCTCTCACGAAGCCTCCCCCCATCCGCAGACTCCCCTCAGCCCGTACGACCCGCACTGCCCGTTCCATCGACGCCGCCGTCTGTCTTCCTTGAGGACTCCCCTCCGAGGGGAGGCATGGCCGTCGGCATCCGCCCTGCCGTCGGCCCCGCGGATCGACGGCTTGGGGGGAATGGGCAGCCGTGGAAGCTCGTGCTGATCGGGGCTCCGGGGCAGGCGAAATGTGACGGTTCCTCCGCCAGTGGCAGCCGTCACGGTTGTGCGGCCGCCTCCGCCGATGGATGGAGGACTCGATCCGCGTCCTGCGGAAGCATCGCGGAGGGTGCTCTCGCGTTCCCCGGTGGATCGAGAAGGAGGAGGGATCGTATGGCGTTGGTCCGGAGACTCTGTGGGCCCGGAGCCCAGCGAGTGGTGGCCGTGATCCTGAGCGGCAGTCTCATGGCCACCGTAGGCCGGGCCCAGGAATCCGACTTCGTGGGCCAGCCCGGGCAGGTCGGGGCGTTCGAACGCTTCGACCCGAGGCTCGACGACAACGTGATGGACGGCGTCATCCCCAACGGACAGGACTGGTACCTGTTCGGGAAGCCCGAACGTGCGGGTGTGTATGGCTGGATCGACGGCGGCTTCATCGGCAACTTCGCCAATCCGGCAAGCAAGTTCAACGGCCCCTACAATGCCGTCGACCGGGCTAACGAACCGATGCTCAATCAGGTCTACCTCGTCGGCGAACAGACGCTCCCCGGGGATGGCGAGGCGGGGCTCGGCTACCGGGCCGATCTCATTTACGGGGAGGACTTTCTCCTCGCCCAGTCGACCGGATGGGAGGTCAGCCCCAGTCGCGCCAATGACTGGAACAGCGGCGAGTATTACGGGCTGGCGATGCCGCAGCTCTACGCCGAGGCGGGGAGCCAAGACCTCAACGTCAAGCTCGGCCACTTCTATTCGGTGGTGGGCTACGAGGGCCTGCCCGCCGTCGGCAACTTCTTCTACACGAAAGCCTACAGCTACCAATTCGCCGGCCCGTTCACCCACTGGGGCGGGCTCGCCAACTGGCGCGCGACCGACAACCTCGAAGTCAACGCCGGCCTCGTCAACGGATGGAATGCGCTCTCCTCGGGCTATGCCCGGGCCAATTTCCTCGGCCGCGCTAGACTCAAGAACGATGACAACTCCCTCGCCTCGTCGTTCGCGATCATCAGCGGCGACGAATGCGACGACTTCTCGCCGGTCTTCCAGCCGGCGCCGATCCTCGCCTCGGCCAACCGCACCCGCTACAGCTTGATCTTCGAAGTCCGCCCCACGGACAACGTCGAGTATGTCTTCCATCAGTGGCTCGGCACCCAGGCCCAGGGACTCGCCGACGGCAGCACGGCGCTCTGGACCGGCATCGACCAGTATCTCTACTGGTCGGCGAGCGACACCTGGAAGTGGGGCGCGCGCTTCGAGTGGTTTGACGACGTCGACGGCACGCGTGTCGGGCTCAACCGGCCGAGCAACCCGAACCACGTCCCCTTGCCCGGCAACTACTTCTCGCTGACCGTCGGCCCCAACTGGGTGCCGAATGGCAACGTCCTCGTCCGCCCCTGCTTCCGCTGGGACTTCTTCAGCGGCCGAAGCGGCGTTCTCCCCTTCAACGACGGCGTGAGCACGAATCAAACGATGCTCGGCTTCGACGCCATTCAGAAGTTCTAGCCATACTCCCGCGGGGCCATCCCTGTGCACTGAGTTCATCCCACTGGCGCTCTTCAGCGAGGGGTCGCCCGTGCTCCGAGAGCCGGCCTCGCCGGTGAGCGCAGCCCGGAGGGCGAAAGCGATAGCGGCGCGGAGAGAGCGGAGGGCATGGATGCCCGGAGCGAACGTCCGGCGAC
>CANGGT010000309.1 GCA_947453375.1 Planctomycetaceae bacterium
GAGGTGAAGAAGGCCGTCGAGGTGGCGCTCGCGTGGGATGGCGACTATGCGAACGACGCGCGGGGAGCGGCGCTGCTCAAGTTCTGGCGGCTGAAGTGTGGCGAGAAGCTCGATCTCGCGCCGCTCCACACCGACGGCCGCCTCGACGACGCCACTCGGGCCGAGGCAAGGGCGCTCTTTCGCGCCACGATCGACGAGATGACGCAGAAGTACGGTCACTGGGACATCCCCTGGGGGCAAGCACACGTCGTGGGACGCGGCGGCCGCTACTTCCCCGCCCCCGGCGCCGACTTTGACAAGGGGAACAAGGACGCCAACTTCTCCGAGACGCTCATGGATGTCCGCTCGGCCGAGGATCCGACGCAGCCGGGGCGGTTCATCGCCAACTCCGGCTCGATGGCGGTGATCCTCATGTTCTTTGGTCCCGACGGTGTGGAAAGCTTCACCTGCACGCCGTGGGGGCAGTCAGGCCATCCCGATTCGCCGCACTATGTCGACCAGGCTGAGAAGCTCTATTCACGGCGCGAGATGAAGAACACGTGGTGGGAGAAGGAGGATCTTCTTCGGCACGTCGAATCCGAGAAGACGTTTCTCTGGCCGAAGGAGTGAACGCGGCTGGGGACAGGTCGGGGGCGTGAAGAGTTCGCGGCCTCGACGGAGGCGCTCGGGGTCGCCCGTGGCCCGTCGCTGGACGCTCGTTCCGGCCATCCTTGGCATCCACTCTCTCCGACCCGCCTGCGCTCCGCCCTCCGGGGCTGCGCGTGTCGGCTACGCCGGCTCTGGGAGCACAGGCGACCCCACGCTTTCAGTGTGTTGCGTGGTGGGCTTTGTTTCCAGTTCGCGCTCGGCCGGCTCTCGGAGCACGCGCGCTCCCTCGGGTCACCCGCCATGCATACCCGAGATGCATCGAGCGATGGGCATGGTAGGTCGTCAGGATCATCTCCACGTCGTCAAGACGGAGAATCTCGCTCGCCCGAACGACACACGGACAACTCCTGGGCGAGTGGATCCCCTGGGGGCAGGATGTGAAGAATCCCACTGTCGCTGGTGTGTCGTCGGAGGTGTCGAGAGCCGCTGCCCGCCACACCCGAAGGTGGTGGTCGAAGACTTCAAGGTATTCAGCCGTGTAGCGCCCCCCACTCCCCAGGGCCCGCATCGATCCGCCGGTGTCGTCGGTGAGCATGATGAAGGTCGGGCCGAGGGGCTCCGCGAGGGCCGCGAGGGCCTGTTCGAGGTGGTCGATCGACGCGTTCCTCACGTCGCGCTCGCCTTCAAGGGTCAGTCTGACGTTGATCACGATCGTGGCTCCGTGGAGGGGGGAGGGAGGAGGAGGAGAGAGAATCACGAACCGTCGGCACGCGCGTTGGGAGCTGCGGAGCCGGGCCTGCTCCGTACGAAGGCCCGGAGGCAGATCGGGATCAAGGCGATCGCGCAGAACATGGGGAAGGCGAGCTCGCCGATGCGGAGAAAGAGGGGCTGCTCATCGAGCAGCCCCACGTCGTAGGTCAGGGAGCCCCGCTCCTGGAGCGGGAGACGAGCGACGATGGCGCCGAGGGGCGAGATCACGCACGTTTCTCCGGTCGACGCGCAGCGCAGCATGAATCGCCTCGATTCGACGGCCCGGAGCTGCGCCAGCAGGCGATGCTGCTCGAGTGTGAGGGGGACGGTGAAGGCGGCGCCGTTGATGAGGGAGACGAGGAGATTGGCCGAGCCCCGGACGAGCGAGTGCGCCGCGGCGGGGATCATGTCCTCGTAGCAGAGCAGGACGCCGAGTCTGGCCGGCCCGCCGTCGCAGAGCACGTTCGGTTCGCTCCCCTCCACGAGTGGCTCGTTCATCGGGAACAGGCGGGCGATGTCGGGGCTCCAGGTCGCCCCTGGGACATACTCGCCGAAGGGCATCAGATGACGCTTGTGATAGCGTCCAAGGATCCGAGCCGAGGCATCGAGGAGGATCGCCGACTGGAAGAGCGATCGCGGTTTTTCCGGGTGGCCGACAAAACTCTTGCCACCGAACAAGACCGGGCAGGGGGGGGCCGCAAGCGGACGGAACCCGCGCCGCGGCTCACGCGACAAGGCATGCACTGCCTTCGAATCGGCAAGCGAGTCGAGCCGCTCCGAATACGATCCGCCGCTGCACTCGGGCCAGCAGATCAGATCGGGCGGCGTGGCGCGGGAGGCACAGGCCTCGAGGGTGAGCGTCTCGAGCGCCTCGACGCCGTCGGCATCTTCCGGATTGGCCTGAACGGCAAGCACGCTCAGGACCGGGGCCGCGGCGATCTTCGCGGTCCACCACCGCACCGCCCCGAACCCATAGCCGGCATTGAGGAGGCAGAGGACGAGGGCGGCAGCGGCGACGGCGCGGTGCGCGGGACGGCCGTCGTCGTCGCTTCGGCCCATCAAGCCGGTTGCCCTGATCATCGCGACGAGGACCCCGGCATGCGCGAAAGCGACGAGGGTCGTGATCCCCGGGCCGAGAAGATCGGCCGACTGAATCAACGGATACCACCCGATCTGGCTGTAGCCGTGTCGCCACGGAAAGACGGCCGGCATCACCGACTCGACGACCACGGCCATCAATCCGGCCGGGAGCCAGGCCTGGAGGGGGGAGGCCCCGCAGCGGGCGGCGAACACGAAGGGGGCAGCCAAGCGGAGGGCGTCGAGGAGGATGATCGGCGCCGCGATCAGAAAGGCGACGCCGAGCGACGTGTCGAGGGACGAGGCCAACACCCGAGGGGTCCAGTGGAAGGCGATCGCCAGGGCGCCGACCGCGGTGATCACGGCGAGCGTCTCTCCTCCCCAGCCCTTGAGACGGCGGATGAAGAGGAGGGGAATGGCGAGGCCGAGCCACTCGCAGGCCACGAGCCGCTGATCGATCCAGGGGGCGGCAAGGAGGATCACCGCTGCCGCCGGCCAGAGGAGCGGCAGGGCGAAGGCGAGGCTCTGCTGCGCGACGACAATCGGGCGTCCTGCCGTCGCCGCAGGGCGAATGGCTGTCGCAGTCACGGTGTGTCCGGTCGGAGAGGAGGAGGATGAGGCAGGCGGGATCGACGCTCGAGCGGCGATCCCGGAGTGGACAGGGCAGGGAGCGCCATGGCTCTCCCCGCCCTGTCCGACGGGCCCGGGAATCTCAAGGGCGCGGGGCCCTCGAGGAATCCGTGGAGGGGGAGCAGCGACTACGGCGCGATCGGCGTGATCGTTGCAGCACCATCAACTCCCGCGATCGTATAGCCAAGGGTCGTCCCGGACTTGACGGTATAGGGCTCGGAGTCATCCGGACCCGGGACAACGGTTCCCAATTGGACTCCCTGGGACGGGAACACGTACACATGTCCCGATCCGGGCGCCACGTTCGGGAACAGTTTGAGGGTCTGCCCTGGCCCGATGTATTTCGCCCCAGCCGCGATGAGTTGATCGTAGGTCCCTGTGGTGGCGAGGGTGCTACTGTTGGGAAGCCAGATCACCAATTGGGCCGGCTCAGCTATCGCTTGGGCGTTGACGATATAGATCGCGTTCTTCTTCGTCTTACCGCCGCCACCACCAGCCTCGGCAGTCGAGACCGTCGCGAAACCAAAAGCCATGACAGCAAGGGCCGTGATGAGAGTTCTACGATTCATGGAAGACCTCGAGGTAAAAAGGAACCGGGCGCCGTGGAGGTGCCCGGTCGACTCGCC
>CANGGT010000310.1 GCA_947453375.1 Planctomycetaceae bacterium
GACGTGATAGCCCCACTTGAAGTACGGCCCACCGCCGGTGGTGCAGGCACCCATGGCGATCACGTACTTCGGGTCGGGCATGAGGTTGTAGAGGCGACGGACGCGACTGGCCATTTTGTAGGTGACCGTTCCCGCCACGATCATCAAGTCGGCCTGGCGCGGGGTGGCGCGGAAAGCACCGGCACCGAACCGATCGAGGTCATAGCGACTCGCTCCGGCGGCCATCATCTCGATCGCGCAGCACGCCAGCCCGAAAGTCATCGGCCAGATGCTCGACTGACGAGCCCAATTGATCGCCTGTTCAACGGTGGTAAGGACGAGGTTTTCCTCGAAACGGCCTTCGATCCAGGGCTGGGTCATGCAAGGGACTCCGCGGTGTTCTCGTGATCGTGTCGTGGTTGCCGGGATGCGGGGATGGGCATCGGGCCCCGGCGAAAAAATCAGTTGACTCGGGCTACGGGCGGGAAGGAAGGGGGGTGATGGATAGTTGGGACAATCGAACCGGCTAGCTCGGGGAATGGGCCTGATCTTCAGAGCCATCGGCGGCATGACCGCCGTCTGCCTTCCCGGCCTCGCCCCCCATCGGAATGGCGAAACGGCAGCAGTCGGCACCATCGAGACGGCAACTGGCGAGCGAAACGCTCGTACCGAGAAGTTCCTGGAACATCATCCGCTCAGCGGCACAGATCCCTCGATCAAGATCGGCGATTTCGGGATAGGGACAGACGTGGTTGGTGAGCACGGCGAGTCGGTTGCCGCCAGGCTCGGTGGCGAACTCGACCCCACAAGTGACCTGACGCTCCCGCAGCAGCCCCACCACCCTGTCGAGACGCTCGTGGAGGGTTCCATCGGCGACCTGATCCTCATAGAGCCCTGCCATGGCCGAGCCGATGCGGGAGAGAAGCCCACGCCGCACCTCCGGCGATTCCACCCGACGGATCTCACTCCACAGAACGACGGCCAGGTCGCGGAAGTTGTCTCCGCCCGTGCGTTCGCCTTTCTCGGTAAGGCCGTAGACATGGGCCGGACGTCCACGGCGCCGGGCGCCGCCCGAACTCCCTTCGGCCGAGGTGATCACCACCTCACGCGTCACGATGCCCTCGCGCATCAGCCGATCGAGCCGCTGCCGTACCGCCGTCGCGGTCACCCGCAGCGCCGACGCCAGTTCCCCCACGCCCGTCTGCCCGTTCGTCCGCAGGAGTTCGACCAAGACCGAGTCGGAGGCACGCAATTCGGGCCGCTTGGCCGACTGCGTCAGCGACGCTCTCGATGAAGCTCTCGCATCGGCGGCAGAGGGGGGAATGGTCGATGGCGTGGCAGAGGAATTCATACCGTCATTCTACGCTCCAGCACCTTTTTGACAACGAACCATGCGAAAAATATTCAGGTTTTCAGAGCCCTCCGGGCCCGGCGTCAGGGGGGCCCCGACGCCCTTGCCTGGGCCGACGGAAAACTGTCGCGCATGACCTCGAGAAACGCCTCACGCGTCTCGACGCGCGACACCCGCCCCCGGAACTCACGGGCGCCGGCGAGGCCCTGAGCATAGGAACAGGCGAACTTGCGCATCAGGAGCGTTCCCCGCTCGACGCCGAATCGCCGGCAGACAAGGTCGTAGTGGTGGAGGACGAGTTCCTTCTGCTCGGCAAGACCAGGATCCGGGGGCATCGGATCACCGCGGAGGAGTGCGGCGGTCTGGGCGAAGATCCAAGGCCGGGAGAGCGCCTCCCGCGCGATCATCACGCCATCGACACCACTCTCCCGGAGCCGGGCCACGGCGGTGGCGGCGGAATCGATGTCGCCATTCCCCACCACTGGCATCCGCGACACCGACCGCTTCACTTCGGCGATCGCCCCCCAATCGGCCTCACCGGAGAAGAACTGTGCCGCCACGCGGCCGTGGACGGTGAGGCAGGAAGCCCCCGCCTCCTCGATGCGCTGCGCTACCTCAACGGCCGTCCGGCAGTCGTCGGAACAGCCGAGGCGGATCTTTGCCGTCACCGGCACGCCGTCGCACGCTTCTACGACGCGCGAGACGATCTCACCGACGCGGTCCGGATCCCGGAGGAGCCACGATCCGCTGTGAGCCTTGACCGTCACCTGCCGCACCGGACACCCGAAGTTGAGGTCGACGACACTCACCCGGAAGTCCCGCGCGAGTCTCCGACCAACGCGGGCGAGATTCTCGGGATCGTTGTCCCACATCTGGACCGCCAGCGGCCGCGGCTCATCCTGCACCCCCCACAAGCGGTCGGGATGCTCGCCGCGGTTGGTCTCCAGCCAGGTGGCACTGCGAGCTGCGATCATCTCCGTAGCGAGCAAGCCGGCTCCGCCGAACTCGCGCACCACCTGCCGGTAGGCGTAGTTCGTATAGCCGGCCATCGGCGCCTGGAGGATCGGCGGATCGACGACCACCGGGCCGATCCGCAACGGGGCGGGGGGCGCGTGGGGCGGCGTGGCGGGAGCGGAGAATGGCGTCGGGGGAACGTTGACCATGCCGAATCATCGCGGCCCGGGGCGCCGACGCAAGCCTTTCCGGTCATCCCCGCCCAGCCGAAGGGGAGGGTCAGCCGCCAAACGGCGCGCCGGCGACGGGCAGCGGGGCCCCGGCCGGGAGGTTCGGCGGGGGAGCGAACCTGTTCGGGGCCACGGGAACGGCCGCCGTTCCGCCACCGCCGGGCAGCGTCGGCTGACCGACAGCAGGGGGGGGCTGGAGTGCGGGAGTGCCGGCCGGAAAGAGATCGGGCGAGAGGGCTCCCTGGGCCGACGGGAATGACTGCCCAACGACGGGCACGACCCGATCGTTGCCGGCGAAGGGAGGCACCGCCGTCAACGGCTGCCGCCAGGGGGTTGGCTGCCCGATGAGCATCGTCGCGAACCGCTCGTCTGGGACCGACAGATCGGCGACGGCCATGACGTATTCAGCGATGTCGAGGTTGTAGACGCGGACGGCGCGGACGAACGCCTCGCCCTGCTCGACAATCGCGTCGTGAGCCGCCAACACCACCCCGATCGGCTTGCTCCCCTTGGCATGGAGGGCCTCCATGGCTGCGAACCGGCGTTCCGCGGCCCGGACCGCCTCGCCCCGCGCCACGAGCGCCGCATACTCCAATGGCAACTGACGATGGATGGCCCGCACCCTCCCCGTGGCTGGCCGGCCGGCGAAGATCGTCTCGAAGTGGGTCTGGTAGGCGGCCGTCAGGGGGCGGTCGACAGGCCAGGGAGGAGGATCGGTGACCGGCAGCCTGACCAGATCGATGATCTCCTGCTGCGCTGCGACGAGGTCGACTCCGGCCGAGGCGCTCTCTCCCCGGGCCGTCGCGGTCGCGAGATCGAGCAGAACGAGGTCGTCCGGGCTTCCTCCAGGGGCGACGAGCGCCAGCCGCTCTTCGGCCTCCGCGGCGAACCGAACGCGCGCCGCGGCCGCGGCGAGCGTCCAGTAGGCCTGGGTGATCCAGAGACGACGCGTTCTGTCCCCGGAACGCTCGAGGGCCTCGAGCAACGCCAGAGGACGCGGCGGGGAGACTTCGGCCGTGGGACTGCCGGCCACGAGCGGGAAGGGGAGTTCGAGCCCCCGGGCCACGATTTCGGCCGCCGGATTCGGTGGCGGCGCCACCGCCGGAGCCGCAGCCTGCATGGACA
>CANGGT010000311.1 GCA_947453375.1 Planctomycetaceae bacterium
CCTACATCGCCCAGTTCGGCAGCGAGGACGAGGCGGTCTCGATGGCCAACGATACCGACTACGGCCTCGCCAACAGCGTCTGGACGAGCGACCTGTCGCGGGCCAACCGGGTCGCCGAGTCGATGGTGGCGGGCAACAGCTGGATCAACGCCCACAACGTCTTCCCCCGCGGCGTTCCCTACGGCGGCGTGAACAAGAGCGGCATGGGGGGTGGCGTGCTCTCGATCGAGACGCTCCTCGACTACTACCGGACGCAGTCGGTCGTTCGCCCCCTCTGAGCCGTCAGCGATGCGCACCCCGTCGGTCGCCCGTTCGGGCGGCCGACGGGGTTATTTTGTGCCTGGTCCTGCGTGGGTCGGGGTCGCCCCTGCCGTCGCTCCGGACGTTCGCTCCGGCCTTCCAGGCCTTCGCTCACTCGGACCCGCCTGCGCTTCGCCATCCATGGCTCCGCTTGTCGGCTACGCCGGCTCGACGGCAGGGGCGACCCCTCCTTGAATCGCTTGTTTTCGAGGCAGGAAGCGTCTGCGGTTGCCATAATCTGGGACCGGTCTCCGTTCCTTACTCCCGCGTGCCGAGTTCACCATGACCGACGTCGACTGCATCATCGTGGGGGCCGGGCTTGCCGGGCTCGCTTGTGCTCGGGAGCTTTCCAAGGCGGGCCGCAGCGTGCTCCTCCTCGAGACGGGTGACCGCCCCGGGGGCAGAGTCGCCACCGACGCGCTCGAAGGATTTCAGATCGACCGTGGCTTTCAGGTCTATCTCGAGGCCTATCCAGAGGGGCGGCGGCAGCTCGATCTGGCAGCCCTTCAGTTCGGGTGGTTCGAGCCGGGGGCGCTCGTCGTCGATGGCGGCAGGCTCCGCGAAGTGAGCGATCCGTGGCGCCGGCCGTGGGCGGCGGTGAAGTCGCTCCTTTCGGGAACCGTCGGCGTCGGTGACGGCCTCCGAACAGCCCGGCTGCGGAGCGCGCTCCTCCATGAGTTTCGTGCCGGCCGACTCGATCCCCAGCGGCCGGTGGCCTCTGGCGAGCGGAGCACGCGCGCGCTCCTCGCAGCCAGCGGGTTTTCCGATGCCTTCATCGCCCGGTTCTTCAATCCTTTCTTCGGCGGCGTGTTTCTCGAGCATGGCCTCGAGACGAGTGAATCGATCTTCGGCTTCACGTTCGCGATGTTCGCCCTCGGTCGCGCCGGCCTTCCCGCTGGCGGCATGGGAGCGATCCCTGCGCAGCTGGCTTCCACGCTCCCTTCCGGCTCGCTCCGGCTCGGTGCCCGGGTCGAATCGATCGCCCCCGGGCACGTCACGCTCGCCGGTGGAGAGAGCCTTTCCGCGCGAAGCGTCGTGGTGGCGACCGACGCCGACGTCGCGGCCCACGTGCTGCCCGGGATGGTGCCGGCTCCGCGCGCCTGGAAATCGACGCGAATGGTGGCCTTCGCGGCGCCGAAGTCGCCGCTCGATCGGCCGATTCTCGTGGTGGGGAGCGACGCGCGGGGCACGATCGACAATCTGTCCGTTCCCTCCGACGTGGCCGCCGGCTACGCGCCGCCGGGTGCGGCGCTCGTGGTCGTGACGGTGCGACCCGAGTGCACGCTCTCGGATGTCGACGCGGTTTTGGGGGTGAAGCGGGAAGCGGTGAAGCTCCTCGGCGCGGGCGCGCAAGCCTGGGAGCATCTGAAAACAGTCCACGTGCCGCGGAGCCTTCCCGACGAGACACCGGCCGCCCGCCGCCTGCGGCCAGCCAGCCCGCGCCTGGCCGACGGCCTGTTCGTCGCCGGCGACTGGTGCACGAGCGGCTCGATCAACGGAGCGCTCGTAAGCGGCCGGATCGCCGCCGAGGCGGTGCTGGCGGAGCGACTGTGACCTGGAAAGGTGAGGGCTCGACGATGAAGATCCTTGGATTTCGGATCCTCCTGGGGATCGCATTCGTCGCTTGGGTCGGTGCCGCGGGAACTGCCGCGCCGCCAGCGTCTCCACGTCATCCCGTGCCGGTGCGGGCCTGGTTCCAGCCGAAGTTCCTCGACACCCGGCCGGAGGTGTACGTCGGCATGAACCTGATCACGTCGCTCGTCGAAGCGGACGTGGCGGAGCGCTGGTCAGGGAAGGGCGTGGTCACGCTCAAGTGGGCCTTCGGACCGCAGTCGGAGTATTCGCAGGGGAAGCCGGAATACTACCGGGATCAGTGCGAGCCGTTCGTCGACGGCAAACCGTTTCGCTTTGCGGGCGTGGGAATCGACGAGTGGAATCCGGGGAGCGAACGCTTCGCGGAGGAGAGCAAGCTGGCCGCCGAGGGCTACCGCGCCGCGCGGGCCACCTGGCCCGACAACCTCGTGGTGGCGTGGGTCACGCAGCCCGACGAGACCTTCCTCGCGCTCCTCGCCGACGGCACGTTCGATCTGGCGATCATCGAGGGCTACACGTTCATTCCCGACGTCGGTGGACTCACGCTCGACGGCATCAGAGATCGTGTCAACGCGGTAGAGAAGGCAGGGCTCCTCGATCGATGCATCGTCTGCTTTGGCTACGTCGCGGCCGGCGCCGACAAGGCCGGGCGACGGATGACCGCGGACGATCTGTCGGTGCTCATAAGGACGGTCAAGAAGGAGTATCCACAGATGCCGGGGGTGGCGTTCTACGGCTTCGACGACGGCGACCCCGGCACGCCCGACCTGATCGCCGCGGCGGAGCGATTGGGCTTGGAACTCTATCCGTCGCGGGAACGAGGAGGGCGGTGAGAGTGAGCGCCGTCATCGCCAGGCTCGCCCATCGATCGCGATTCGCTAAGCTTAGTGGACCGTGCCTGACGGGATTCCGTGAACCAAATCATCCTGTCACCCGATGACTCATCGCCCCCTGTCGTCGCCTGCCCCCACCCCCGATGGCGCTATCGTCGTCTGCCAGATGGAGGTTATCCCGGGGAACCCCGAGGTGAACCTCGCCCGGATCCTCCGGGGCATCGACGAGGCGAGTGCTGCCGGAGCGGCGCTTGTGCTCTTCCCGGAGATGGCCCTGCCCGGCTACCTCCTCGGCGACGAATGGGAGAACGACGCCTTTCTTCGCGACCTCGCGGCCATGAACGACGAGATCGTCGCCCACACCCGCGGCCGCTGTGCGGCGATCTGGGGGAACGTGTGGGCCGTGTTCGGCGCCCATGAGCCGATCCTCGGCCGCGTGCCGGCTCTCGGCCTTCGCGGTGAGGACGGGCGGACGCGGAAATACAACGCGGCGTTCGTGGCCGCCGATGGCCACCTCGTCAGCAATGGGGTGTTCCCCGGCTCCACGCCGAAATCGCTCCTCCCTAAATACCGCGAGTTCGACGACGCCCGGCATTTTTATTCGCTGCCGAAGCTCGCCCAGGAGCTCGGCGTCGCCCCCGCCGAACTCGTCGCGCCTTTTGAGCTCTCGATCGGTGGAGAGCGGCGGAAGGTGGGCGTGCTTCTCTGTGAAGACCTGTGGGACGACGACTACGCCTTCAAGCCGGTCGACGTCCTCAAGGCGAAGGGGGCCGACGTGATCGTCAACCTCTCCGCCTCCCCGTTCGGGATCGGCAAGCAGGCGAAGCGCGACCGCGTCCTCGCCGCC
>CANGGT010000312.1 GCA_947453375.1 Planctomycetaceae bacterium
ATCCCAACGTCGCCGGCCACCGGATCTTTGCCGATGCCCTCGACGAGGTGTTCGGAAGACCCGACTGACCCCTCGGGGCCTGGATCTGCCGCGGCGGGCCTTGCGGGATGGGCAGGATGGGTCGATTGAGGTCGATTCTGCGGCCCCGCGCGGCGGGACTCTGCACAGCCCCTCGCAGTCGCCGCCGGACGACTGCCGGCGGGCTACCGCCGGCGCCGAAGAGTGTTGCGATGGGGCCAGGCGCGACCGCCGCCTCGTCGAGACACCAATGGTCACTCCCCACGCCACCCTCCGCCGCTGTCGGCCGCCCCGTCCTGGGCTCGGCAGGGGGGCGATGTGTCTGGCCCTCGTGCTGATCTGGCTGGGGAGCGCGTCCGCCGCCCCCCCTCGGTCCAAGGATGCGGCCCCGTCCGTCGGCCGGGCCCCGATCCGCCGGCTGACGCGGATCGAGCACGAACACACCCTCCGCGATCTCCTCGCCCTGCCCGGCCTCGAGGTCCGTAGCCTCCTTCCCGAAGACGGGCGGGCCCACGGCTTCGACAAGTCGGCCGCGGCCCTCGACGTCTCGCATGTGCACGTCGCCGGCTGGTATGCCGCCGCCGAAGCCGCCCTCGGCATGGCCACGGCACCGCAGTCCACGGCACCGAAGCCGGTCCACGAAACGCTCCTCCCCGGCGCCCAGGAGTTTTTCAAGCTCGCGCTGCTCGAAGGGGACGCCGTTTTCCTCCGCGGGGGCGCCTACGACCACGAGGCGTTGCCGATCGTCCGCGCGGCACTCCCGCACAAACTCGCCCACTACGAGCAGTCGGGGCTCTTCCCCTACCGGCACTCGGTCGGGGTCTTTCGTCGCCAGGCCGTCGATGACCACTTCGCCCTTTTTTTCACCGGCTTCGCGCCGATTCGTGCCGGCCACTACCGGCTGCGGATCTCGACGTGGAGCTTTCAGTGGGAGAAGGGGCGGCTGCTCCCGAGGCCGGCTCCCGAGGCGGTCAGCCTCCACGCCGACGACCGCTTGCTCGCGTATCTCGACGCCCCGTCCCTCGAACCGATGGTCCACACCGTCGACACCTGGCTCAACCCCGGCGAAAGGATCCTGTTCACGGCGGCCTCCCTCCCAGCGGCGCGCGTCTACCAGATGCCGGGACGAGCGGCGGAGTACGTGGGACCGGGGGTGGCGGTCGACTGGATCGAGGTCGAGGGGCCGCTCCACGAAACCTGGCCCCCCGAGAGCCACCAACGGATCTTCGGGGATCTGCCCGCGCTGCCGCTGGCAGACCGGGCGGGGGCGAAGCCGCCCCGACCTGTCGCCCGGCAGCGGTTTCCCGGCGCCCTCCCCAGGAGCGAGGAGCCTGGTAAACCGTGGGCCGTTACCCCGGTCGACCCCGCCGCCGACGCCAAGCGGCTCCTGTCGGCCTTCCTCTCCCGGGCTTACCGGAGACCGGCAACCGCCGGGGAGCTTGCGGTCGCCACGGCCCTGGTCAGCCGGCGGATGAAGCAGGGGGATTCCTTCGAGGAATCGATCCGGACCGCCTGTCAGGCGGCACTGTGCAGCCCCGAGTTCCTCTTTCTCGGCGGGCCTCCAGGCCCCCTCGACGACTGGGCTCTGGCATCGAGGCTCTCTTACTTCCTCTGGGACTCGATGCCCGACGAGACGCTCTTCACCCTGGCACGGCGGCGGCAACTCTCACAGCCGGACGTCCTCCATGCCCAGGTCGAGCGGATGCTCGCCGATCCGCGTGCCGAGCGATTCATCGCCCACTTCACCGACGACTGGCTCGACCTCCGCGACCTCGAGGCCACCACGCCCGACGCCACGCTCTACCCCGATTTCGATCGTGTCCTTCTCGATGGCATGCGCGATGAAACCCGGGCCTTCATCGCGGAGATCATCCGTGGCGACGAGCCGGTGACGGCTCTGGTTCGCTCTGACTTCGCGATGCTCAACCAGCGTCTCGCCACCCACTACTTCCCTGAGGTCGACGTCGGCGTGCAGGGCGTCGCCATCCAGCGCGTGTCCCTGCCGGCGGGGAGCCACCGCGGGGGATTGCTGGGACAAGGGGCGATCCACAAGGTGACCGCCAACGGCACGGTGACCTCGCCGGTGAAGCGGGGCGTCTGGGTGCTGCGGGAGTTGCTCGATGCGCCCCCCGATCCGCCCCCTCCCGGAGTCCCCGCGGTCGATCCCGACGTCCGCGGTGCGGTCTCGATCCGCGACCAACTCGCCCGGCACACCTCCGACGCCACCTGCGCCTCCTGCCACACGAGCATCGACCCTCCCGGCTTCGCCCTCGAGGTGTTCGATGCGGTCGGCCGCTGGCGGGATCGCTACCGCATCTTCGCCGATGACTCCGGAGCCCTGCCTGTCGATGGCGCGCCCATCGACAGCTCCTGCACGCTCGCCGACGGGCGCCGGTGCGAGTCGTTCGAGGACTTCCGTGACGCGCTCATCGCCGATGAGCGCACCCTACGCCGAGCGCTGGCCCGGCAACTCGTCGTCTACTCCACCGGCGCCGACGTCTCCGCCTCAGACGGCGAGGCCATGAACCGCCTCGTCGACGAGGCCGAAGCCGCAGGGGGCGGGGTCCGCGCGCTGATCCACGCCGTCGTCTCAAGCCCCTTGTTTCTCGAGCAGTGAAGGGCCCTTCCATGCCTCCCTCATCACGGGCGACCGTCTCCAGACGCGGCCTCCTCCGCGGCTGCGGTGTCGGGGTCGCCCTTCCCTGGCTCGAGGCACTTACCCCCCGCCTGGCCCGGGCTGCCGAGCCCCGCGCGCCGCTGCGACTCGTGGCCATCGAGACGACGATGGGATTGCTGCCGCAATTCTTCTTCCCGACTGGGATCGGCCAGGACTACACCGCCTCTCCCTACCTCATCCCCCTCGAGCCCTTTCGCGACCGGCTCACGATCTGCTCGGGCCTCTCCCATCCCGATGTCGACGGGGGCCATGCGGCCGACATCGCCTTCCTCACAGGCGCCCCCCATCCGGCTAGCGGCAGCTTCCGAAACACCGTCTCGCTCGATCAGTTCGCCGCCGAGGAGATCGGCGCGGAGACGAGGCTCCCGAGCCTGCCGCTCACCGTGGCCGCTCAGGGGACGACGAGCCTCTCTTTCACCCGGGACGGAGTCCTCCTTCCCGGCGAACGGAGCCCGGCCAGGCTCTACCGGCAGATGTTTCTCCAGGGAACGCCCCAGGAAACCGGCGAGAAAATCGAGGCCCTCCGCACCGGCCGCAGCGTCCTCGACTTCGTCGCCACCGGGGCCCGCCGCCTCGACAAGGCACTGCCGGCCGGCGACCGCGCGCGACTCGACCAGTATTTCACGAGCGTCCGCGAACTCGAGGACCGCCTCCAGAGGGCCGAGGTGTGGGAAAAACGCCGCCGGCCCCGCCCCAAGGCGCCGCCCCCCCCGGAGAATCCCGAGCAGGAACTGTTCACCCTCCTGCGCTTGATGGGACAGATGATCCGGCTGGCGCTCGAGAGCGACACGACGAGGCTGGTGACGCTGTTTGTGAATCCGGCCCAATGGGTTCCGCGGGCCCCTGGGGTTGTCCACGAGACCCACGCCCTGA
>CANGGT010000313.1 GCA_947453375.1 Planctomycetaceae bacterium
CGACCACGACCCTGGCCGTCGGCCAGTCGGCGATGCCGAGTTCGACGCCATCGAGCGGACATTCGGCCGGCTGATGAACGAACACCGTCCGCCCGACCGCATGGATCCGCGCGGCAGCCAGAGGATCGGCCGAGATCAGCCGCCAAGGAAGCGTCTCGCCGTCCGCACCGGGGATCGAGTTCGGAGCCTCTGTTCCTGGCGTGTCGTCGACAACGCGGATCGTCCCGGACCAGCGCCGTGGCTTGCCCCCTCCCCAGATGACCCGGATCGCAACCGTGGGCACCGGCGAAGCGTTTTGGGCCTCCCCGGCTCCGCCCCGGGCGACCACGGGAAGTGGCGTGACCGCCTCGGCGAGCGTCGGAGGCGCCGCCGTCGCTGGCGGGGCCAGCATGACCAGCGCTCCGAACCACGCCACGACGACGGCCGCGAGCTCCCACCGGACGGGAGCGTTGATCGGCGGACGGAGGATGGCGGGACGGTCGGTCATGGGCGCGCGGGGGCTTGGCACCGGGGGGACCGGGAGGATGGGGCGGGGAGGATAGCGGCCCACGGCGGGCCCCACCACCGCTGTTTCCCCGGTAAAAACCCCGCTTCCGGTCGCTCCCCGCCCGCTTCCGGGGGGCCCGGAGTCCGCCGGGGGCTTCAGACGATCTCGCCGGCCGCACCAAGGGGGGCCGACCAGGCCCGGCGGTCCCCCACGCGGGCCGCGGCGGCGATCTCCCCCAGGGCCGCCACCACCTCGGGGCAGCGGCTGCCGACATCGGCCACCTCGAAGAAGTCGTCAGGCTTGGCATGGAGTCGGCGGTTGGGTTCCCCCTCGGGGCCTGCCGACTCGAGGTAGAGCCAGTGGGGGGTGACGACGACGGTCGCCGCGTCCGTGGCGGCGATGACGCGATCGCGATCGTCGTGCGCCCAGGTGTCGAGCAGGTCCGTCATCGGCCGTGCCGGCTCACCTTCGACTCCAGGGAGACGCTCGGACAACCCGAGGATCTCGCGGAGCGTTTCCCCGAGATCCGCGGGGATGACGAGCCCCGGATAGCGCTGCCCGGCCATCCGCCCCCGACCATCGACGAGCAGCGCCGGCAGGTGAATGCTCTCGCCGAAGGGCATCTCGGCCCCTTCGCCACCGGGCAGGCCAACGAGGCCGTGGAGGCCCATCGGCATTCCGCGCACCCCGGAAAAGCAGATCGTCCACGCCTCCGGTGACGGCGGCTCCGTCGGGAGCGCGGCGACGAGTTCACCGATCCAGCGATCGAGGAGCGAGACCTGCGCTGCAAGACGCTGGCGGTGCCCCATGACGAGATCGGGATCGGTGTCGGCGTCGACCTGGAGCGACGGTACCGCGACACCTTCCGGTGGGGGTGGATCATCCGGATCGAGATACGGCTCCCGGAACGACTCCGGCGCGTCCCAGGCGAGCCCGAGGCTGCCGGCATGGACCCACACGATGCTCTGGTCAGCGCCGGCCAGAAGCCCGCGGGCCGCGGCGAACAACCGGCCGAGATTCGTCTCCTCCGCACGGCGTGCCAAACGGCGCGGCACGAGCGCGGGCACGACCGTCAACGCCACTCCCCCGCTGTTCCCTTCGGGCGCGACAAGCGCCGCCAACGAGGCTTCGTCGGTGATCACTCCCACGTTGAGCCCGGCGCGGTCGGCCCCGGCGACGAGCGCCCCGGCGAGGGCTTCGAGCGTCTTCCGCGGGTCGAGCGAGGGGGCGATGAGGCGATCAAAGACGAGGCCGCGGCCGGCGAGGGCATCGAGCGCGGGGGCCGAAACCCACGTCGCTCCCCAAGCCGGGAGGATCCAGGCCGGGAGGCGGTCGATGGTGACAAGGAGGAGCCGCGGGGGCATTCGCGAGCTCGGGGGTGACTGGCTGGAAAGGGGAGGGACAGCCGCCGTGGCAACGGACATGGCCCGACGCAGGCCTGGGTCGAGTCGTTCCGGAAGTCTCAGTGCGCGGTGGACGGGGCGTCGTTTTGGTCGCGCCCCTGGATGAGCTTCTTGAGCAGCGGCGTGAAGATCGCCACGCCGAGCCCGACGCCGATCGAGGTCACGACGAACAGGAAGAAGTAGTCGGCTTGGCCGCCGAAGTTCCAGGGAAGCTTGATCTCCCCCCGTTCGATCGCCTCGACCTTCGCGGCGATCAAGCCGCCGGCGAGATTGGCGACGAAGCTCGACACGAGCCACACCCCCATGAGCAGCGAGACGAACCGCTTCGGCGCGACCTTCGTGACGTACGACAGCCCGGTGGGGGAGAGACAGAGCTCGCCGACGGTGTGCCAGAAGTAGGTGAAGAAGATCAGCGCCATCGACGCCTTCGCGCCATCCTTCACCGTCATCCCGGCCCAGACCATGAACAGATATCCGACGCCGAGGGAGATCAGCCCCAGCGCGATCTTCATCGGCTGACTGGGATCGAGCCCATGCTTGCCAAGCCGCGTCCACAGGCCGGCGAAGAGCGGGGCGAGCGTGAAGATCAGCCCGGCATTCACCGACTGGAACCAGGTCGCTGGAATCTCCCTGCCGAACAGCGTGCGGTTGGTGTTCTGCTCGGTGAAGACATTGATCGACGACCCGGCCTGCTCGAACGCCATCCAAAAGAAGACGTTGAAGGCCATGAAGAGGAAGATCGAGGCGGTGGGACCACGATCCTCGGGCCGCTGGATGGAAACGAACCAGACCACGAGCCCGAGGATCACCAAGGCGAGCAGGCCCACGACCAGCGGCGAGAGCAGATCGGCGAAAGCGTTCAAGAAGCCGTAGTGATAGACGAGCCCGCAGAGGGCCCCGAGGATGAGACTCGCGACGACGAAAAGCGGCGCGGAAGCCCCGCGGCCATCAGGCGGCAGGCCGATGTCGGCGAGGTATTTCGGCCGGAGGATCGTGTAGAGAACGAGGCCGGCGATCATGCCGACGGCGGCGGCACCGAAGCCCCAGTGCCAGCCGACCTTCTCACCGAGGGTGCCGCAGACGAACGCGCACAGAAAAGCCCCGAGATTGATCCCCATGTAAAAAATGGTGAACGCCCCGTCGCGGCGCGGGTCGCCCTGTTTGTAGAGCTGCCCCACCATCACCGACACGCTCGGTTTGAAGTGGCCTGTTCCGAGGACGATGATCGCCAGGCCGGCGACGAATACCGACATCCCCAAGTCGCTGTGGGCGAGCGCCCCGAAGCCCGAGGCCCCGAGAACAATGTGGCCGATGGCGATGAGGAGGCCGCCAACGACCATCGAACGATGCGTGCCGATGAGCTTGTCGGCAATGATCCCGCCGAAGATCGGGAACAGGTAGGCAAGCCCCGTGTACCAGCCGTAGAGGGTGCTTGCCGTTTTCTTCGTCCAGCCCGGTCCGGGATTGGCCCCCGCGCCCACCGTCATGGCGGTGATCTCCGACAGCGGGATCGTGCGGCTCTCGGAGGTGCCGTCCGCCGCGGGGACGCTCAACTGCAGCAACCGCCCCTTGACGGCGGACTGTTCATCCTCGAACACCCGCACGACCCTTCCCTTCTCCACCCCCGCGGCCGTGGTCACCTCGACGGCGCTGCCGGTGGCGAAGCGGGCCTC
>CANGGT010000314.1 GCA_947453375.1 Planctomycetaceae bacterium
CACCACGTCTTCGGTGCCAATACGTTCCGTGTTGCCACGATCTGTTCGGTGGGAATCAATGTGGACACAGACCGATCCGGGTGGAGCCAGTTCGAGGAGCAGGAAGCTCAGTCGCTTCGATCCGGCGGTCAGGTCGATCACCGTATCGGCCCGGCCGTCGCGGCCCGAATCGCCACCAAGAAAAGTGCCGATCGTGTCGCCGAGTTTCTTCCGGAGGTTTTCCAGGGTCTCGAAAAAAGATTCGAATTGACCTGATTCGGCTTCGATGCCGAGGCTCCTGAGATGGTTTCTGATCGCGGCGGCGTCGGTGGTGGCCTTTTTGTCGTGCAGGAGCAGCACCCTCTTTGGCGAGAGCAGTCGGGCAAGGAAAGCCAGCGGGGGCGCTTTCCCTGGAGCGACGACACCGATCAGGTTGCGACACTCGCTCTCGATCGGCCGCTTCCCCCGATATTCCTCCGCGAGTCGCCCGGCGACGGTGTCGAGATAATACTGCTGTCGCAGTGCCTCCTGATCTGGCAGCAGCAGACGCTTCTCCCAGAACCGCTGCAGAACGGCCAGAGGGGCCGTTGCCGTGGGCCTGGCCTCGATGACGTCGAAGAGTGGGCCAAGCGATTCACGCAGCGACTTCCCCGATTCGAGATGGATCGTCCGCAGCGACGCCGAGGGGTTGGCTTCCTTCCAAGCCCGAGCGTCAGCCTCGTTGGCTTTGGAGAGAAAGAGCGTGTGTGCCCCGGCGTCGCGGGCGGCGTCGAGCTTGTCGGCAACACCGACCACCGGCACGAGGGTCCTGCCGTCCCAGGCCACCGAGGCCATCGCGCCCTCGTCTGGAGTGACTCCCAGGCTTGCAAGCTCGAGCCCTGCGAGCATCGATGCCGTGGCTGATTCCCAGCCGCATTCGAAATCGAGCCCGCTCAAGTCGCAGACGCCCCCCAGCGCCGTCCCCGGATGGAGTGTCCAACGCCCTGCGGCGGGAGAAGCAATGTTGAAATCGGCTGCATGACGCTCGATCAAGTCCGCTGCTGCGGCAGCCAGCCCCGGTGGCAAATGTGGCGAGTCGGTTTCCCCGGCGGCCCACCGCAAAGGCAACACGAAGGCTTTCCGCAATGCCCGATAGCGATCGTGGCCCGGTGTCACGAGGAGTACGCCAAACGCGCCCGGGCTCGCTGCGCCCTCTGGGGCTGCTGCTGCGCCGACGAAATGATCGGCGGCCGTCACGATCTCCGGCTTCAGCCACGCTCGACCGAGCGGCTCCATGGCGGCGAGCAGTTCCACCGCTCGGATCGGATCGCCGCGATCCCAAGCGTCGACGCACCGATCGTCGAGGAATGCCCGTGTGGCTTTGAACATTACTATTCAGCGGGTACTCATGCCACCGCTCATAGGCTCGTCGTGGGGGATCCACTGCTCGCCACGGGCGCCACGCAGCGCCGCGGCGTCTCCGATCGCGGCTGCCAGGTCCCGGCCCGGCCAGGAAGCCTCCGCCCGCTCCTGACCAGCATCCCCCACCGACCGGACGACGGCGGGCACGCCGCCGAGGAGGACGATCTCCCCAACGAGTTCGCGTTCCTCCCGCCGGTCGGGGGAACCGCGGAATACCATCCTCGCCTGGCCCGATTCCGCGAACGATGCTGGCAACCAGAGCACGGCCTCCACCGGCAACGCTGGATGGCGCCAAGCGAGCGTCGTGATCCCGCTACCGTTTGTCGCCGCCGCCGCGAGGGCGAATCCTCCAGCACGACGCACGGCACGGGCCGCTGCCGCCGGAGTGGCCGGCTGAATGGCCGGGCCTTCCTGCCGCCCAAAAGCTCTGGCGAAGCGCTCGGCGAGTGCATCGGTGCGTACGGCGAGAGCCGCCGAGCGCACCTCGAGCGTCCCGTTGAGCCACCACGGCATGATCGCCCCCTCCGGCAACTCCCTCCGCCAGGCCTTGAGAATCTCGCCGTCGGCAAGCGTGGCGAGACAATCGATGTGTGGCAGGAGAGCCTCGTCGAAGGCGGCGATGGCCTCGGTCAGTTGCTCGGCGACGGCGTCGATCGGTTCTGAATCTTCGGGGTCGGCGTCAAGGAGTGCCTCAACGTCATCCAGGGCCCGCTCCGCCTCTTGCCGCAGTTCGAGCGGGGCGAGGGCGATCGCATCGGCCTCGGACTGCCCCGGGGCGTCATGCCACCGGTCAGCGAGCGTCGCCAGTGCCGGCAGCCCGCCGGCTAGCCTAGCCGCGATGTCGCGGGCGCGGTGAAGCGCTGCGGTCTGTCGTGAATCGATATCGTCGTTCATCGTGTGGTCTCGTGCCGGTAGAGGCTCTCGCGATCTCCCCTTCGAAAAGAGATACGCCGGCGGCGCTCAATTCGTGACAATCCCCCCGCCTCGGTGATCACTACGACTCCTGCTGCCGGCCGTCCAGCTTGGAACAGTTCTCGAGCCATTTGCGAAACTCAGGGACCGTCGCCGTCGTTCGAAGGCGTTTCGCTGCGCGGCTGACTCGCTGGCGAAAGGCGGCTTCCCCGATTCCGAAAATCTCTGCCAGTCGCTTCTGTCGCCCGTACTCCGGGGTACCGGCGACTCGATCGAAGGCCTCGATCGCCCGTTCCGGAGTCTTGCTGTTCCGGCACCAGCGTTCGAACGTGGGGCGATCGACGGAGCCAGCCAAGCCGGTGGCCAGGGCAAAGGCGATCCGCTGCTCGGCGTCGAGCGATCGTTCAAGATCCGCAACCACAGCGGCTACCCTATCCATTCCGAAAATAGTGGCGGATTCGTCCTCGAACTCCTCGGGCATGACCATCCGCTCGAGGTCCTGGAACCCGGTGACCTCGTTGCGGAGGATTGCTTGGGGTATCTCATGCCGCCGCCGCCGTCGGGTACGTTTTCGTGCGTCCCTGCAGGCATTCTTGAGCACTGTGTAACACCACCCCCCAAACTTTTGGTCGGGGTTGTAGTTGCCCTTTTTGATTTGATCGTAGAGCTTGTCCAGGCCATCACCAACCTTAACCCCCTCGCCTGGCTTGAGATCTTCGCCCACAACGTCGAGAACGACCTGGCTGCAAAACTCAGCTGCCAACGACCTGCGAAAGGTCGGCAAGAGGATCATCAGGGCGCGCAGCATCTCGTCTTCGCCCTCGCCGGATTCCATCCAGCGTGCGATCAACGTCTCGATCGGTGTGGCAGCGTCGTCGTTCATGCGAAGATCGGTCGTGTCCCGATGCCGGATGGCATTTTGTTCCCAAGCCTGAGAGATCGCTGAGTCTAACCAACCTGCCCGAGGGGATCGACCCCCGGTGTGAAGAACGGGTCGCCCCTCCAGTGATTTTCGATGCATTCGCCCGACCGTCGGCGGAATGCAGCCACCCCGGGCCGGTGACGTGCGCACTTCACACGCGGTTCTGGCTGATCGACCTTGAGGGACATGTTTCAATGGCCCCATCTGGGCCGGTGACGCGCGCACGCGGAAGTGGAAAGAAGAAGTCCCGCAACCCAGGAGGCGAGTTTCAATGGCCCCATCTGGGCCGTTGACGTGCGCACGTGGGCACCAACATCACGAAGCTCTGGTCTGACG
>CANGGT010000315.1 GCA_947453375.1 Planctomycetaceae bacterium
TGAGGAAAGCAGTGCTGTTAGTCCGGCACACGCTCTCCGCTGTTCGGTGATCGTTCGGATAAACCGGGTTCGTCGTTGCTGCCAGAGAGGTGTCTCAGTGATCCGGGCGGCGAGAAACGTGGCTGGGTCGCTTAGCGGCAGGTCGCATCGGGTGAAGAGTTCGGCCGCCGGAACTCGCTCAACATCGCGATTATTTGGAAATCGCACCAGGTACTCGTTTTGGTAGGGAGCGATGGCTCGTCCTGCCCGCCACGAGAACCCATCAGACAATCGGTGGTAGACCCGTGTCTCTTGGTTAAGCTCGACCGCCTTCACGGAGGTGGCTGGTACAGCCTGTCGCTGCGGTTCACAGCCCGGTCCGAGGAAATACTCCAAGATAGGATGCGTCCCTATCTGAATGAGTTTCCCGGTCCCGAGTGTGTTCGCGCTCGAACAGACGAATGTTCCAAGATGGGTCTGATCCATTGTGAATGCACCGTGCTCTTGTGCGTGCTCGAAAAATAGGCCTAGCGGAATATGGATAAAGCGCCCGCCGCTGGATCGGTCGACACTCCCCGGAAAACCGTAGCTTTTGTGGAGGTATCCAGCGTGGGAAAAGGTCAGGGAGGGCCTTTTTCGGACAGAGAAGCCTCGACGTCGGCCTCGCTGAGAAACGCCTCAACCGGATCGGCCGATGGTCAGCGTGCAGTCGGGAGCCCATCATGGCGGGGAGTCTACCATGTCGGAGGGGGGCTTCTTGCCTTTTTGCAGGGTTTCGGAGCTAAAAAATACCTAGAGGCACGGCATATTCCTTGGTGGCCATCTCGTGTCGGCCAAGCGTCTTGCCACCAATGTATTCGCCCATGCATGACCTTCTCCACGTCCGGGCCGCGGAAGTCACCTGGCTCGCTACCACGGTTCGCACCAGCCTCGACCGTGCCGAGGCTCTCTTTCCCGTCGTCAACAGGCAACTCGCGGAACTAGCCGCGATGGGCGTTGAGGGCCTCTAGGTCGAAGGCCCGGCCATCGACAGCCGCCCCCAAGGACTGTCGATCGGCAAGACCAATGACCACTCCATCTGCCAGGCCCTAGTCGTGATGCCCGGCGGCGTCGGGGCCGCCCTCTGGAACTCCACCGAGGTCGACGAGTCCATGAACCGGCCATACGGCGAGCCGTTCGACCTGGCTCCTCGATTCGTCGAGTTCGACCAATGCCCCTCCTGTCGACAAGGCGCTTCTTGTCACGCACGCCTCGCGCATGGTCACGTCCCTGATGGCGGACGTCCGGCTGCTCGGCAACTGACCGGCTGCCTTGAAGCGTCAGACTGCTGACCCAGCGATATCGGCCCGGTCAGGGATCTCCCGCCGATGACGTCGCTATGGAGCCGGCATCGGTGCCGCACGGCGGCCGGATTGAATCGCTGGACTTTCCGCACCGATGGCGTGGTGCCGGTCGCCCCTGCGGCCGCCCGCGCCAGCGGTGTTTTCATTTCCCCCCAACCCCCGAGAGACCATGGATCCAAAAAAAGAAGACGCCTCGGACTGCGGTACGATTGATCTGCCCGGAGCGACGGCCCGGGCGGCCTCGGCCGGCAGGGCCCAGGTCGAGTTGATCGAGATCCTCGCCAGGCTCGTGCTGGCGAGCGTGCAGCAGGGTGAATGCCTTGTCGGACCAGCCACCGATCCGCCGATCCGACCTGCCGGAGAACCTCCGGCAGAAGCTCGACGCACTCGAGCCACGCGTGCAGTCGAACGCCGCGGCGCTCGCCATCTGGCAGCGGCACCTCACGGCCGCCGACCGGAAGACCCTCGGTGACGATCTCTACCAGGCCTGGAAACAGTACGGGCGAACGGCAGGCATCTGGGCAGCCGCCCGCGGCGGATCGAAGGAGAGAGCCATCGTCGAGGTCGCCTACGCCCTCGACTGGCTCGACTCGACGACCTACCGGCAGTTGCTCGATGCCCTCGGTGGCGGCCCAGGGGAGGGGAGGCGACCGCGTTGGATCGCTGACACCGGTGAACTCTGGTTCGACGGGGAGGTGGTCCGATCCATCAAGCACCTGTCACAGGCCAAGAACATCGTGCGCATCCTCGCGGCCTTCGAGGAAAGCCGCTGGCCGCCGCGGGTCGACGACCCGATCACCAGCGGCGGCGAAAGCGACACGCGCCGCCGCACGATCGAGACCCTCAACAAGGGGCTGACCCGGATCCGCTTCAGCTGCACCGGCGACGGGCAGTCCTTCGGCTGGGAAGAGATCGAGCCGCTCTCGTAAGAGCCGAGCGAGAGAAAGCCCCGCCCGTCACGCCTCCGTGGCTCAGCCGCAGAGTTGCCGGGCTCCGAGCCCTCGCACGGGCGCGTCACGGGCGCCGCTGTGACGGCTCGTAATGGGGCCACACCTGAGGATGGCACCTGCGTGATGACGTTCGCAGGGTTTGCGAGTCGTCTCGCCAAGCGGGCCACGGGCCCGCCAGGTGCGGCATGGACTCCTCAACATTCTACCGAGCCGATGACGCCGACGCGGGTGAGCCGCTCGCGCTCCGGCCGCGGGTCGCCGCCAAGAAGCTCGGCATCAGCGAGTCCACGCTCGACCGCCTGCGAAAGACGGGCCGCATCCCGTTCGTGAAGCTCGGCGGCGCGACCCTCTACCGCGTCGCCAGCCTCGATGCGTTCCTGCTCGAGTCCGAGCAGCGGATCACCCCGGACACCGCCTGAGCCCTCGTTGGGCTCGGACGGCTGGATTGAAGTTTCCATGGGAGAATTGCAATGGCAGCACTCTGTATCGATACAGGAACACGCGGGACGACCTACCGCGTGCTCCTGCGGACAACCGATAGCAAACGGCACACCGTCAGGCTCGGGCGGGTGACGAAGAAGATCGCCGAGACGGCGAAGCGGATGATCGAGTCGCTCGAGTCGGCGAAGGCCGCCGGCCACTCGCCCGACCGCGAGACCGCCGACTGGGTCGGCCGCCTCGGTGACGAGATCCATGCCCGGCTCGCCCGGGCGGGCCTCGTGCCGCCGCGAGAGCAGCCCGAGCAGGTCGTCCACACCCTCGGGCAGCATCTGGCCCAGTTCTTCAGCACCCTCGGCAAGCAGAAGCCGACGACGGCTCGGAACTACGCCCGGGCCCGGCGCCTGATCGAGGAGTTTTTCGGCAAGGACCGGACGCTCGCCTCGATCAGCGAGGGGGACGCCGACGCCTACAAGCGGTGGCTCCTCGGCAAGTTTGCGCCGGCGTCGGCTTCGGTCGATCTGCGGCGGGCGAGGCAGTTCCTCAAGGCCGCCGTCCGCCGACGGTTGATCGCCTTGAACCCGTTCGCCGACGTGCCCTGTGGACCGCAGACTAACGACGCGAGGATTTTCTACGTGTCGGTGGAGATGATCGAGAAGGTCATCGCCGTTTGCCCGGACAATGCTTGGCGGATGACCTTTGCGTTGCCCCGCTACGGGGGGCTTCGCTTTCCGAGCGAGGTTGAGGATCTCAAATGGACCGATATCGACTGGGATAACTCGGTATTCACCGTCCACGAGAAGAAGGTGGAGCACCATCCTGGTCGCGGCA
>CANGGT010000316.1 GCA_947453375.1 Planctomycetaceae bacterium
CGGCGCCGAGGAACGGTGCCAGGCCCAGGTGATCGCCGAGAGCATGTTCCTCATGGCGACCCTCCCGGTGCCGGTCGTCTGCGTCGTCATCGGCGAAGGTGGATCCGGAGGCGCCCTGGGGATCGGCGTCGGTGACCGGGTGGCCGTCCTCGAGCATGCCTACTACAGCGTCATCAGTCCGGAGGGCTGCGCCGGGATTCTGTGGAAAGGCGCCGAGCACAAGGCCGAGGCCGCGCGGGCCCTGAAGATGCGGTCGCACGATCTCCGGTCGCTCGGGGTCATCGATGCGGTGATCGAGGAGCCGCCCGGCGGTGCCCATCGCGATCCGCGGCAGATGGCCAGTCGGGTGAAGAACTACCTCGTGCGGACGCTCAAGGAGCTTCTCGGTAACCCGACCGCGGCCCTCGTCGATGCCCGCTACGGGAAGTTCCGGGCGATGGGAAGGTTCCTCGAGGCCGATCAGGTTTCCGCCTGAAAAGCGGCCTGATTCTCCCCTCTCCCCAACGTCCGATAATGTCTCTTATGTCCGATTCAGGGTCGTTTTTTCCCGGGGAAAACGCCCTTTTCTTCTCCGCTGCCCAATCGCTGCGAAGCGGTCCCCTGCCCCTGCCTCCCGCCCTGTGATCACGGTGGCGATGGCCGGCGGATCGAGGGTCGTTTCTCGGGTTGGCGTCGCTCGCTCGAGCGCGCTCAGCGTACCGGGAGCGGCGACTGCGCGCCGACGGGGTAGCCGGCCGGCGCCGCGTTGCTGTACCGGCTGCCGGTCGGTCGGGGTGGTGTCGGCAAGGGGGCCGGGGCGATCGGTTGAAAACCTGACGGGAGTGCGGCTGCTGGGGCCGGCATCTGGCCAGCCGGGGGAGCAAACCAGGCACTGCCCGGTGGCAGGGCGCCTCCCGCCTGATGGACCGCACCACTCCCCTGCTCCGACCCGGCCCAGGCCGCGGCCGAACTGACCCCGTCGATGATCGTCTGCAGCGACAGCCCGCCGCCGGCCAGTTGCCCGGCCGCCTGGCCGGCCGGAACTCCGAACGCTCCCCCCGGCGGCGACCCGGTGGTCGGTCCGTCGGTGCTTCCCACGCCCGGCTGGGCGAACTGCCGCTCGAACTGGTCGACGAAGGGCTCGACGGTGTCGTGGACCTCCTTCGGCAGATAGGTGTCGGCGCGGACGATGATCTCGGCCACGAAGCGGCCGCTGCGGCTGGCGACGATCTGGTGGCGGTAGTCGGGGGCGAGCGTGACGGCGAAGAAGGTGACGACGATGCACAGGAGCGCCCCCTTTGCCAGGCCAAGGAGGAGCCCGAGCTGGTGATCGAAGGCGGAGAGATGGATGGCGTTGATGAAGCCCGAGACGAGCCGGAAGAGAATCCACACTGCCAGCGACGTGCCGACGTAGAGCGCCAGCATGGCGAGGAACCGGTTCCAAGGGGCCTGCTGCCCGAACAGGTGGGCGAATTGCGGGGCAAATCGCAGGGCAACGAACGAACTGGCAACGATCCCGGCAATCCAGGCCAACTGCCAGACCATCCCCTTGAAGTACCCGAGCAGGGCGGCGACGGCGAGGAGGCCGATCATCACCAGGTCGTATCCTTCGACGGCCACGTCCGGTCTCCTCGTCTGCGGTGGGGGCGCGCGGTAGGTGCGGGGGGCTGCTGCCCGGCCCGCGGGGGCGGGAGTGTAGGGATGGCCACGCCGCCGTCGAAGGGCAGTTGTTGCTGGCCTCGATCTCTGATCGGGCCGCCGACAGCTGCCGGCCGCTGAGACGGAGCCAGGCAGGAGCAGGGGCGGGCAGGGGGGCTCTCCCGGTTTCCCGGCCAGCATGCCGCGGCTGACAAAGCTCACGTCCAGCGGCAGAGCACGCTCATTTCATGTGGGCTTCTTGCCCCACGATCGCTGGGTGAGAAGGCTCGAGGCTTCTGATGCGTGCGGGCCTTGGGGGGCTGGGTTGGCGGGGATGAGTGGGTGGAATGGTTGGTTCTGGCTGGTTTGGGTTGCCTCTGCGGCTTTCTGCAAACCTCATCTGATCGCTCGCCTGGGTGGGCGCCCTCTGAATCCCCGGCTTTTCCCCATTTGTGCCTCTTTGCTGGTTTCACGGATTGTGAGGAAAAGTCCTTGGCTTCCGAGCCTGCCGTTGCCGACCGACCTTGCCGCTCTGGCAGCGCACGCCGCGCCGCGGCACGGCGTTGGCGGCGGAGGGACAGCCCTGCCGACAACTGACAAGGATCTGTGCGCCGGAGGCAAGGATGCCCGAGGGAGCCGGATGGTGCTGCGCCCGCGAAGCGTGGGCGTGGTGGTCGGTTTGTCGATTCGCCAGGGAGGGATGCGGTGCCCGGACTGCGCGTGCACATCACTGGATCGGCCTTGGCCGGGGCGGCGTATGCCGCCGCGGTGTGGCAGATCGGTGGCATGCCCCCCTCGACCTGCATCCTCGGTGGCGTGCTCTGCGTGCTCGCGGGGATGCTCCCTGACCTCGACAGCGGTGAGGAGGACTCGCTCCGCGAGAGCATCGGGTTTGCGGCCGCGATCGTGCCGCTCCTCATGATCCACCGACTCCAGCAGGCGGGGCTCTCTCTGGAGGCGGTCGTCCTGGCAGGAGCCGGCCTCTATCTCGCCGTGCGATACGGGGCGGCATGGGTGGTGTCGAAGTACGCCGACCAGCGAGGCATGCTCCACAGCCTTCCTGCAGCGGCTGTCGCCGGTCAGGTGGCCTTTCTCTCCTTCAGTACCGAGGAGCCGATCCACCGGTACTTCGTCGCCAGTTCCGTCGTCCTCGGATTCCTCATGCATCTGGTGCTCGACGAAATCTGGGCCGTCAAAGAGGGGCAGTTCGGCCCGAAGTTCAAGACGTCGTTCGGCACCGCGATGAAGTTCTACGGCCCCGAGGCCTGGTCGAATCTCCTCAGCTACGTTCTCGTCGTGGCGCTCGGTGTCCTCTCGGCGACCGACGCGCACTGGAGCGAGAAGACGCTTCCGGCGCGGCAGTACGCGCGGCAGCAGATGGAGCAGGCCGCGCGTTCGATGCCTGCGACCCCGGCACCGTGGAATTACCGCCGCTGATGCCACGACGGTGGCCCTGACGCTTCCCCGCCCGCCGCGCAGCTTGCCGAACCGCCGCGGCGAGGCGATCATGTTCTCTCGTCCGCCCCCCACGCCCCGGTCCGCCCATGGTCTCCCCGTCGGTCGCGTTCCTTCCGATCGCAGGCATCGACGTCCGGGCCCTCGTCGTCGGTCTCGTCCTGACGACCGCGGCCGCCTACGCCGGAGGAGCATCGGTGGCTTTTCTCCGCCTCGGCCACCGGCGAATGCAGGTGCTGTTGTCGTTCACCGGGGGCATCCTCCTCGGGGTCGCGTTCCTTCACCTCCTCCCCCACGCCACCCGGGCCTGTGGTGGACGCGTCGATGATGCCGCCCCGTGGGTGCTGGCCGGTTTCTTTCTGATGTTCCTCCTCGAGCGGGCCTTCCATGGCCACGCGCACCACGCTGCCGATCCGGAGCACGGGCCTGCGGGAGGCTGCGATCACGGGCCCCACGCCGTC
>CANGGT010000317.1 GCA_947453375.1 Planctomycetaceae bacterium
GCACCGGGAATGGTGAACGCCGCGAGCTTCGCCTGGGGATCTTCGGGGGGGAGGACATCGACCGGGCCGAGCCGCTCGGCCAGCGCCGCGGCGATCGCCTCGGTGTGCCGGCTGGCCCAGATCGCCGAGCAGTTGATGCAGCCACGGCCGCCGTTGATGGCGACGCTCTCCACCATCATGTCGATGTGATCCTCCCAGCGATCGACGACGTCGTCGCCGATGAGGATCTTCGAGAATCCGGGGCCGTGAACCTGCACGCCGGGATTGCCCCGGTACTGCTCGACCGTCTTGGCACTCCCGAAGATCATGCTCCGCTTGCAGGCGGCGAGGATCGAAGCCCCGACGTCGGTGGCGCCCGGATACAGCCCGATCGCCTCGGGGGGAATCCCCGCTTCGATCATGGCGGCCGCCATTCGATAGGGGGTCCAGGGCTCCTGGCCCCCCGGCTTCATGACGAGGCCGACGCCGAGAGCGATCACCGGCAACCACAGGGTATGGACGCCCGGGGAGTTTGACGGGAGGACGAGCCCGAGCACCGGCGACTGGGCCTGGTAGCTGACGACGACGTCGCGGTGCTCGCGGCCGTAGCCCTTCCAGAAGATCTCCGGCGGCAGACCGCGGGAGAGGGCATCGAGCATCCGGTCCATGTTCGAGAGCACGAACATGTTCTTCTGCATGTTCGCCCGGCAGAGGGTTTCGGGGAGCCCCGTCGTGGCCGACTGCTGCTTGACGAAGTCGTCGGGCGACTGCTTGGTGTCACCGACGGTGACCGTGCCGTGGGCGTACAGATTTCCCGCCGTCTGGAGGCGCTCGACAACGTCCTCCGGGTCGAGCGTCAGCAGCGCCTCGCGCGCCTTGGCCGCCTTCTGCATGTCGCGGCCGACGAGTGCCCCGCCGACCTGGCTGACTTCCGCCACCGGCTCGCCGGTGAGGAAGTGGACGAGTTTCGTCCGCTCGATCGACTCGTAGGGCTTGCCAAAACGGAAGGCGGGGAGATGCATCAACAGGACTCCTGCAACGTTTTCGAGAGATCCAGATTCAAAAGGAACGCCGTCCGCCACCCAAAGGAGGCGCCCACGGTCGCCCGGAGGTGCGACCGCAAGCCTCCGCTGAGGGCAGCCAAGCTGCCCTCAGCCCCAAGCCTGCCGGGGCCACGATGGCCCGGCGGGCGTAAAATCAATAGACGCCGACCGTGGTCGAGGAGGCGAGTTCACGGAACGGCCGCACGCCACTGATGCCATCCCACGGGTATTTCGCGTACGGGAGTTCGCGTTCTCCCTCGTCGCGCTCGAGGAAGCCGGGCACGAACGTCTCCTTCGTGAGGGTCGTGAGCTTGACGCGCCCGGTGCCGCCGTAGGGGACGACGGTGTTGGTGTCATCAAAGTCCACGACCTCGATCACCGCGCGGGGCTGCGGGGCGTAGTAGGCGATCGTGTAGCCGTCGGCCGGCACCACTGGCCTCGAGGCGGCCAGCCCCATGAGCGTGTTGCCGTAGGTGGGGGTCATGAAGGCACCGTCCAGGAGTTCCTCCACGGCGAAGCGGGTCCACTGCGGGGTGAACTCGGTGCCCCCGGAAAAGATCCCCGTGATCCCGGCCTTGCGGATCGTCGTCCCACGCTTCTCGAGCCCGAGCGCCAAAGACTCGAGGAGCTTCGGCGTCGTGAACATGCACTTCACGTCGTGGCCCGCCTCGAGGATCGTGATCGCTTGGTCGATGCAGTGCTGCTTGTAGGCTTCGAGGTGTTCCATCCACCCCTTCTGAATGAGCTTGACCACCCAGCGTGGGTCGAGATCGACGCAGAAGCAGATCCCGCCGCGGTGCTGGGCGAGATGCTCGATCGACAGCCGCAGCCGGCGCGGGCCTGAGGGCCCCAGCATCAGCCAGTTGGCGCCGCGGGGGAAAAACTCCTCGGGGAGCGTGTCGCTGAACTGCTCGTAATCGGTGCGGAAGTCCCGCATGTTGACCCGCGACTTCGGCACCCCGGTGGTGCCGCCGGTCTCGAAGACGTAGGCAGGCTGCCCGGCGAAGCCCTTGGGGATCCACCGCGTCACCGGACCACCCCGGAGCCATTCGTCCTCGAACGGCGGGAACTTCTTCAGATCGTCGTAGTTCTTCACCTCGGTGATCGGGTTGAACTTCAACGACTTCGCGTATTCCAGCCAGAACGGACAGCCGGTCGAGGGATGGAAATGCCAGGCCATCATCTCCACGGCGTGGGCATCGAGGGTCGCGCGGGCCTGCTTCACGGCGGCGTCGTCGGCAACTTGGAACACCGGCTTCTTGGCGGGAACGTCGGTCGACATCGCGGGGTCTCTCGAAGGGTTGGTTTCAATCCGCAGCCGCAGCCGCCAACGCGGGCACAGAAACGGGAGGAAAAGAAAAAAAGGGAGGGGGGGCAAAACGGAAAAAGTGTTGGCTCAGAAAGGGTCAGCCGTCAGCCGGCGGCGTTGCCGGCGGGGCTCCGAGTTGGGCGAAGAGTTGGAGCACCCCGTTGAAGTGGGCGAGCCGGGGGCCGTAGCGATCGATGAACTCGCCGAGGGCATATTCGCTATCGGAGAAGTTCTCGGCGTTGTCGAAGGCCTCCGTGGCGACCCCGGCGAGGAACTCGGTGTGGACCTTGGCGAGCGACTCGGCGGCCTGGCGACAGGAGCGGGCCAATTCGGGATTGGCCTCCTTCCAGGCCTTGAGTTCCGCGGCCCGCTGCCGCTGCTGGAGCGAGACCTGTGAGACGAGTTCCGTGAGCAACTCGCATTGACGGGAGAGAAGTTCGATCTGCCGCTGCTGGAGGGCGATCGACTCCCCGAGCAACTGGCGCGTCTGCGGATCGGGCCCGGCCCCCCCGGGGGTGATCGACGTGGCAGAAATGTCGAATTGAGAGAACACTGGGGGAAGATCGCTCATGGCACGGCCCATCGATGGGGAAAGAGGGAACCGAGCAAGATTCTACCCAGGCGCACGGGAATGGTAGTCCTCCGGCCCACGCTCGGCCGACCGGGGGCGATTCCCGTCAGGGTTTCCCCAGCCTACGGCGGCGGGCCCGCCGATCCCCCCGGGCGACCGGGGGCAGTTCCCGGTCCTCAAGTGGCGCGTCCGGTCACCCGATGCAAGGGCTGGTGGGGAGACGGTTCCCTGCGGATCCGCAGCCGACGGCCTGCGGAACGGCCGCCTCCGGGCGGGCGACGGCATGGGGGAGCGGTGGACACCAACGACGCAACGCTGACTTTCGGGTTCCTCACGACCGTCGATTCGCCCACCCACGGGGTGTTCGGCGGATATCTCGTCGTCGACACGACGGGACGACCGCTGGAGTTCCACTGCACGACGCCGGTGAAGGTGTCGCGGGCCCAGCAGATCCTCTACGGGGCGACGCTCCCGGGCCATCTTCATGGCCGGCAGATCGGCGCCAATCTCCTCGCCGAAGCGAGTTCTCGGCCCCTGGCCGTCCTCATCGATGCCGAGACGCTGCTTCATGTCCGCCCGCACACGCCGCTCCCAGTCGGGCTCGTTCACCGGTCAGATCCGGCCCCC
>CANGGT010000318.1 GCA_947453375.1 Planctomycetaceae bacterium
CTCTCTCAGGGGACGACCGTGATCGCGGCCGATCTGTTCACGCCGCCGGCCGATGCCGACGGCCGGCAGCGCGTCGTGAAAAACCCGCGCGAGTTCGCCGGCTACAGCTTCGGCTACAACCCGACGCTGTTCGCCGAGCGGGCCCACGACGTCCTCTCGATCGTTCATTTTCTCCGCACGGCCAAGATCGGCGACCATCCCTCGCCGAAGCGTGTCACGGTCGTGGGGCTGGGATCGCGCGGGGCGATCGTAGCCGCCGCCCGGGCCGTCGCCGGCGACGAGATCGACGCCGCCGCGATCGACACCCAGGGCTTCCGCTTCGGGAAGGTTCTCGACTACCGCTCCCCCGACTTCCTGCCCGGCGCCGGGAAATACCTCGACCTTCCCGGAGCCCTCGCGGCCGCATCGCCACGGCCGCTGTGGCTCGCCGGTGAGACTGAGGTGCCGGAGGTGGTCTCCGCGGCGGCGAAGGCGACCGGCGCTGCCGACTCGGTGACTCGGTTCACCGGCGCGGCGGCCGACGTCGCCGAGGCCGCAGCGAAGTGGGCGGCCCCGATCTTGGTGTCCCCGTGACGCTATCCCAACCCGCGCGACCTGAAGAGGACCTGGAAGCCGCGAGCGGCGCCGAGGCGCTGGCGCCGGTGGCGATCGGCATCGAGATCGGCGGCACGAAGCTCCAATCGGCGGTCGTCTCCGCCGATGGCCATGTCCTCCTCCGCCGCAGCGACCGGGTCGATCCGGCCGGCGGGGCCGAGGGGATCCGCACCGTGCTCGCCGCCCAACTCGCCGGCATCGTCGATGACGCGGCCGGCAATCGTCTCGCCATCCGCGCCATCGGCATCGGCTTCGGGGGGCCTGTGAACCGGGAGCAGGGGATCGTGGCGACGAGTTTTCATGTCGGGGGCTGGAGCGATTTTCCCTTGGCGGCCTGGGTCGCCGGGCAGGTCCGCGACAGCCTCGGCGTGGTGCCGGTGGTGCTCGAAAATGATTCCAATGCCGCCACGCTCGGCGAGGCGCTCGTCGGCGCCGGTCGGGGCGCCAGGGTCGTCGTCTACTCCAATGCCGGCAGCGGCATCGGGTCGGGGCTCGTCATCGATGGCCAGCTCTACCGCGGTCGCGCGAGTGGCGAGATGGAGCTCGGCCATCTGCGGCTCATCCCCGGCGGCGGGATCCTCGAAGACTCCTCGGCCGGCTGGGCGATCGACCGTAGCGTGCGCGAGGCGGTGGCCGCCGATCCGGCTGGCGTGCTTGCCAAGGCGGCCGCGACGGCCGGCGCCCCCCCCACCGCCCGGCTCCTCCCGGCGGCGCTCGCCGCCGGTGACGCCACGGCCCAACGGATCCTCGACGCTGCCGCGGGCCCTTATGCCCACGCGCTCTCACATGTCGTCCATCTCCTCAATCCCGACATGATCGTGCTCGGCGGGGGCGTAGCCACGATCGGCGAGCCGTGGCGGGGGAGCGTCGCAACGCAGCTCGAAGGCCTCCTCATGACACCGCTGCGGCCAAGCCCGCCGGTGCGGCTCGCCACGCTCGGGGAGGATGTCGTCCCGGTGGGGGTGGCGCTGGCCGCCCTCGGAAACGAGAGCCCCGCGGCGCGGAGGGTCGAGCCATGATCTTGGGCGATCGCCACTTCCGCTGGGTGCTTCGCTTGAGCCTCGCGGTGATTCTCGCGATCGCCGCGCACGCCGCGTCGGCCGATGATGCCCTCTTCGAATCGTCGATCCGTCCCGTGCTCGTCGACACCTGCTTCCGCTGCCATGGGGGAGAGCGAGTCTCGGCGGGCCTGCGCGTCGATTCGCGCGAGGCGCTCGTTGTGGGGGGCGATTCCGGGCCGGCGGTCGTGCCGGGGGATCCGGCGAATAGCCTTCTCCTCCAGGCGATCGCGCGCCATGGGGATGTCTCGGCGATGCCCCCGGAAGCGGAGAAAGCGCTCCTTCCGGAGCAAGTGGCGGCGTTCGAGCGGTGGATCGGTGCCGACGCGATCTGGCCCGAGGCGGCTGCGGCATTCGAAATCGAAGGGCACTGGGCGTTTGCCCCGGTGGCCGATCCGCCGGTCCCTCCGGTGGCCGATGACGCCTGGTGCCAGACGCCCGTCGACCGCTTCATTCGCGCCCGGCAGGAAGAGGCGGGAGTCGCGCCCCTGCCCCGCGCCGACCGGCGCACGCTCATCCGCCGGGCGACGTTCGATCTCACCGGTCTGCCGCCGACGCCGGAAGAGGTCGCGGCCTTCGTCGCCGATCCGTCGCCGCACGCTTTCGACACGGTCGTCGAGCGCCTCCTCGCTTCGCGTGCCTACGGCGAGAAGTGGGCCCGGCACTGGCTCGACATCGTCCGCTATGCCGACACGGCCGGCGAGACGGCCGACTATCCCGTCCCGGTCGCCTGGCGCTACCGCAACTACTGCGTCGACGCGTTCAACCGGGATCTCCCCTACGACGACTTCCTCCGCGAACAGATCGCCGGCGACATCCTCGCCGCGGCGGGGCCGCCTGAAACCCGGGACGCGCGGATCGTTGCCACCGGCTTCCTGGCGATCTCGCGCCGCTTCGGCTTCGATTCGGAGAAATACCACCACCTCACGATCCAGGACACGATCGACACCGTGGGCCAATCGGTGATGGGACTGAGCCTCGGATGCGCCCGCTGCCACGATCACAAGTTCGATCCGGTCAGCCTCCGCGACTACTACGCCCTGTACGGGATCTTCGAGAGCAGCCGCTATCCCTTCCCCGGCTCGGAGCAGAAGCAGCGGGTGCGGAGCCTCGCGCCGCTCGGCGATGTCCGCTCCGACGGGCAGGACTGGCGCGCGTACGAAGCGGAGGTCAGTCGGCTGTCGGCGGAGCTTGCCGCCCTCGACAAGCCCGTGCCCGCAGCAACGCTCCGCTCGGTCACCGATCTCGATGGCGACTTCGAGCTCCAGGCTCCGGCGGGCGGCGGGAGCTACGGCGTTCTCGTGCCGCCGTGGCGGGCCGAGGGTCCGATCAACGTCACGGCCGCCGCGCAGAGCCCCTTCAAGCATCTCTTCGCGGGCGGCCGTTGCGGCGTGAGCATCGCCGCGGGGGCCGGCCCCTACCGCTGCACGCAAGCCGTGCACGGGCTGGCGGGGAACGGCGATCCGGTGTTTCTCAATCTCGATCTCCGCCTCGCGGCTCCCGCACCGGCCACGACGGGGCGCCATCGCTTCACGCTCACCGCGTCCGGCAACGCCGCGATCGAGCTTCTCCTGTCGCCGGAAAGCCTGTCGCTCGTCGCCGCCGGTGCCACGCACGACCTCGGGCCGATCCCCGCCGCGGCATGGATCAATCTGCAGCTCGCGATCGACTCCACGGCGCATCAAGTCTCCGGGCGCGTCGGCAGCCCGGGGGCGGTCCGCGAGTTCGGGCCGTTTCCATTTCTGACCGATCTCCGCGGCCCGATCGACGGCGTCGAACTCGCGGCGCTCGTCGAGCCGACGACCGACTACGCCGCCACCGCGCTCGACTGCGACA
>CANGGT010000319.1 GCA_947453375.1 Planctomycetaceae bacterium
CAGCATCCATGGCCAAGACGGGCTCGCGTCCCGTCGGCGGGGCTGCTCGGCGACGCCGGCCGAGGTCCGTTCGACATCAAGATCGACCCCGAGGACGCCGGCGATCCCGACCAGATCGGCCACGAGTTCGGCCGGGCTCTGATAGCGATCTTCGGGCAGTTTGCAGAGGAGGCGCTCCACGACGGCCCCGAGTGCCAGGGGGATGTCGTCGCGACCGGCGCCCACCGGAGGCGGTGCGCTCTGCTGGTGCTGGAGGAGCTTCTGGACGGCCGTACCGTCGGCGAACGGAGGACGGCCGGTGAGCATGAAGAAGAGCGTGCAACCGAGCGAGTAGAGATCGCTGCGCACATCCGCGGCACGCGGATCGCGTGCCTGTTCCGGCGAGATGTAGTCGTAGGTGCCGAGCGTCATCCCGCTCTCGGTCAGATCGGGAACTCCCCCCACTGCGGGCAGCCGCGCCAGCCCCATGTCGACCAAGCGGGCCCTCCCCGTTGGCGTGACGATGATGTTCGAGGGCTTGATGTCGCGGTGAACGACGCCGCGCTCGCAGGCATGCTCGAGGGCCTCCGCCACCTGAGCCGTGAACAGCAGGGCTCGCGGCACGTCGAGCGGGCCCTCGCCATGGACCATGTCACGGAGGTTCGTCCCCTCGATGAACTCGAAGACGATGAAGTGCCAGCCGGCATCGGAGCCCACAGCGTGAACCCGCCCGATGTTCTCATGATCGAGGCGGGCAGCGAGCTGCGCCTCGTTCTTGAAGCGACGGAGCATGTCGACATCGGACGACTGCTGGCGGGAGAGCACCTTCACCGCCACGACACGATTGAGGGTCGTGTCGATCGCCCGGAACACCGCCCCCATCCCCCCGCCACCGACGAACTTTTCGAGGAGATAGGGGCCGAGAGAGTGCCCTTCGAGCGCCCGTCCGATCTCCTCCATCGACGAGGCCATCACCGGTGGCGTCGGACGGCCCGCCGAGATCGCTGTGCCGTCGGAGTCGGAACGCGAGGCGGCCGACGGCGCACCGCCAGCGGCGGTCGTGTCGTCGTTCGTTGGTGAGGGTGGGGGGGTGTCCATCGTCAACCCGGTGCGAACCGGGGGAACTCCCGAAAAGCAGGAACGCCCGCCATCCCCGGTAGAATACCTCCATCGCCCCTTTCACCCACGCCTTCCCAGGATCCTCCCATGTCCGCCAGACCAGCCGCGGGTGACTCCGGCCTCGATCCCCTTCCGGAACAGGGCCATTCGTCCGGCCCCAGGGGCGCCGGACGGCTCGTCGCCAGGGTCGGCACCTCGGCGCTGCGGCTCGGGGTGGTGCTGGCGATTCTCGGCGCGCTCGCCCTGATCGCGCCGTGGGGAGCTGCCACCGCGGTCGATATCGCCTGCGGCGTAGCCCTTGCCACAGCCGGGATCGCCCAGATCATGCTCTCCGCCACCGCCTTCGATTGGCGTGGATTCTGGCTCTCGCTCGTCTGCGGCGCGATGTCGCTCGTAGCGGGGACTGCAATGCTCGCCATTCCCCGCGCCGGGATCGAGGCGATCGTCGTTTTCGTCGGGCTGGCGCTCCTCTTCGAGGCCGCTGCCAAGCTCGCAGCGGCCTGGGCTTTGCGCGATGCCTTTCCCTGGGGTTGGCTGCTGTTCGACGGCCTGCTCACGGCAGCCCTCGGCTCGATTCTCCTCACGGCCCGCCCGGAGGACGCCGGCACGCTCCTTGGCGTGCTCATCGGCGTGAATCTCCTCTCCAGCGGCCTCACGTTCGCGGCCACCGGATGGAGCCTGCGGCAGCGGGTGATGGCCGAGCGGTAAGGCGGAGAAATCGCACCAGGAAGAACAGCCCCGTCCCCACCATCCAGGGCAGATAGCCGGCCCAAACACCAGCTGCCCCCCAACCGCAACGGAAGGTGAGGAACCAGACCGTCGGCAGGCTCAACACCCAGTAGCAGACGGCATTGGCCAGCATCGGGACTCGATTGTCGAGCAAGCCGCGGAGGGCTCCCAGGCTCACCGACTGGATCACGTCGCTGACTTGGTAGATCCCGGCGATGCTCACGAGCGTGCCAGCCAGAGCGGCCACTTCGGGATCATCGGTGAACAGGCGTGCGAGCCACCGCCCGCCCGCCACGTAAAACACGGCGCAGATTGCCATCAGGCCAGTGCCGAGGAGCATCGCGGCGATGCCGGTCCGCCGCGCGGCGTCCATGTCGCCGGCGCCGGCCGCCTGCGCCACGCGGACACCGGTCGCCATCGACAGCGACACGGGCACCATCCATGCCAGCGAGGCAATCCCCACCGTCACCTGATTCGCGGCCAGGGCCGTCGTACCGACCCAGCCGAGCATGAGGGCCCCGACGGCAAACGCCCCCCCCTCGAGCACATCCTGCGCCGCCAACGGCAGCCCCTGATGGAAGAGGCGGCCTACGGTCGCGACGACCGTGAGCTCCCCAGGCTGCAGGCCGCTGCCGTGATTCCGTCGCCCGGCCACGCGCGGGTCGGAGAGCATCCACAGGGCCAGCGCCGCCGCATGCACCCATCGGGCCACGAACGTTGCCAAGCCGGCCCCCGGCAGGCCGAGCGCCGGGAATCCTGCGTGACCGAAGACGAGACACCACGCGAGAAGGGCATTGAGGACGACCGCCATGAACATGAAACCGAACACCGGCCAGGGGCGGTCGACGGCTTCGGCCACCTGGCCGAGGACGACAGCGAGAATCGCGCCGGGCATCGACCAAGCGATCAAGAGAAGGTAGCCCCAGGCTGCGCGAGCGACATCGGGGGGCTGCCCCAGATGCTCGAGCAGCGGCACGACCGCCGTGAGCGAAACGGCGATCACGCTCCCGATCATCAGCGCGAGCCACGCCCCCGCTTCCGCCGTCCGGGAGACACCGTCCCGATCCCCGGCGCCATGGAGCTGGGCGATCGTCGGCGAAACCGCCCCGACGGCGCCGTAGGCGAAGTAGAGGGCAAACATCACGAAGTTACCGGCGAGCGACGCCGCCGCGAGTTCGACCGCGCCCACATGCCCGATGAGGAGCGTGTCGGTGAGTTGGAGGAGTACCTGCCCAGCCTGTCCGAGCAGCATCGGGGCCGCGAGGGTCAGCAGGGGGACAACGACGGGCAATCGGCCCGGGGCTCGGTCGGCCTGAGTGAGGCTCGCGTGCAGGTCATGCGGCAAAGGCATCGATTCTCGCCTGAATCACCGGGTCCCCGTTCGCGATCCACCCTTCCCCGAGCCGTTCCAGACCCCCCTGGCTCTCGCGCGGGAAGCCATCAACAAAACAATCCCGCCCCCGGCGATGCCGGGGGCGGGATTGTTGATTTGAATTGTGCTTCAAGCGGAATCTGCGAGATCAGCCAGCGGCCCGGGCGAGGGCCAGCTTGCGACGCTTGGCAAGCTGCACCCCGACCAGCCCGGCGATCCCCATTCCCGCAGCCACCATGTTGCCCGGCTCCGGCACGGCGACTGCCGCGACGCGG
>CANGGT010000320.1 GCA_947453375.1 Planctomycetaceae bacterium
GAAGGCCACCATCCACTGCTCCGGACGGGCCCGGCGGGAGAGGGTGGCGATGATGTCGGGGGTCGGTTCGAGGACGAGCGACAGCCCCGAGCCCTTGCGCGGGATCTTGCCCGGGACGCGCGCGGCCGGCTCGAAATCACACGGGGCCGCGGCTGCGATCACGCCGTCGACGCGGGGGAGTTCCACGAGGCAGGCGGCGAGCATGTCGCGCGTCGAGACGACCGGGACGATCCGCGCCTTCGCCGGATAGGCCACCGACACCGGTCCGCTGACGATCGTCACCTCGTGCCCGGCGGCGAGGGCGGCGCGGGCTATGGCAGCGGCCATCCGGCCGCTCGATCCGTTGGTGAGGTAGCGGACGTCGTCGATGTAGGCCCGCGTCGGCCCTGCGGTGAGGAGGATGCGTGTCACGGCGGCGCTCATCCCCTCAGCGGCCGACCGTCGCCGGCAAGGACGGCCTCGATCACCGCGGCGATCTCGGTCGGCTCGGCCATCCGCCCCACCCCGGACTGCCGGCAGGAGAGCCAGCCGCTCCCCGGAGGCACGATCCGAGCGCCGTCGGCAGCGACCTGGGCGACGTTGCGCTGGACGGCCGGCTTTTCCCACATCGCGGCATTCATCGCCGGCGCGAGGATCACCGGGCATTCGGCGCAGAGCAGGAGCGTCGCGAGAAGATCGTCGGCGCTCCCGTGCGCCACCTTGGCGAGAAAGTCAGCCGATGCCGGTGCGACGACGACGCAGTCGGCCCGCGCGGCCAATTCGATGTGGGCCCCGAGAGGGTGCGAAGAGGGGTCGAAGCCGCGCATCGCCACCGGGCGGCCGGTGAGGGCCGCGAAGGTTGCCGCGCCGACGAACTTCCTCGCGTTCCTGGTCAGCACCGCCGTTACGCCGGCGCCCTGCTGGACGAGGAGGCTCGTCAACGCCGCAGCCTTGTAGGCCGCGATGCCTCCCGAAACCCCCACGACGATTTCACGGCCGGCGAGTCTGCCTTCCGCCACTGGAACGCCCACCGCGACATCATCCCCGCGAGGAGAGGGTACCGGGGACGATTCCTCGAACGGCCGAGGAGACTCCACCGATGGGGCCCGTGGTCAGAGGTCGGTCGGATCGAAGTCGAGCGGACCACCGGCCTCGGGCGATTCTCCGGTGATGCGGAGGTTCGAGGAGGTGTCGAGATAGATCTTGTCCTGCTTGATCTCCTCGATGACGATCTGCATCTTGTCGGTGCTGTCGGTGTCGACGAGGGGACGCCCGCCGGCATTGAGCGCCACGAGCCGCTTTTGGATGAGCGTGGAGAGCTTGAAGCGTCCCCCCACCTTGTTGACGATCTCTTCTTCGCGCAGGTCGTCGATCATGTCGTGTTCCTCGGGTGGTGGTCTGGGGCGGGTGAGTCAAGCAGCGATTCGGAGTGCGGTCAGATCGCCGTCGGCCAGCGTCGGTCGTTCTGCTGCGGGGGAAGGCCGGCCGCCCGGAGGATCTGTTCGATCTGCCCCACCGCCGCGTCGACGTTGTCGTTGACGACCCGGTGACGGTAGCGGTGGGCCTCGTTGAGCTCCCGATGCGCGACCTCGAGCCGCCGTGCCATCGCCTCGGGCGTCTCGGTGCCGCGGGCCACGAGCCGCTGTTCGAGGTGCTCAGGATCGGAAGGCTCGACGAAGATCGTCACTGCCTCGGGATAGCGGTCGAGAATCGACAGTGTACCCTCGACATCGATCTCCAGCACCACCCAATCGCCGGCCATCAACCGCGGGGCAACCTCGCTGGCGAGCGTTCCGTACCAGTGCTGACGGCCGTAAACCCGGCAGCATTCGAGGAAATCCCCCCCGTCCCGCCGCCGATCGAAGTCCGGCTGGGAGAGGAAGTGGTAGTCGACCCCGTCTCTTTCGCCCGTTCGCGGGGGGCGGGTGGTGGCTGAGATGCTCGGGATGAGCTGCGGCAGACGGTCCAGGAGACGGCGCAGGATCGTCGTCTTGCCGACCCCGGAAGGGCCCGAGATAACGACGACATTGCCCGTGCCCGGCTTTTCTGAGCGAACCATCGACCTGTTGTACCTCACGGCGGGGGAGGCTGAAAAGGACTCTGTGTCCGAGCGGGCGATGGGGCTTCCGCGGGGACGTTCACTCGAGGTTTTGGACGAGCTCCCGCAGCCTTTCGACCCGAGTCTTCACCTCGACCACCGCATGGGCGATCGTCACGTCGGACGATTTCGATCCGATCGTGTTGGTTTCCCGGGCGAGTTCCTGGGTGAGGAAGTCGAGCGACCTCCCCGGCGAATCCTCGCCCAGAAGTCGCGTGAACTGCTCGAGGTGGCTCTCCAACCGGACAAGCTCCTCGGCGATGTCAGTGCGGTCGGCCAGGAGGGCGATCTCCCGGGCAAGATCCCCTTCGCCGAGGGTCAGCGATTGCTGCTCGAGCACCTTCGCCACCCGGTCGCGGAGCCGCTGCCGATGCTCGACGAGAACGGCGGGCACCCGATCGCGGATCGTCGCCGAGAGGGCCCGAATCTCGCCGCAGGTGGCCAGCATGTCGCGGGCCATCGAATCCCCCTCGGCCCTCCGCATCCGCTCGAGCCGATCGAGCGCCGCTTGGAGCGCCCGTTGCACGAGCGGCCAGGCCGCGTCAATCGCCTCCTGGGACGGGGTCGACTCGACGAGGATCCCGGGGAGGGCGAGAAGGGCGTCGACCGTCTTGGGGACGGGGAGATCGTGGGTGGCACAGAAGTCCTCGAGTTGGTCGAGGTAGGCGGCCAGTTGCGTCTGATCGAGGCTCCGCGACGCGGGGGCCAGCGGCCCGGCGATGTCGAGCGAGACCTGGACCGCCCCCCGCCGGACGCGCTCCCGCACGACCGCCTCGATCCGCGACTCGAGCACGGCGAAGCCCTCGCGGGCACGGAGCGTGACTTTGAGGAAGCGGTTGTTGACGCACCGCATCTCGATCCGAGCGGTGTTGGCCCCTTCGGCGGCGAGCCCCTCGCCACATCCGGTCATGCTGAGCACCACGTGGTCGTCATCCCCTCGCCGCGTTGATTGGAAAAAGCCTACTTGGCCGCATCGGCGGCCGGAGCCGCTTCAGCCGGGGTATCGCCCGCGGCCGGGGTGGTCGTGGCCCCGGCCGGCGTTTCGGTCGTGGTCGCCGGCGTGGAAGTGGCCGGGATGGCCCCACCCGTGGCGTCGGTGCCGATCGGGGCCGAGGTGCCGAGGGTCGAGGCACTGAACTTCGATTCCTGCCGGCCGAGGATGTTGAGGGCGAGGATGCAGAGGAGGATCCAGAACGCCGCCACGCCGATCGTGATCTTCGTGAACACGTCCCCCGCCTTCGTACCGAACGCACTCTGCCCCCCGGCGCCGCCGAAGGCCCCGGCAAGGCCGCCGCCACGTCCGCGTTGGATGAGGACCAGGAGGATGAGGAACAGCGACGAAAGAACGAGAAACAGGCC
>CANGGT010000321.1 GCA_947453375.1 Planctomycetaceae bacterium
GCCCGGCTGCGGGCGATGATGCTCCGCGCCCTCGCTCGCTCCCCCGACAGCGAGGAGACGGCGCTCCTGCTCGCGCATCTCGCGGCCGTGCGTGTCTCCCTGGCAGTCCTCCCGGACGGCTCACCACGCCCCGCGGCCGAAGCCGAGGCACTGGCGTGGGGGGACGTGGCTCACACGATCCTCTGCCTGAAGGAGTTCATCCATGTCGAATGACGCCCGGCGGCGCGGCGCTCCCGGCTGGGGGATTTCCCGCCGTCAATTTCTCGCCGGGGCCTCGACCGGCTTTGGCGCCGTGGCCCTGTCGGCGTTGGCTGCCCGGGGGGATCTCGGCGCCGTGCCCCACGCCGCCGGCCCCCGGGCCCGCGTGCGGAGCGTGATCTTTTGCTTCATGTCGGGGGGCGTCTCGGCGGTCGACTCGTTCGATCCCAAGCCGCGGTTGGCGATCGACCATGGCAAGCCGATGCCGGTGCCTGTGAGGCCGACGGTCTTCAACGACAACGGCACGATCATGGCGAGCCCGTGGGAGTTCAAGCGACGGGGCGAAAGCGGCATCCCGGTGAGCGAGCTGTTTCCCCATATCGCCGGCTGCGCCGACGACCTCGCCGTGATCCGTTCGATGACCAGCCCCGCCAACGAACACGCCCAGGCCAATTACCACCTCCACAGCGGCTTCTCCCTCGCCGGCCATCCCAGTGCCGGGGCCTGGATGTCGTACGGGCTGGGGAGCGACTGCCGGGAGATGCCGGGGTTTGTCGTTCTCGCCGGGGGCGGAGCGCCGCTGGGGGGCGTCGGTGTCTATGGCAGCGGCTATCTGCCGGCGACGCACCAGGCGACGCTCCTCGATCCGGCGGCTGCCGACCCGATTGCCAACATCCGGCCGCGCGAGCCGCTTTCGAGCCAGGAAGCGCGGATGCGCGTCATCGAGCGTCTCGACCGCCGCCATCTCGCGACCACCGGCGACGACCCGCGCCTCGAAGCGGCGATCCGCAATTACGAGACCGCCGCGCGGATGCAGGGGGCCGTACCGGGATTTGTCGATCTCTCTGACGAGGCGGCTGCGACGAAGGCCCTCTACGGGATCGATTCGCCGGTGCGAGAAACCGTCGAATATGGCCGGCAGTGCCTCCTCGCCCGACGCCTGGTGGAGCGCGGCGTGCGCTTCATCGAGCTCACCTGCCTGCCGCGGCCAGCCGACCCCGGCCAGATCGGCAACCCGTGGGATCAGCATGGTGGCCTGAAGACCGGGCACACGGAGATGGCGACACAGGTCGATCAGCCGATCGCCGGATTGATCCACGACCTCAAGCGCCGTGGGCTGTTCGAGGAAACCCTCGTCGTCTGGGGGGGGGAGTTCGGCCGGACGCCGTTCGCGCAAGGATCCGACGGCCGCGACCACAATCCGTTCGGATTCAGTGTCTGGATCGCCGGCGGTGGGGTGAAGGGGGGATCGATCTACGGCGCCACCGACGATCTTGGCTACCACGCCGTCGAGCATCCCGTCACTGTCCACCATCTCTGGGCGACGGTCCTCCATCTCCTCGGCGTCGACCACGAGAAGCTCACCTACCGCTTCGGCGGCCGCGACTTCCGCCTCTCCGATGTCCACGGCCGGGTGATTCACGACATCCTGGCGTGATCGTCGGGCCGACCGATCGCCCCTGCCGCTTGGCGGCCCGTCGCCTCGGCACTAAAACGTGGGGGGGATTTCGAGGAGCGCAGGGCTCTGTCTCCTTCCGCGCTTGCCCCGTACCCCTCTCCATCCCTGTCCGGAGCCATTGACCATGCCGACTCGTCCCACCTCCACGCAGCCGCTTCTCTCCCGCCGTGGCTTCACCGGAGCGATGGCGCTCGGCGCGGCCGCCGCCGCGGCCAATCCGGCCTTGGCCAGGGTACGGCAGTCGGGAAAGGAGACGATCATCGGCTCGGGCGAGCACACCTTCCGCGTCAAGCACCACTTCCCGCAACTCCCCGATCGCTACACCTGGCAGACCACCCACAACGTCGCCGTCGATGCGGCGGGGAATCTCTACGTCATCCACGAGGGACGCAAGGAACAGAAGGATCATCCGGCGATCTTCGTCTTCGACGCCGCCGGAAAGTTCATCCGCGCCTTCGGCAGCCAGTTTCAGGGGGGTGGCCACGGCATCGAGGTGCGGAAGGAGGGGGATGGGGAGTTCCTCTATGTCTGCGCCTATCAGCAGGTGAAGGCGTTTGCGAAGCTCACGCTCGACGGCGAGACCGTGTGGTATCGCAAGGCCCCGATGGAGTCGGGCTGCTACGCCGCCGGCGAGGATGTCTCGACGACGCCCACCTGGTCGCGCGAGGGCTTCCTGCCGACGAACGTCGCCTTCCTCGACGACGGCGGCTTTCTCCTCGCCGATGGCTACGGCACCTTCAAGATCCATCGCTACGACAAGAACGCGACCTGGGTCAGCAGCTTCGGTGGCGCCGGTGACGGGCAGGGGACGTTCAACACGGCCCATGGCCTGTGGGTCGATCGCCGGCCGGGGCGCGAACCGACGATCGTCGTCACCGATCGGGCGCACGACACGCTTCAGGTGTTCTCGATGGACGGCGTCTACAAGGAGACGCTCCCGGGCTTCGGGCTGCCAGCGAACATCGACAGCTGGAAGGATCTCCTCGTCGTCCCGGAGTTGAAGGCCTGCGTGACGCTCCTCGGGCCCGACAACAAGCCGGTGGCGAAGCTCGGCGAAGCGGTCGCCCGCCTCGGGGAGGTCGGGGATCTCCGCAGCCAGCCCGACAAGTGGATCGACGGCCAGTTCGTCCACCCGCACGACGCCTGCTTCACCCCCTCGGGCGACATCTTCGTCGCCGAGTGGGTCGCCACCGGACGGGTGACGAAACTCGAGAAGGTGTGACGGAAAGCCCGCTCACACGACGCCGTTCTTCACCGCCCACACGGCCACCTGGGTGCGGTCGCGCATCGACATCTTCCGCAGGAGCTTGTGGATGTGGGTCTTCACCGTCTCCACTCCGATCCCGAGCGAGGCGGCGATCTCCTCGTTGCTCAGACCGTAGGCCAGATGCCGCAGCACCTGCCGCTCGCGGAGGGTGAGGTGGCGATCGGCCCCGTCGGCGCCTGTGGCGGCGAGCCGGGCCCCGACGAGCGCAAACGGCTCGTGGGAGAGTGGAGCCTGATCGGTAGCGGCGTTCTTGATTGCCGCCACGAGTTCCAGGGCCGTGCCGCTTTCGGCGATGCAGTTGACAGCTCCGGCTGCCCTTGCCCTGGCTTGATGGGTGGTGTCGGCCGAGGGACTCGTGATCACCATGCGGACGCCGGCCGCCCCCGCCTTCACCCGTCGGGCGACCTCGAAGCCGTCGACAGGGCCGGTAAACCCTCCGTCGATGAGCGCCACGACGGGGTGTGAGGCCACGATCCCGGCGATCGC
>CANGGT010000322.1 GCA_947453375.1 Planctomycetaceae bacterium
CCGAACGTCAGCGCTTGCCGACTGAAGAGCCTCGCCGCAGCAGTTGCCGCCGTTCCAGGTGAGGATCCCCTCTCGGCTGCCGGTCCCCGCCGGATAGACGACCACCGCGGCTCCCGCAGCGGCAAACTCGTCGAGCCCGGAAAATCCGCGCATCTGACCGGGATGGCTCTGCCCTCCATGGAAGGCGAGGACGACAGGCCAACCGGCGGCTGGCACAGGACCGTCCGGCACACAGGCCACGGCGGAGCGTTGCCGCCCGGCTACCTCGACGGTCACCTCGACATCGATTGTCGGCCCAGCGGAATCGGAAGCGGGGAGCATGGCAGCGCTCGAACGTGTGGGGAGACCTCGCCCGCGGGTTGTCGCCGCCCAGCGGAATCTTTTTCTACACTGCCGTTCCGCCCGCCGCTTCCCCCCGTCCTCGCCGCCATCGTCCCGCCGCGCCGGCCCCGGCAGGCCCCGCCCTGGAGCTTCTCATGCCCTCCTCCCAGCCGATCGGCCCTCCGCACGCCTTCACCATGACCCCATCGCGGGCCCCGTCGCGGGTCGTCATCGACAGGATCGGTCCGGAGGTCGATGGGGGCCGGTTCGCGGTGAAGAGGGTCGTGGGGGAGGATCTCGTCGTCGAGGCCGACATCCTTGTCGATGGCCATGACGAGCTCGACTGCCGGCTCCGCGTCCGCCCCGGCACGGCAGGCGATTGGATCGACGTGCCGATGGTGTGCGTGGGGAACGACCGGTGGCGGGGAAGCGTGCCGCTCGACCGGATCGGGCGGTGGGAGTACGACGTCGTCGCCCGCATCGACGATTACGCCTCCTATCTCCGCGACCTCGCCCGGCGCCTGGAAGCAGGCGAGGCGGTAGCGGCAGAACGGGACGTGGGGCGAGCGCTCGTCGACGCCGTGGCAGCGCAGGCCCCGGCACCGCTCCGGGCCACGCTCGAGGCCGCCGGCCGCCATTTCGACGCGGCCGACTGGGCGACGAAGGCGGCCGATCCGGGGGTCGTCGAAGCCGTTGCCAACGCGGCCCGCTCAGGGGCCGAAGCCAGCGGCACCGCAGTCCACCTCGACGCGCCCCGGCCGGTGTGGGTCGATCGCCGTCGAGCGGCGGTGGGGAGCTGGTATGAGGTTTTTCCCCGCTCGTGGTCGGGAGAGGCGGGGAAGCATGGCACGTTTGCCGATCTCGCCGACAGACTCGAATACGTGCAAGAGATGGGATTTGACGTTCTCTACCTGACCCCGATCCACCCCATCGGTCGTGCCCATCGCAAGGGCCCCAACAACGCCGTCACCGCCGGCCCCGACGACGTTGGCAGCCCGTGGGCGATCGGGGCCGCCGAGGGGGGCCATATGGCGATCCATCCCGAGCTCGGCGACCGTGCCGACTTCGCCCGGCTCCGCCACCGGGCGGCGGGCTTGGGCCTCGAGGTGGCGCTCGATCTCGCCATCCAGTGCGCTCCCGATCATCCCTGGGTGAGCGAGCATCCGGAGTGGTTTCGCCATCGCCCCGACGGCACGATCCGCTACGCCGAGAATCCGCCGAAGAAGTACCAGGACATCGTCCCCTTCGATTTCGCCTGCCCGGCCTGGGAGGCGCTCTGGCAGGCGCTCCTCGAGGTCGTCCTCTTCTGGGTCGGGGAGGGAGTGAATATCTTCCGGGTCGACAATCCCCACACCAAACCGTTCGCGTTCTGGGAATGGCTGATCGCAAGGGTCCGTCGCGACCATCCCGATGTTCTCTTCCTCTCCGAAGCGTTCACCCGGCCGAAGACGATGTTTCGCCTCGCGAAGCTCGGTTTCACGCAGTCGTACACCTACTTCACCTGGCGGACCGGCAAGGAGGAGACGGCCGACTACCTCACGGAAGTGACGACGCCCCCTCTGGCCGATTTCTTCCGCCCCGCCTTTTGGCCAAACACCCCCGACATCCTCCACGCCACGCTCCAGGAGGGGGGCCGGCCGATGTTTGAAGTTCGACTGGCCCTCGCCGCGCTCTCGGTCGGCACCTGGGGAATCTACGGCCCGGCGATGGAGCTCCTCGAAGCCGAGCCGCTCAAAGCGGGGAGCGAGGAATACCTCCACTCGGAGAAATACCAGCTCCGCCATCGCGATCTCGACGCCCCCGGAAGCCTCGCCCCCTTCATTGCCCGCCTCAACCAGATCCGCCGCGACGAGCCGGCGCTCGCGCTCAATCGGCCGCCACGGGTGCAACGAATCGACGACGACCACCTCCTCGCCTGGGTCCGCCACGATGCAAAAGGCGCAAACACGATCCTCGTGATCGTGAACCTCGAGCCGAATCGCGCCCGCGCCGGCCTCCTCCACCTCGACGATCTCCCCCTCGGGCTCGATCCGAGGGAGGCGATCGTGGCCCACGATCTCCTCGAGCCGCTCGTCCATCGCTGGCCCGCGGGCCATGCTCCGCGGATCATCTGCACCCCCGACAAGCCGCTCCACGTCCTCCGCCTCACCACGGAGCCCCAGACCAATGTCCGCTGACGCCCGCGACGATCGTGCCGGGGTGCTTGCCGACCTCTCGGCCCGGATCGCGCCATGGCTCCCCAAAGCCCGCTGGTTTCCTGGCAAGGACCGCGCTGCCGAAAACGTGCGCGTCATCGATCTCTTGGAGATGCCGGGAACGGGGGCGTTTGCCGTCGCGATCGTGGAAAGCGCTGGCACGGTTCTCGTCGTCCCGGTCGATCCCCTCACCGGCCGCGACGGAGCCGCTGAGCCGGCGCTCGCTGCGGCGATCGCCATGCTCGCCCTTGGCGGGGGCGCCGTGACGGGCCTCCATGGCAGCCTCGTCGGCCGGCCCGTGGAGGCTCAGCCGTCAGACGCCGCGCCTCCACTTCCCCGCATGGCGTTTCCTGCCGCCGATCTCCGCGTCCGGCCCATCGGAGGAGACGCTTCCAACACGTCGCTGGTCATCGAGGGGGCAGCCGCAGCCGACGGCGCGCTTGTGCTCAAGCTCCTCAGGCAGGCGCGGCCGGGGATCCATCCCGAGGTCGAGTTCGGCCGATTCTTCGCCACCGCGACCGACTGGCGGGAAACGCCCGAGCTCTGCGGCTGGGTCGAATACGTCCCGGTCGATCCGGAGGGGGATCGCGCGGCCGTGGCCACGCTCCACACCTTCGAGCCCGGCTGCACGAGTGCCTGGGACACTTTTCTCGAGCTGTTGGCCGACGGCGGCCTCGACGGGGCCAACAGAGAGAGCATGCTCGATCTGGCCCGGCACCTCGGCCCGGTCACAGCGCAGATGCACCGGGCCCTCGCCTCGCGCCACGATCTTCCCGACTTCGCCCCCGAGCCGGCCACGCCCGCGGGGCGGCGGGCGCTTGGCCACCGCCTCGCCACCCACGCTCGCGACGTCTTCGACGCTCTAGCGACCCAGGCTTC
>CANGGT010000323.1 GCA_947453375.1 Planctomycetaceae bacterium
AGGCCGAGGAGAAAGCGGACGATCATGGCAGCGGATTCCGGGACGGGCAGAATGGGAGCGGGAATGGAGGGACCTCTCCGGTACCGGTACCGAAGAGGGGGCAGTCTAACAGCCGGGGGAAAAAGTCATCCATGACACTTTTCGAACCCGTCGCGCCGCAGGCACGGTCATGAGTCGTCCCGCCGGCCGCGAGGACTTCAGCCGAAGGCCTTGGCGATGGCGAGAAAGTCATCCGCCTTGAGGCTCGCCCCCCCGACCAACGCCCCGTCGATGTCGGGGCAGGCGGCGAGTTCAGCCGCGTTGTCGGGCTTGACGCTGCCGCCGTACTGGATGCGGATCTTGTCGGCGACCGTCGGCGAGGAGAGCCGGGCGAGCAGCGAGCGGACGAGGGCGTGAACGTCCTGGGCCTGCTGCGGGGTCGCCACCTTCCCGGTTCCGATCGCCCACACCGGCTCGTAGGCGACGACGATCTTCGCCAGATCGTCGGCGGGAATTCCGGCGAGCGAGCCGAGCACCTGCGCGGAGACGACTGCTTCGGTCCGCCCGGACTCGCGCTCCTCGAGCGATTCGCCGACGCAGACGATCGGAGTCAGCCCGGCGGCGAGAACCGCCTTGACCTTGGCGTTGACCGTCGCATCGGTCTCGCCGAACAGCGTCCGCCGCTCCGAGTGGCCGAGGATGCAGTAGCGGCTGCCGATATCGCGGAGCATGCCGGGCGCCACTTCGCCGGTGAAGGCGCCGCTCTCCTTCTCGTGGGCGTTCTGGCCGCCAAGCGCCACCCCAGACGCCGAGTTCCCCGCTGCCAGACCGAGGGCCGCGGCGACGGTCGTCGCATAGAGGGCCGGCGGGCAGAGGACGAGATCGACGCTTCCGGCCTCGCCGGCCCGGGCCGCGACGGCCTCGGTGAGGCTGCGGGCCTTGGCCGCATCGAGGTTCATCTTCCAGTTGCCGGCGACGATCGACTTCCTGCGGTGGGACATGCGTGGATCTCGGTGGAGGAAAGGATGGCTGGGCAATGGAGAGAGCGAACCAGATTTTTACGTCGGTGGCAACTGCGAACCGAGGGCTCCGCGGTGCTGCCGGGGAAGCGGCGTCAAAGCCTTCAGCCGACAGGGGCGGCCGAGGCATACGAGCCGAGGATCACGACCCGCTTGCAGCGGCGCTCGAGGGCCGAGATCGCCCGGCGGACGCGGAGGTCGTCGCGGTGCCCCTCGAGTTCGACGAAGAAGATGTAGCCCCGCTCCTCGCCCGGGAGGGGAAACGACTCGATCCAGGTAAGGTTGAGCTTCTGTTTCTTGGGGATCGCCAGAGCATCGGCGAGCCCGCCGGGGCGGTGCTCGATCTCAAACATCAGCGACGTCTTGTCGTTGCCGGTGCGTGAAGAATCGGCATGGCCGATGACGGCGAAGCGGGTCGTGTTGCCGGCCACGTCCTCGATGTTCTCGGCGAGGATGTCGAGGCCGTGGTGGACGCCTGCCTGACGGCTGGCGATGGCGGCGGCGCGGGGCGTCTTGGCGGCGGTCTCGGCGGCGGCGCTCGTGCTCGTCACCTCGACCAGACGGGCATCGGGGAGATGCCGGGCGAGCCAGTTGCGGCACTGCGACAACGCCTGCGGGCGACTGTAGACGGTGTCGATCACCGTCCGGTCGCAGGCGGCCAGGAGGTTGTGGTGGATCCGCAGCGGCACTTCGGCGCAGATCTTCACCGGCAGGCGGGAGAAGTTGTCGAGGGTGTCGGCGATCCGGCCGTCGGTGGAGTTTTCCAGCGGCACCACGCCGTAGTGCGAGTGGCCGGCATTCACCTCCTCGAAGGCCGCCGAGATGCTCGCCACCGGGACAAACTCGACCGAGCTGCCGAAGCGGTGGAGCGCGGCCAAGTGGCTGTAGGTCCAGGCCGGGCCGAGGTGGGCAACACGGAGATGCTGCTCGATCGCCCGCGACCCTGAGATCAGTTCGCGGTAGACCGCCTTGAGGCTCTCCGCCGAGAGTGGCCCCGGATTGTTGCCGGCCACCCGCTCGAGGACGATCTCTTCCCGGGAGGGATCGTAGGTCTGCTGGCCGGTGGCCCGCTTGTGATGGCCGATCTTGCCGGCCACCGTCGCCCGCTCGTTCATGAGGGAGACGAGCATCCGGTCGATGCGGTCGATCTCAGCGCGGAGCGGAGCGAGGCCCGGCTCCTTCCCCTGGGCCCCCGCCGATTCGGCGGCGGCGAGGCGTTCGGACGAGGGTTTGCGGTGGGGGCCCGACTTGGCCATGGAACGCCGAACAAATAAGGAGGAAAGGGGGCCGGACAGCCAAAATGGCAGGCCGGCGGCCCGGGGCGAGGGTGCCCGGCTCCGAACCTCCCACTGTAATCAGATTGGGAGCCCCGTAAATAACACGATCTTTCCGTGGGGTCAGAGGGCTGCCGAGCTTCTTGGGGCGTCATTCCCTGCTGGCACGGTCTTTGCACATCAGGGGCCAACGTTGGGCCGGGAGCGGTCGCGTTCCAGCGCTCTCCAGCCGCCTGCAGCCGATTCTGGCGCGGGTCCGTTCCCGGCCCACCACCCAATCCACCCGAGAAAAAGTCCCCGTAACAAGGAAGCAAGTCTCATGGCCAACCCGAAGGGCGAGAAGATCATCGGCATCGATCTTGGCACTACCAACTCCGTCGTCGCGGTGATGGAGGGGAAGGAGCCGAAGGTGATCGCCAACAAGGAGGGCAACCGGCTCACGCCGAGCGTGGTCGCCTTCAACGACAAGGGGGAGACCCTCGTCGGCGACACCGCCCGCCGCCAGGCGGTCACCAACCCGAAGCGGACGATCTACTCGATCAAGCGATTCATGGGCCGGCGCCACAACGAAGTGGCCGGCGAGGAGAAGATGGTTCCCTACGAGGTCGTCGGCGGCCCCGAGGACTACGTCAAGGTGAAGGCGGGCGACCAGACGAGCACCCCGCCGGAGATCTCGGCGAAGGTCCTCCGTTCGCTCAAGGAGTCGGCCGAGAGCTACCTCGGTCACAAGGTCAACAAGGCGGTGATCACGGTCCCGGCCTACTTCAACGACGCCCAGCGTCAGGCCACGAAGGACGCCGGCCAGATCGCCGGCCTCGAGGTGATGCGGATCATCAACGAGCCGACGGCGGCCGCGCTCGCCTACGGCCTCGACAAGAAGGCCCAGGAGAAGATCGTCGTGTTCGACCTCGGCGGCGGCACGTTCGACGTGTCGGTGCTCGAGGTGGCTGACGGCGTGTTCCGCGTCATCAGCACCAACGGCGACACGCACCTCGGCGGCGACGATTTCGACCAGACCCTCATCAACCACGTCGCCGACCAGTTCAAGAAGGAGCAGGGGATCGATCTCCGCAAGGACACGATGGCCCTGCAGCGTCTCCAGGAAGCCTGTGAGAAG
>CANGGT010000324.1 GCA_947453375.1 Planctomycetaceae bacterium
GAGGGTGCTCGTGATGAAGGGGGGGTAGGGGCGGGACCGCGTGCGGGTGACGTCGATCGATTCGACCGTGTAGCGGGCCTGCGGGTCGGGACGCCCCTGGAGACGGACGATGTTCTTGCCGCGCCCCTTGGCGGTGGCGTCGGTCTCGGGAACGACCTCGATGTCGACAAGGCCGGCGGCCTCGGCGGCAGCCTTGACGGCGCCGGAGAGGTCCGCGGTCGACGTGTTCTCCGCCTTGATGGCAAGCGTCTTGCCGCCGACCTCGACGAGATCGCATTCGAGCGAGTGGTGATCGGCGAGCCAGGCGGTGCGCTCGCGCACCAGCGGCGGCTTCCCCTTCTCGTCGCGGCGGGCCATGAAGGCCGTCCACGCCTCGTGGAGGGCAGGGGCCGCCTCGACGTCGAAGGCGAGCCCGGCAGAAATCTCCCACGATTCTGCCGGCGTGAAGGCCCGAATCTCCTGTTCACGCTCGACGACGATCCGCGTGGCGACACTCTGGACGCGGCCGGCGGAGAGCCCCCCCGCAACCTTCTTCCAGAGGATCGGCGACACCTGGTATCCGACGATCCGGTCGACGATCCGGCGGGCCTGTTGGGCCTCGACCCGGGGCATGTTGATGGCGCGGGGATTTTGGAAGGCCCGCTGGATCTCGGACTTTGTGATCGCGTCGAAGGTCACCCGCTTGGCGCGGAGGGGATCGACATCGAGAACCTGCGTGAGGTGCCAGGCGATCGCCTCTCCCTCCCGATCCAAGTCGGTGGCGAACCAGATCTCGGCGGCATCCTTGGCGAGCTTGCGGAGCTCCGCGACCTTCTTCTTCTTGGCGTCGTCGATCTCGTAGGTGGGATTGAAGTCGTGGTCGAGATCGACCCCGGGGACGGGCTGCTTCGAGCCCTTGGGGGCCTTGCTGGGGAGATCGCGGATGTGGCCGATCGACGCCTCGACGACGAAGCCGGGGCCGAGGTACTTCCCGATCGTCTTTGCCTTCGCCGGGCTCTCGACGATCACCAGCTGGTAGGCGCCTCCCCTGGCCTTCGAGCCGCCCGAGGCGCTCGAGGAGGAGGTTTTGCGCCGCGTCGGAGAGGTTTTCTTGGCCATGCTGGGATCCGTCTGACGCGGCGGGAGGAGAGAGGGGAACGGGGTGATCGGGGCCTGGCGCGGGCCGGGAGAGGATGGAACGGGCAAGGCGGGGACGGGGCCACGCCCGGTTTGACAGCATACGCAGGACTTCGGTCCGCGGCCGGGTGGCGACTCGGGATTGGCGCAAACCGGCACACCCCTACAATTTGCGGCCTGTTCCGTTCGGGGAGCAGAGACAGCGTTACCCTCCCCTCTCTTTCCTTGTCAAGGCTCGGCGGTTTCCCCCCGTCTGAGATCAGGCAGTGCCATGGCTGGCTTCGGCATCTTTCGCACCTACCAGAAGGCCTCGATGGTGGCGCTCGCCATCCTCGCCATGCTGGCGTTCTTCGTCCTCCCGCCGCTCCTCCAGTACGGTGGACAGGCCGCGACCGTGGCCGACACGCCGGTGGCGAAATGGAACGGGGGGGAACTCCGGGAGAAGGGGCTCGACCGGGCCGTGACGATGAAGCTCGTCCTCAACCGCTTCCTCGCCGAAGCGACGATGGCCGCGGGGCGAGATCCCGCCCAGGCGCCCCGCTACCCGGCCGACGAGCAGGCGGTGGTGCGGACGATGCTCCTCGCGGAGGAGGCGACGAAGAACGGCATCGTCGTCAGCGATGCGGCGATCAACGATTACCTCGCCAAGTTGACCAGCGGCCAGGTGCCGGCCGACCAGTTCGACCAAATCATGAAGGGCCTCCGGGCGGGGGGCGCAGGGGTCTCGCAGCACGATCTCTTCGAGGCGCTCCGCCACGAACTCCTTGCCCAGAACATGCTCATCCTTCTTCAGCGTGGCTTCTCCGGGGATCCCCCCGGCCTCCGCTGGGACTACTTCCGGCGGCTGACGCAATCGGCGACGGCGGAGGTCGTGCCGGTCGACGTCCGCAGCTTCGGCGATCAGATCAAGCTCCCTGCCGTGGGGACGCTGCGGACCTTCTTCGACGAGCACAAGGAAGAACTCCCCGATCCCCGCAGCGTGAAGCCCGGGTTCCGCGAGCCGCATCGGGCCCAAGTCGAGTACCTCGTCGCGAAGCGCGGGCAGTTTGTCGACGAGATCGCCAAGGAAGTCACCGACGCCGAGATCGCCGATTTCTACGAGAAGAACAAGACGACGCAGTTCCGGGCCCGCCCCGGCACCGCTCCCGCTGCCCCGCCGGCCGCGGAGGCCAAGGGCGTCGCCGAGACCCCGGCCGAGGGAACGCCTCCGGCCGCCGAGCCCGCGCCAGCCACCGAGGCCCCGGCGGCCCCGACCGAGCCTGTGACCCCGTCGGAGCCCGCGGCCACCACGGAGCCTGCCGCTCCGACGGAGGAAACGCCTCCGGCCGCTGAGACCGCGCCCGCTGCTGAGCCCGCACCGGCGACGCCGCCGGCCGAGCCCGCACCGGCCGCCGAGCCCGCGGCTGGCACTGAGCCCGCTCCGGTTGAGAAGCCGGCCGAAGGGAGCGGTGCTGCCGTTGCCCGCTCGCCGTTCCGTCAGGTGGCCTACCAAGCGCCCGAGGCCCCCGCTGCCGAGACGCCGCCGGCCGCCGACGCGGCCCCGGCTTCCGAGCCCGCTGCTGCTCCCGCTGCCCCGGCCGCTGAGGCGGCTTCGGCCGACGTTGTGCCTGAAACGGCGGCGGAGCAGTTCGAGCCGCTCGACGCAGTCAAGGATCAGATTCGGCAGCAGCTCGCAGCCCAGCGAGCCAACGCCCGCATCGACAACATTTTCGATGCGGTTGCCCTCGATCTCTCCAGGTTTGCCGAGGACTACGCCGTCTGGCAGGCACGGGGTGAGGCCCAGGGGCTCAAGGCTCCGCTTCCCCCCGACGTGAGCGTGATCGCCAAGGTGCAGGGGCTCGAGTCGGGGCAGTTGCCCCTCCAGTCGGCCGAGGAGGCCTTTGATGGCGGCGGCCTTGGCCGGAGCTTCGACTTTCTTCCCGACCCGGGGAGCCGGTTCGGAATCCGTCAGCTTCAATGGGTGGAGATGATCTACGGCCAGGGGGCGGTGAGCCAGCGGGCCGTCAAGTCGCGCGACATGGAGGGGACTCGCTATCTCTCCTGGCGGACGGTCGATCAGCCGGAGTTCGTTCCCACCTTCGACACCGCCCGCCCGAACGTCGAACGCGCTTGGAAGATCATCGGGGGGCGTGAACTCGCCCGGAAGAAGGCCGAGGAGATTGCCTCGAAGAGCGCGGCGGCCGAGTCGCTCGAAGCGGCGATCGCCGGCGACGAGTCGCTCCAGGCGTTCAAGGTCGGGCCGTTCTTCTGGCTCTCCCC
>CANGGT010000325.1 GCA_947453375.1 Planctomycetaceae bacterium
CTCGACTGGAAGGTCGACGTCCGCTCGTTCCGTTCCAAGAGCATCAACTCGCCGTTCGACGGCTGGACGCTCCGCGGCCGAGCCGTGGCGACGATCGTCGCTGGACGCGTGAAATACCGTCTCGCCGGCGTGTGACAGGGGCCAGCACGATGTCCCTGACCCTCATCGACGGCTACAACCTCCTCCACGCCTCGGGCGTGTTCGGGCCCAAGCGGGGCGCGCGGGGGCTCGAGTCGTCGCGGACGGCCCTTCTCGACCATGTCGCCGACCTCGTCGGCGAGACGGCGCCGCGAGTGCTCTTTGTGTTCGATGCCGCCAAGGCTCCCGACGGGCTCCCCGGGAAGATCACCCACCGCGGGATCCGGGTGTGGTTCGCTCGGGAGTATCCCGACGCCGATTCGCTCATCGAGGAGATCCTCGAGGAGGAACGCTCCCCCGCCTCGATCACGGTCGTCTCCAACGACCGCCGGCTCCAACTCGCCGCCCGGCGACGGGGGGCCGCGGCGATCTCCTCCGACGCCTGGCTCGCCGATCTGCGGCGTCCCCGGAAGGCGGCCGATCCCGGCGCCGACAAGCCTCCCGAGCCCGGCCCCGGCGAGGTGGAACACTGGAAGCGCCAGTTCGGGATCGACTGAGGACGCCGCCCCTCTCAGAGGCGCTTTGCCCAACGGGTGAGCTTGCGATCGAGGGTCGATCGCTCGATGCCGAGCATCGCAGCCGCCTTCGTCTTGTTGCCGCCGACCGCGGCGAGGGTCGCCATGATGTGGCGGCGCTCGAGTTCGTCGATCGTTTGCGGCACGAAGGCGCTGGTTCGACCGCCCGTCCCGCGCCCCGTCCCGCGGCCGGTGTCGCCGGCCGGCGCCAGTTGGCTGAGCGCCAGATCGTGCGTGTCGATCGTGTCGTGGTTGGAGAGCACGACGGCCCGCTCGATGCAGTTGCGCAGCTCGCGGATGTTCCCCGGCCACTGGTAGGCGAGCAGGGCGTCGAGGGCGGCGGAAGTGAAGTCGTGGACACTCCTCCCGGTCTCGGCGGCGAACCGGGCGAGAAAATGTCTGGCCAAAGGCTCGATGTCCTCGCGCCGCCGTCGCAGCGGCGGGACGATGATCTCCACCACCTTGAGGCGGAAGTAGAGGTCGCGTCGGAACTCATTGGCGGCCACGGCATCCTCGAGATTGCGGTTGGTGGCAGCGACGACGCGGACGTCGACCTGCACCCGCTGGCTGCCGCCGACCCGTTCGAACGAATGCCCCTCGAGGACACGGAGGAACTTCGCCTGAATCGTCTGGCTCATCTCGCCGATCTCGTCGAGAAACAGCGTTCCCCGATGGGCAGCCTCGAACTTCCCCGCCTTCCGCTCGGTGGCGCCGGTGAAGGCGCCCTTTTCGTGCCCGAACAGTTCGCTTTCGAGGAGCGTTTCCGTCAGGGCGGCGCAGTTGAGGCAGATAAACGGCGCACTGCGGCGGTCGCTGGCGTCGTGGATCGCCCGGGCGACGAGTTCCTTGCCCGAGCCACTCTCCCCGCGCACGAGCACCGTCGCCTTCGTCGACGCGACGCGGGCGATCTGGCTGGCGATATTCGACAGCGCCGGACTCCCCCCCACCATCCGCGATTCCTCGCGGAGCCGTTGGCGGAGCCGCTCGTTCTCGTCGGAGGTGCTCGCGAGCCGGACGGAGAGCCTTTCTCTCGTCGAGAGATTCTCGACGGCGATTCCCAGGGCATCACACACCGCCATCACGAACTCGAGGTCGTCGGGCGTGGCCTGCCGGCCACCGGCGGCGAGCTCGACGTGGAGAACTCCCACCGGCCGACCACCGACCCGCACCGGTGCCGAGATCGCCGAGGTCGAGTCATCGACGACGCCCCCTCCTCCCGTTCCGGCGGCAGGGCGTCGGGGCGCCCGGCCGACGAGAATCGCCTCATTGGTGGCGAGCACGGTCGCGACGGCACCGGCGGGGAGCGCCCCATCGGCGGGCCAGCCCAAAGGAGCTGCCGCGGCCGGCACGAGTGATGCAACGGCCTTGGGATGGCGCCACTCCGCCGTCGGTGCGGAGGGAGGGAGGAGCACCACCCCGTGAAAGGCGCCGGCCCCCTCCATGGCCGCCTCGAGGGCCAATCTGGCCACCTCGGCGACGTCGGTTGACCGGGCGAGCGCGAAGGCGAGCCGGCAGAGGCTGGCGGCGGCCTTGCCGACGCGCGGTACGCTGCCGGCCGATTCGCTGATGTCGTCGAGGAGCCTGGTCTTGTCGCGGCGGAGCGTGATCGCGTCGGACCACTTCTGCATGTCGCTGGTGACCTCAGAGGTCTCCGTCGCCTCGTCGGAGAGCCCCGAGACATCCAACGGGGGCTCCCCCTCGCCGAACACGAGTTGCGTGCCACCGATCCTGATCATGTCCCCCGGAACGAGTGGCCGCTCACCGTCGATCGGCTCGCTTCCTACGATCGTCCCGTTGCGGCTGCCGACATCCCGCACCGCCCAGCCGGCGGCGCCCGCCATGACCTCGGCATGGAAGCGGCTCGAGCGCTCGTCGTGGAGCACGATGCTGTTGGTCGGCCCCCGACCGATCGTGCACGTCTGGCCCGGGTAGAGGGGGACGACGGAGTGGCCAACGGCCGGGTCGAGGACGAGCAGGAAGGCGGGGGAGGGTTCCATCGGCCAATTCCGGGCACAGGGGCGGGGCGCGGCCGAGCCCAAGGCATTTTCCAAGGAGCGCGAAGCACTTCTTCATGATGCATCAGCGGATGGGGATTTGCGAGCCGCGGGCGTTCTCGATCGGTTCCCGCCGGCCTGTGGGAAGAAAAACCGGCCAGAACCCGCGTTTTGCCCGCAGCAATCGGGTTTGCAGAAGAAACCCCCATCTGTCTACGATTGCCGCGAATTGCGGGATCACCCCGTTTGTCAAGCCCCCGTGTCTCCCTGCCACGGGTTTCCCAGCCGGAGGACGTCCATGAAACGCCAGGCACTGCGCTCTCACCTCGTTGCCCCGCCATCGATCGGCGGAAACTCCCAGGCGACGACCCGGAGATGCCTCGACCGGCAGGACCCCTCCCGCAGAATCGGCAAGCACCGCTCGGTGGCACCGTTCGTGGCGCCCCTGATGGCGATCCTCCTGGCATTCGCCGGAGCCGGTTCGGCTGAGGCTCAGTTTTTCGGCGGTCAGGCCGTCGGCGGCATCTCGATCGACGCCAGCGGAATCGTTCGCAACGTTGAGCCAGGCGTCCTCGATGAGCTCTCCGCCACCCGCCGCAAGGCCCTCGCGGGCGGTGGCCCGAAGGCATCGACCGATGGCCTGCGGAAGGTGTCGCTCGCCCGCCTCACGAAGGCGGTCGAAGCAGCCGCTTCC
>CANGGT010000326.1 GCA_947453375.1 Planctomycetaceae bacterium
GATCCCGAGAAGGTCTACGCCGCCTATGCTGCGGCGATGGCTTGCACCGGCAAGCCGACGGTGATCCTCGCCAAGACGATCAAAGGCTACGGCCTCGGCGAGGTGGGGGAAGGGCGCAACGTCACCCACCAGCAGAAGAAACTCAACGAGGACGAATTGCGGGCCTTCCGCTCGCGGTTCGGGATCCCGATCTCCGACGACGAGGTCGCCAAGGCACCGTTCTACCGGCCGGCGGAGGATTCGCCGGAAATGAAGTATCTCCGCGAGCGCCGCGAGGCCCTCGGGGGCTACGTGCCAACGCGGCCGCTGGAGTCGCCGCGGCTCGAGGTTCCGAAACTCGCCGACTACCTCCCCTTCATCGAGAAGAGTGCCGGCCGCGAGGTTTCGACGACCACCGGGGCAGTGACGCTGATGGCGTCCCTTCTCAAGGACAAGTCGGTGGGGAAGTACATCGTCCCGATCGTGCCCGACGAGTCGCGGACTTTCGGCATGGATCCGCTCTTCAAGCAGTGCGGGATCTACGCCCACACCGGGCAGCTGTACGAGCCGGTCGACTCCGATCAGCTCCTCTACTACCGGGAAGCGAAGGACGGACAGATCCTCGAGGAGGGGATCACCGAGGCGGGGAGCATGGCAAGCTTCGTCGCCGCCGGGACTGCGTACGCCTCGCACGGCGTGCCGATGATCCCGATGTTCATCTACTACTCGATGTTCGGCTTCCAGCGGATCGGCGACCTCATCTGGGCCGCTTGCGACTGTCGGGCTCGTGGGTTCCTCCTCGGCGGCACCGCCGGCCGAACCACGCTCAACGGCGAGGGGCTCCAGCATCAGGACGGCCACAGCCACCTGTTCGCGATGGCCTATCCGACGGTCAAAGCCTACGACCCGGCGTTCGTCTACGAGACGACCGTGATCATGCTCGACGGCATGGAGCGGATGTACGGCAAGGGTGAGGACTGGATTTACTACCTCACGATCTACAACGAAAACTACGAGATGCCGGCAATGCCGGCCGGCTGCGAGGAAGGGATCGTGAAGGGGGCCTATCGGCTCCGCGAGATCCCCGCCAAGCCGGCTGCGGCGAAGGGGGCCAAGAAGGGGAAGACCACGTCCCTCCCCCCGGTCCAATTGCTCGGCTCCGGGTCGATTCTCCGCGAGGTCATCCGGGCCGGCGAGATCCTCGCCGATCGCTTCGGCGTGACGAGCACCGTGTGGAGCGTGACGAGTTGGAAGGAACTTCGCCGCGAGGCGCTGGCCTGCCGGCACTGGAACATGCTCCACCCCTTGGAGACGCCGCGTCGCAGCTACCTCGAGGAGACGCTCGGCTCCGCCGAGGGGCTCTTCGTCGCGGCCAGCGACCATGTCCGGGCCGTCCCTGAGCAACTCGACCCCTGGATTCCCGGCGGCTTGTTCGTCATGGGGACTGACGGCTTCGGTCGGAGTGAATCCCGCCCGCGGCTCCGTCGTCACTTCGAGGTCGATGCCGAGTGCATTGCCGTCGGCGTGCTTTCCAGGCTCGCGGCCGCCGGTGCCATCGGAGCCGATGTCGTCGCCGACGCGATCACGGCCCTCGGGGTCGATCCCGACAAGATCGACGCTGCCAGCGCCTGACAGTTACCCCCGTCGCGGTGCCTGTCGCCCGCGCCGGGTCGAATCATTTCTTCCTTTCCTCCGCCCGATTTCCTCTGCGATCCCACCATGGCCACCGATTTCAAACTGCCCGACCTGGGCGAGAACATTGCCTCGGGCGATGTCGTCAGTGTGTTCGTCTCCGTCGGGGACGTGGTGAAGCCGGGCCAGGCGCTCCTCGAGGTCGAGACCGACAAAGCGGTCATCGAGGTGCCCTGTCCCCCCGGGGGCCGTGTCGCCAGTGTGCTCGTCAAGAAGGGGGACACCGTCAAGGTGGGGCAGACGCTCCTCACCCTTGAAGCGGCTGGTTCCGCGCCGGCCGCGGCGAAGCCCGCAGCGGCTGCCCCGCCGGCCAAGCCGGCGCCGGTCGCGGCGGCGCCCGTGGCTCCAACGCCCGTGGCGAAGGTTGCGCCGGCCGAACCCGTGCCGGCGCCGACGCCCGCGCCGGCCGCCGCGAAGCCGCCAGTCGTGGAGTCGGAGCCCGCCGCGCCGAGCCCGGCCGTGGCAGCGGTGGAGCCTGCCGGTCCGGCGGTGCGACGGCTCGCCCGCGAACTCGGCGTCGATCTCGGGCGCGTGAAGGGGACCGGTCCTGCGGGGCGGATCCTCCGCGAGGACGTCGTGGCCGCCGTCCGTCAAGGAAGTGCCCAAGGGGCTCGTTCGGCCGCGGCGCCTTCCTCCGATCGCGATGATTGGGGCCCGGTCCACCGCGAACAGATGTCGCGGATGCGGCGGACGATCGCCACCAACATGGTGCGGAGCGTCTCGACGATCCCTCATCTGACGAACTTCGACGATGCCGATGTCACCGAGATGGAACGCCTCAGGAAGGCGAGCGCCGATGACCACGCCAAGGCGAACGTCAAGCTGACGGCGCTGTCGTTCGTCATCAAGGCGGTGAGCCTTTCCCTCCGGCAGCACCCGGCGATGAACTCGAGCATCGATGTCGAGAAGGGAGAGATCCTCTACAAGGATTACGTCAACATCGGGCTCGCCGTCGACACTCCCCGCGGACTCGTGGTGCCGGTGCTCCGCGGCTGCGACGAACTGTCGATTCCGCAGATTGCTCAGGCGATCGCCGAGACCGCCGAGAAGGCGAAGCACGCCCAGTATTCGATCGAGGATCTCCGCGGCGGCACGTTCACGATCAGCAACCTCGGCGCCATCGGCGGCACCTATTCGACGCCGATCATCAACTGGCCGGAGGTGGCGATCCTGCTCGTCGGTCGGTCGCGGAAGTTGCCGGTCGTCCAGGGGGACCGGATCGAGCCACGGCTGATGATGCCGCTATCGTTGTCCTATGACCACCGCATCATCGACGGCGCCATGGCTGCCCGGTTCCTCCGCGAAGTGATCGGTTATCTCGAGAGCCCCGGGCGTCTCCTTCTGGCCCGCTGATATCCCTCCCACCGTGGGGCAGGAGGCGCGATGCCGCCGCCCCGTCGTCCCACCGTAAGCACTGGATCGCAGCCGTGAGCCTTCCCGATCGCATCGACGCCGCCGGAACCGCCAGTCTCGCGTTTCTCGAGGAGATGTTCGAGCAGTACGCCGCCGATCCGACGAGTGTCGATCCCGAGTGGCGTGCCTACTTCGAAGCCCTCGAGCGGAATGGGGCGGCGGGCGGTGCGGCTTCGGTCGGCGGCGGTGCTTCGGCCAACGGTTCGTCCCGCCAGCCCACAGGTCAGGCCGGCGC
>CANGGT010000327.1 GCA_947453375.1 Planctomycetaceae bacterium
ATGCCGAAGTTGCGGAGAGCGGCTGGGACGGCGCCTTCAGCGCGACCCTGACTGAGATCGATCTCGCCGCCGTCACGGCGACGCTCCCCTGGCACGGCCACGGGGCTTCACGCCTGGTGGTCGACGAATGCCGGATGACCGACGGGCGGATGGCGTCGATCCGGGCGCGGGTCGAGGTCGGTGCCGGTGGGCTCGAGCAGGAGGGGCTCGAGACGCTCGTGACGGCACTCGGCTGCCGCCCTGGCCCCGGCTGGAGGCCGGCACCGCGGCGGGGGGAGGTCGGCTTTCTCGGGGGGGCGGCGCGCCTCGCGATCGATGACCGTGGCCTGCGAATCGAAAACGCCGCTGCGCAAGGGCTCCTGTTCGGTGACGGTGGTGTTTTGCTCGAGCCTCCCGCGGCGGGGGTGAGCCTCGATCGGGTCGCCCGGGCGCTCTCCCCGGCGACCGCGCTGGCCGTGCCGGCCACGCCGATGAGCGGGTGGCTCCTCTCGGTGTTCCCGTTTCCTCAGGCCGGCGCAGCCGGCACGGAGGGGGGACCTTCCGCCGCTCCGAGCCGGTCGTCAACGCGCGATCTCCCCGGAAGCCCCCCCCGCGGGGCAGTCGGGGCCGGCGGGCCGGCGTCTCGGCGCTGAGCCCGACGGGCCTTTCCTCGCTCATCCGGAGGGGGCAAGAAGGAAATTGACCATTTCTTGACGTTGATTCGACTCGGGTCTGACCCGCCGATGCTGGCAAGCCGGGGGAAATGCATCACAGTAGGGATCAGCCGCTCGACGGAATCTTCCGTCGAGGGCTCGCTGCCGCTTTGCGGCGATGTTCCCACCACCCCACGAGGCCCGGGCCGACATGCCGTCGAAGACCAGCCACTCCCGCAAACACTCCCGCCACGCCAAGGCCGGCAAGTCCGGTTCGGCCACCGCGGTTCATGCCAAGCCGCACCCCACCGACGCCGGCTCGAACCGGCACGTCGATGTCGATTCCGACGAGTACGCGCTCGGGCGGTCGGCGATCGGCGGCCCGGAAAGCGAATTGCAAGGCACCGCAACACGCTTGGATTCCGAGGTGTTGTCCGACGAATCCGAATCGCTCCACCGGCCTGCCGGTCAGCACTGGAGCGACCTCGACTGGCCGGTCGTGATCTGGATCGGCTTGATCCATGCCGCGGCTCTGGCAGCCCCCTTCTACTTCACATGGTCGGGGCTGGCGATCTGTGTGGCGCTCAGTTGGGCCACCGGCAGTCTGGGAGTCTGCCTTGGCTACCACCGTCTTCTCACCCACGGCAGCTTCTCCACCACTCGGGCGGTGAAGATGTTTTACGCCTGGATGGGGGGGATCTCCGGCGAGGGTTCGGCGCTCCACTGGGTCGCCAATCACCGCAAGCACCATGCTTTCAGTGACCTCGAGGGGGATCCGCACACCCCGAACGACGGCGGCGTGTGGAGCCACATTCTCTGGATGTTCCCGCGGCGCGATCCCGCCGAGCTCGACGCCCACTGCCGTCGCTGGGCACCCGATCTCTACAAGGATCCGGGGATCCTCTTCCTCCACAAGACCTTCCTCCTTTGGCACTTCATCATCGGATCGGCCCTCCTCGTGGCCGGTGCGTCGCTCTATGACTGGCGGACCGGGATCTCGTGGCTCGTGTGGGGCCTTGCCGTGCGGATGGTGTATGTGTTCCACGTCACGTGGTTCGTGAACTCCGCGACCCACATCTGGGGCTACCGCAACTACGAGACGACCGACAACTCCCGGAATCTCTGGTGGGTCGGTTTGCTCGCTTTCGGCGAGGGGTGGCACAACAACCACCACGCCTTCCAGCGGATGGCCAAGCACGGCCATCGGTGGTGGGAGGTCGACACGACCTATTGGATGATCCTCGCCATGGAGAAGCTCGGGCTGGCCTGGAACGTCGTCAAGACGCCCCGTGGGGGGCGGACGGCGGCCTCCTGATCGCCGGCCGGTCGGCCTGGACGGCGGCCTTTTGAGATCTTCGGGCCCCGGCGGAAAGGTTTTCCGCTTGGGGCCCGATTTCTTCCGGAGCCTGTTTTTCCGGCCCTTGGAGTCTGGAATCGGTCCTGGTTGGGGAAGATTGGGGATGCCGGGGGCTCCGGGCTGCTGTTGCAAATCGGCCCCCTGCCGATACACTTTTTGGTTCAATACGAGCCAGGGTTCGTCGCGGTGAAAGCCGCGGTCTGTTTGGTTCCCGTGGCATGCGTGCCGGTGGTACATGGAGAGGGATGCAGCGTGCATCCTCGGAGTGCCGCGCACGGCTTGCCCGTCACGTTTCAGGTCGCCTGCAAGAGGGCGGTTTTGGCTGATGTCGCTCACGAAAGATCGTAAAACGGAACTCATCGGTACGTATCGGCGAGGGAATGCCGACACCGGCTCGGCCGAGATCCAGATTGCCCTGCTCTCGGGCCGGATCACGCATCTCACCGAGCACTTCAAGAAGCACACGAAGGACTTTGCAAGCCGTCGTGGGCTGTTGCAGATGGTGAGCCGTCGTCGCCGCCTGCTCGACTATCTCAAGCGTGTTGCTCCGCAGCGCTATCTCGACATCATTCAGCGGCTCGAGATCCGTAAGTAGTCGTCCACACATCAAGGTTGGGCTTGGTCGCCTGGCGCCCTGGGCAACCCTCCTTCGCTCTCTGCGCGAACAGGTTGCCGGGGTCGGCCGCCAGCCCTTGAGGGGTTCCGGGGGCGTTTTCCGGACGGGATGCCAGGCTTCCACCAGTCTCGGTGACGATTCCTCGGAAGGTTTTTAGGGGAAGGATTCTGGTCGATTGGGGATCCGCATCGCGGGAGACTTTCGTCGCTCCGATCCCCGGATTCTCGTCTACGTGATGCTCCCGGAGGTTCGTTGCTTCCGGGGGCGTGCCGCCAGGACGTGCCCCCCCAGTTTTTGGGCGGGGGCGGTCAGGATGGTCGGCACGGGCGGCGGTGGAGTCCTGGAGGTCCGGCACGTGGCCGGACCTCGGACGTTTCGCCGCCTTGGTTCGGTATCGGGGGCGGGGGTTTTCGCTCCGTCGCCCCTCGTGACGGCTGCGTGCACAGGGCATGTGGCCGGGCGGGAAGGGAAGAAAGAAGAGTTTTCATGAAAACGGTTGTTGAACGCAAAATCGGTGATCACACCCTCAGCATCGAGACAGGGCAGTTGGCGAAGCAGGCGGCCGGTGCCGTCCTCGTGCGCTACGCCGAAACGGCGGTCATCGTCGCCGCCGCGACCGGCGCCCCGCGCGCCGGCATCGATTTCTTTCCGCTCAC
>CANGGT010000328.1 GCA_947453375.1 Planctomycetaceae bacterium
GCCTGCTCGGCCTTCGCCCTGGGAAGGAGGATCGCGCGCAACGCCGCCGAGGCGACGCTCGCCTCGCGTTCCGCGGTCGCCTTGGCGTCGTTGGCCTGATTGGCGGCGGTGGTCTTTTGCTGGAGCTCGCTGGTCGCCGCCGCAACCGCGGCCCCTGCCTTCACGACGGCCTCCTGCGACACCGGCATCGCCTTGTCGGCGGCCTCGGAAAGCTGCTTCGTATGAAGGGCCCGCTCGGTAGCGATCGCCAGCTGGCGCGTCTGGAACGGCACGGCGGCGAGCAAGCGCTGATCGCCGCGCAATTCCGCGAGCTGCTCCCCACCCGGTTGCCAGAGCCGGGCGACGGCGTTCTCCCCGACCGTCGCCACGCGCGTGCCGTCGGGGCTCACCGCCACGCCGGCCACCGGCCCGCCATGGGGATACGTCGCGACGATCGCTCCATCGGCGACCCGGATCCTCCGGGCGACCCCGTCGGCGCATCCGGTCACCACCTCGCCACCGTCGCCGGGGAAGGAGGCGACCGCGGTCACCGCGCCGCCATGAACGGGATTCTGGTTGAGCCCCGGCGTCGAGCGTCCCGCGGTCAGCGGCGAGCGCCAGCCGCCGTCGGCCGCCGTCGTGACGATCCATCCCGGCCCACGCTCAGGCGCTCCTCCGAGGAAAGCCAGATGGGCGATCGGCAGGACGTGATTCGTCAACCGTTCGAGAAGCGCACCGGTGGTCGTGTCGTGGACGAGGACCGCCGGTCGTGGCCCCGCGACGGCGGCGATGATCCGCTGCCGATCGTCCGACCAGGCAAGCGCCGTCACCTCGCCACCGAGGTTACCGATGCCGTGAATCCCGAACGCTCCCCCCTTCGCTTGCCAGAGGCGGAGCGATCCGTCGATCGCCCCGGTGGCGAAGCTCTCGTCCTCGGTGACGGCAATCGCCCGGATCGGCACGCCATGCCCGACCGTAAACAGACCCTCCCCCGACTCGACCCCATACCCGCGCACGGCACCGTCGGCCGACGCGGCGATCACCTGGCGCCCCTGATCGAGAAAGGCCACGCCATTGACGCTCTGGGCGCTCCCTTCGAGCTGCCGCACGAAGCGGAGATCGACCGGGGCGATCGCACCGTCCCCGCGAACGCTCGCGCAGGCCTGTGCCGCGCCATCGAGGAGGATCGCAAGCGCCGCCGGCGGCGCTCCCCCCTCGACCCTTTCGGCCAGCCGCCCCGTCGGCACATCCCACAGACAGACCTCTTCCCGATCGGCGTCGCGTTCGAGCGACACCAGCCGCTTGCCGTCGGCCGACAGCCCCACGGCGCCGATGCTCCTGCCATGGCCGGTGAATGTCTGCTGGACCTGACCGGTGGCGAGGACGTGGGTGCGGAGGAGCTTGTCTTCGCCGGCAGCGATGAGCGTGGCGCCGTCGGCCGAGAGGCCGACCGTCGTCGGCGGCGACTGGAGCTCCCAAGAAGCCGCTTGCCTTGCATCAGGGAGATGCCACAACTTCACCCCCCGATCGGCCCCCACCGACCAGGGCTGGTTGCCTGCCAGGAATCCGACCGCGAGTACCTTGGCCGAGTGACCGGCGAGGTCCTTGCCGGCGGCGCCGTCGGCGACGGCCCAGGAGCGGAGGATGTGATCGGCGCGAGCCGCGAGAACGAGCGTCAGATCGGGGCTCACGGCGACGGCGGTCACGGGCCCCTCGGCATCGAACCCGCCGATGAGGGGCGTTGCCTGATTCGACCAGTCGACGAGGCGGACCTTGCCGTCGGCGCCCCCCGAAACGACCCTCCCGCCGTCGGCCGAGAAGGCAAGCGCCGTCGTTCCGCCGTCATGCCCCGGCAGTGTCGCCGCCACCGTGCCCCCTTCGAGCCTGATGACGCGGATCACCGGCCTGCCGTCGACGCTCCCGGCCACGGCAACAAGACGGCGGCCGGGATGATGGGCGGTGGCCGACACTCCCTCGAGCGCCTGCTCCCCCTTCCCACCACCGGCCTCGGCCTTGCTCAGCCTCCAAAGCGTGGCCTGGCCATTCTCGAAGCCACTGGCGAGGTACTTCCCCTCCGGCGACGCGGCGAGCGCCGTCACCTTCGCAGCCCCCCCGCGCCAACGCCTCTCCACCTTCCCCTCGTCACCGCCCGGCTCCGGCGTTACGAGGAGCATCGTTCCGTCCGCTGCACCGACGACGATTCGCGGCATCGTCTCCTTCGTCGCCCCCGGCACGAGGCCAAGCGCCGTCAACGGGGCATCGAGGGGAGCGAGGAGGATCGTGCCGCGTGGATCGCTCCGGCCGGCAGCGTCGAGTTTGAGCAGTTCCACGCGTGTCCGCCGGCCGTCGGCCGGCTCGGCGACCGCCATCCACTGCCTGTCGGCCGTGATCGCCGCCCGGCGATCGGCCACCACGGTGGTGACGAGCTTCTGCGGAGCGCGCTCGGGCAGGTCGAAGGCGCGGAGTTGATTGTCGTTGCCGGCGACGACCAGCCGGCCCCCCGGCACGACCGCGACCGCGTTCACCGGCCCCGGCGCCTCGATGACGCCGCGCAGCGCGCCGTCGCCGACGCCCGTCAGCCGGATCGCGCCGTCGGCCGACGCCGATACGAGCGTGCCGTTGTCGGCAAACAGGATCGCCGTAATCCGATCGGCGTGCCCGGAAAGTTCCCGGCCGATGGCCCCCGTGGCGCCGTCCCACATTCGCACGCTCGCGCCGACAGCAGTGGCCACGATCCGGCCGTCGGGGGAGGCTGTCATGAGGGGCGTCGGGCCGCCAACCTGCCCCTGCCAGGCCTTGGCATCGCGCGACCGGCGCCACAGCTTCACCTCACGGACCCCGCCGGAGGCGAGGACTTCACCGAAAGAATCGATCGCGAGCGCCGAAATCGAATCGCGATGAGCCACCCTCACCGCGCCGCCGTCGACACCTCCGTCGACGACGGCCGGATCGACCAACTCGGCGACCGGGCCGCCTCTTCCGGAAAGCCGCAGTCGCTTGCCAACGGCCGAGGCAACGAGATCCCCCGTCGGCGAGAGCGCCACGGCGAGCGCCGCGGTGTCCTCGGCAGGCGATTTCTTGCCGCAGAGGCCGAGGATCACGGCGAGCGCCACGGCCCCCACGAATCTCACCCGGCCACTGAAGACCTGCATCGTCGGCATCGCTCCCCCGCTTTCGCTGTCAGCCCAGGAAGACAACGTTCCATGGCGGGCCGATCGCGCCGCCGCCTCGGGCCGCGATTCCCCA
>CANGGT010000329.1 GCA_947453375.1 Planctomycetaceae bacterium
AGGGATGCGTTGGTGACCTTGTAATTCAAATTACCGACGTACAGTTTCTTTGCCATGTCGCGTTTCGTTCTCGAGGATCGTCCCGGCAGACCGAAGAAGGTTTCGGGCTGCGAAAAGCCAATGGCCAACGTGGTGGCCCACCAAGCCGGGATGACGAGAACTCAAGGCACCGGGCCGACCGATTGAGTCGCGGGCCAGAGAGCTTTTTGAAGGCGCTTCAGACGAGCGAACCGGCGCAACACGGCCCCCAACAGGGGAACTGCATTCCAGATAACGGTCATCATACACGGAAACCTCGCCGACCGCCCGGTTTGGGTGGGGAAATCTTTCAAGTCCCGATCCGACGTCAGGGAATCACGACCGACCCTGTTTCAGACCGGCCTCAACTCCAAACAACGACACCTTTCCGTCGGCCGCGAGGATGGCGAAGCCGGGGTGGCTGCCGCCACACGGGGTGATCGCCACAGGTGAGAGGTTTCGACGAAGGTGCGACGCGACGAGCAACACGCGTCCCCCGTCGACAGCGTACAACTCGATCTCCCCCTCGCCGGCGGCGACGAGCAGATCGCCGTCGAGAAAGCAGCAGAGCGGGGCATGAACCCCCATGGCGAATCTCGCGATGAGGTCGCCCGACACGAAGATCCCCCCGTCCTGGAGCGATGCGGCGATCGCCACGCGCTCGCCGTGCGTCGCGGCGGCCACCCGCAGCACTGGCCCCGACGCGGGGATCGATCGCGACTGGCCGTCGACTCCGATGATGCAAATCTCGTTGTCGTGCCCGACAATGATTGCATGGTCGCGGAAGGCCACCGCGGGGAGACCGCGACCATGGAGCCCGAGGGGAGGCAACTGCCACGTCCCGAGGAGCGTGCCGGTCGCCGCGTCGTGCCGTTCCCAGATCCACGCCGCTTTCCCGGCTCCGTCGTCCCGAGCGCGGAGGATGTCGAGGGCCATCTCCCGCCCATAGGCCATGCCCGCCACGACGGGCACGCTGGTCCGCCCGGCGAAGGCGGGGTGGCTCCCGACCACGAACGCTGGCTCATCCCCACAGGCAGGGAGCGTGGCCTCGACGGGGATGGCGAAACCGAGCGCCGGCTGGAGCACGGCCCGGCCGATACGGGCCGACACTGCCAGCAGCACGAGCGGATCGCGTCGCCCTGCCTCGAGATCGCTTCCGACGAGCCATGTCTCGTCGGTCGCGGTCTGCAGGCTCCCCGAGGCTTCAAACCGGATGACCGCAAGCTGTCGGCCCATCCGGCCGGCGGCGTAGAGCATTTCGCCTTCGGCAACGAGCGTCGTCCACTGGCCTGGCGGCAGCTGGGTCTCGCCCTTCGGCACCACCCCGCACTTTCCAGTTGCCCAACGCGGTTGCGGCGGCACCCGCACGGTCGGTCGCCGGGCAGCATAGCGCTGCGTGTCGCGGTGGAGGAGGCGATCCCCCGGCTCGAGGGCCGCAAGCGCTCCCATCAGCGTTCCCATCAGCGGCGAAAGATCGGCCGTCGACCGCTTGGAGAGGTTCTCGGCGACGAGGAGACGGGTCTGGTCGGCAACCAGACGGCGCGTCTCTTCGTCGGGGTAGGATCGCGCGACCGCGGGCAGGATCCCGAGCACCGCGCGAGCTCGGGTGTCGCCCCCACGCCCATCGCCCACCATCCGGCAGACGTAGTCCCGGGTCGCGGCATGCCGCCCGAGATCGCCGAGAAGTTTCAACAGCTCGGTCGCGCAGGCAACGGCCTGCGGCGACTCCGGCCAGCCTCCGGCCAACACCGAGAGGGCCTCGTCGTTTTCCCGGAGCTTGGCGGTGAGGATTCGGGCCCCACCGAGGCGGTCGCTGGCCGCAAGTCTCGCTTCGAGCGCGCGGCGATAGGCGAGCACGGCTGCCTCCTCCTGGCCGAGCATCGCCGAGAGATCCCCCACCTTCTCGTGCGCGCCGACGCGTTCGTAGAGAACGAGCGCCTCGGAGAGGAGCCCGCCGCGCTCGAATGCGGCGGCGGCCAGGTCCGGCCTTCCCAGGGTCTCGTCGTAGAGGACGGCGGCCTCGCGGCAGTGTCCTCCGTCGAGGAGCACGCGGGCGGCGGACGAGTGATCGCCGAGGAGCCGGGCGAAGATGTAGGCGGCCCGCCGGTGACGGCCCAGCACGATCTCGCGATTGGCCAGATCGCGGTAACGCTGCAACAGTGCCGACCGCTGCTCGCCCGTCACCTGCATGAATCCGCCCAATCCGCCGGCGACCGCGCCGTAGTCGACGGGCTGCTCGCCGAGTCGCGACGCCGGCAGGGCAAGCCCGCGCCCCGCCTCGCCGAGCAGAGGCGGGGCGAACCGGAGCCCCGCGTCAGGATCGTGTTCAAGGAGGTGGATCAAGCGGCGGATTTCACGATCGTGTCGGCTCTCGAAGGCCTTCGCCAGCGACTGCCGCCATTGAAGGAGCCACTGCGGCGGCGTGCCCCACGGCAAGACCTTCGGCGTTGCGCCGCCCCATGTTCTGCCAGCCGATGACGCGGCGCCGGTGCCATTGCCCCGCCCGACGAGCCGCGATCCCAGCCAGATCAAGGCCCCCACCAAGACGGCGACCATCACGACAACCGCGAGCAGACCGACGATCGGGCGCCATGGAATCTCGGATGTCAACGCTGTCGGATCGGCGTCTTCAGCCTCACGAGGCCAGGGGGGAAGCACGCCCGGGGGCGAGGCGATCAGCCAAGCGAGGACGACCATCACGCTGATCGCAACGAGCGTCATCACGAGGTCCTCCAGGATCACCCGCCACGGCCCCTCCAGACTCGGCAGTCGCCATTCGCCGGGGACTGGCGGGAGCGTGTCGAGGGCAAGGGATGCCGAGCCGATCTCTTCCGACACGCCCCCCCACATCGTGTCGGCGGTCATCGTCCGGGCCGGGAGGAGCGAACGGAGCCGGGCGTTGAAGGCAGTTCCCGAAACGGCACGCCCCCAATCCCCCGACTCGCTCCGTGGAGCGCGGAGAAGATCGGCAACGCGGAGGCCGTCGTCTTTGCGGCAACAGAACAGCCCTGCCGTCGGATGCCAGACGTAGATCGCTCCGGGGGGGAACATCTCCCGCCACTCGTCGGCGGAGACCGTGGCGTTCACCACGGCATCGACCGGCGCGAAGACGTTC
>CANGGT010000330.1 GCA_947453375.1 Planctomycetaceae bacterium
ATCCCGGTCGAGATCGACCTTCACCTCCGGCATGTCGAGCTCGAGGGCGCCGCGGTTCTTTCGTCGCCGGCGGAGAATGCGGGCCAGATCGCGCATCCTCCCGAGGAGCGTGCGGACCTCGCCGGTCATCTCGATCTCGGGCGTGCCCGGGTCGGCAAGGAACTGGTCGACTTCCTCGTAGGTAAAGCGACGGCAGCTGCGGATCGCCGTCCGTTCGACGTCGGTGTGGACGGGGATCCCGTCGGCGGTGAACTCGATCCAGCAGGTCCGCGCATAGCGCACCCGCCCCGGCTGGAGGCTCGCGAGATTGTTGGAGACGATCTCCGGGAGCATCGGGATCACCCGGTCGGGGAGATAGACGCTCGTGCCGCGGGCGAGCGCCTCCTGGTCGACCGCCGCCCCCTCCGGCACGAAGTGGGCGACGTCGGCGATATGGACGCCGAGGAGCCAGTGATCGCGTTCCAGCCGTTCGAGCGAGATCGCATCGTCGAAGTCGCGGGCGTCGACGGGATCGATCGTGATGATCGTCCGCGCCGTCAGATCCCTTCGGTCGGCCGGGACCTCCTCGGTGAACAGGGCGGCCTGTGCCCGGGCGGCGTCGAGAACCGCTTCGGAGAACGGGCCGGGGAGCCCGAACTCGTGGATGATCGATCGGGTGTCGACCCCGGGCTCACCCGCCTTTCCGAGGACCTCGATGATCACCCCTTCGCCGTCCCGGAGATGGGTGGGGAAGCGGACGACCTCGACGACAACCTTGTCATCCTCCCGCACCGACTTCGCCCCGGGATCGCCGACCGACACCGGACGTGGAAACGAGGTGCCGTCGATCTGTACCCAGCCCGAGTTGGCCGCGATGAAGAAACTGCCGACGAACCGCGTCTTCGCGCGCGTGACCACCTCGACGATCTCGCCCGACGGGCCAGGGCGGCGGAAATCACGCCCTCGTGACAGCCGGACGCGGACCGTGTCGCCGTTGACCGCGTCGAGGCAGGCCGCCTGGGAGACATGGACATCCCCCTCCCGACTCCCCGCGGCGGCCGTGAGCGGATGAACGAAGCCGTAGCCACCGGCAGCGCGGCGAAAGACTCCGATGATGTCATCCCGGCTGGCGGCCGGGGGCCCCCCGGCACGGCCTGAGGACGGGGCTTGGCCCACCCCGCGTCGCTCCCGCCGGCCATCGGCCGATCGTCCCTGGTCATCCTCAGGCATCGGTGGCCTCCGCAGTCTGCCGGGAATCACTCCCGGCGGGAATCGTCATGCGCCGCGCCCGCGGAAGAACTTCCGTCCGAGCGTCTGCTGGTATTGCGTCCAACCGCCGTCGATCGCCGCTTCGTTCTGGAGCAACTGGAGCACGCCGGCAAGCCGAGCGTCCATGTGATCGAGGTGGTGGAGCGCGAGGGCTTCGAGGGTCATCGGGAGCTTCGGGGCGCCGTACTCGTACTGGCCGTGATGGCTCGCCACCATGTGCTTGATCCGCACCGCGAGATCGACGTCGAACGGCCGGCCGGTGCGGGCCTCGACCGCGACGATCTTCGCCTCCAGCTGCTCGAGCCCGAGGAGGACATGCCCGAGGAGCTGGCCGGCGTCGGTGTAGGAGAAACCGTTCTCGCTCTCCAATTCGAGCGTCTTCCCCAGATCGTGAAACAGGACTCCGACGAGGAGGAGATCGCGATTGATCGCCGGATAGAGCGGGGCGACCCGGTCGGCGAGGCGAAGGAGATTGACGACGTGCTCGAGGAGGCCGCCGGCGTGGGCGTGGTGGTGCTTGACCCCGGCCGGACAGCGGCAAAAGACCGTCATGAGGGCCTCGTCGGCGAGCACCTCGTCAGCGAGTTCGCGGAGCTGCCCCGGCGGGATCGTCGCCAAGAGCGTCGCCAGTTCTCCGCGCAGGCGGGCGACGTCGGCCGCCGAGAGGACCTGGAACTCCGACTCGTCGACGACGCGGGGATCGATCCGCCCGATCCCCTGGATGATGAGCTGGAGATTGCCGGAGTAGAGCTGCGTCATCCCATCGACGCGGACGTAGTCGCCGTCGTCGAAGGCCTCGAACTCCACATCCGAGGCGTTCCACATCCTCCCGGTGATCGATCCGCTCCGGTCGGCGAGCTCGACCTGAAGGTAGAGCTGGCCGTTGCGGTTCGGCCGGAGTTGCTTGTGGGTGGCGAGGAACACCTGATCGACCGCGGTCTGCGGCGCCAGTTCCGTGACCCGCCGTCGCTGGGACGGAGGGCGGGCCGCACGGTGCGGGGGATCGACGGGCGACATGCGGGATCCGGATGGGGTTGGCGGCAGAAGCGGGAACGGCGACGATTTTATCAGGCCTCGCGCTCGTGTGCCGCCGACGCCGCGGAAAAACCGCTCAGCGACTACAATCCCGCCTCCACGATCATCCCGCTTTCCTCCCGTACCCCGCCCCCCACGACAGCCCCGTCCGGAGACCCCCATGGCCGATCACGCAATCTCCCCCACCCGCGCCGAGGACTATCCGGAGTGGTACCAGCAGGTCGTGAAGGCGGCCGATCTCGCCGAGCAGTCGCCGGTCCGCGGCTGCATGGTCATCAAGCCACTCGGCTATGCGATGTGGGAACGGATGCAGGCGATCCTCGACCGGATGTTCAAGGAGACCGGTCACCAAAACGCTTACTTCCCCCTCTTCATCCCGCTGTCGTACCTCGAGAAGGAGGCGAAGCACGTCGAGGGCTTCGCCAAGGAGTGCGCTGTCGTCACGCACCACCGCCTCGAACTCTCGCCGGAGGGGAAGCTGATCCCCACGGGCAAGCTCGAGGAACCGCTCATCGTCCGGCCGACGAGCGAGACGATCATCGGGGCGATGTTCGCCCGCTGGGTGCAGTCGTGGCGTGATCTGCCCCTGCTGATCAACCAGTGGGCCAACGTCGTCCGCTGGGAGATGCGACCCCGGGTCTTCCTTCGCACCGCCGAGTTCCTCTGGCAGGAGGGGCACACCGCCCACGCGACGAGCGCGGAGGCAGTCGAGGAGACGCTGCGGATGCTCGGCTGCTACGCGACCTTCGCGGAGCGGGATCTCGCCATGCCGGTGATCCGCGGCCCCAAGCCCTCCGCCGAACGGTTCCCCGGAGCCGTCGACACGTACTCGATCGAAGCGATGATG
>CANGGT010000331.1 GCA_947453375.1 Planctomycetaceae bacterium
AGCCCGTAGCCAGCGGGACGGGGATCTTCTGGTTTTCGGTTTCGGGGTGCGTCATCATCGTGGCTCGTGTGGGGAGACCGGATAGCGCTCGAGCGGAGGCATCTCTGGCCGGGAAGAGGGCCCCCGGGCGTGACACCCGCCGCAGATCATCGCAGAATTGTCCGGATTTCTTCGATGTCCAAGGCTCGAAAACTTTTTCGGAATCCTGCTGCCATGTCGATCCGCCCGAGCCGCCGCAGGCTCCTCCAGCTCACCTCGGTTGCAGCGATCGCTCTGGCCGCCCGATCGGCGACGGCCCGGGAGGGACGCCCCCTCCGCCTCGGCCAGATCGGCGTCGGCCACGGGCATGCGAGCAAACTCGCCGTCTACCGTGCTTCCCCCGACTGGGAGGTCGTCGGCATCTGCGAGCCCGATGCGGCGCTGCGGGCCGCAGCGGAAAAGAAGGAGCCGTACCAGGGGCTCCCCTGGATGTCGCGCGACGAACTCCTCGCCTTCGATGGCCTCGATGTGGTGCTCGTCGAGACGAAGCCCGATACGTCGCTCGAGCACGCCGCCGCCGCCATCGCCGCCGGGAGGCACGTCCATCTCGACAAGCCGGCCGGGACGTCGCTGCCGGCCTATCGGAAAATCCTCGACGAGGCGAACACGAAGGGACTCGTCGTTCAGATGGGCTACATGTTCCGCTTCAATCCCGCGGTCATGCTCCTGCGGGAGTTTCTCGAGCAGGGTTGGCTCGGCGAGGTGTTCGAGGTCAGTGCCGTGATGAGCAAGGTGGTCGAGCCTGCCGCGCGGAAGGAGTTTGCCCGCTTTCCCGGCGGGATGATGTTCGAACTCGGCTGCCATGTCATCGACCTGGTCGTTGCCGTTCTCGGGAAGCCCGACCGCGTCGAGAGCGTGATGCGCCACAGCCTCGAAACGGCCGCCGACATGCTCGCCGACAACACCCTCGCCATCCTTCATTACCCCCGGGCCATGGCCACCGTCCGCGCAAGCGCCCTCGAAGTGGAGGGCTTCTCACGGCGTCATCTCACCGTCTGTGGCACGCAGGGCACCTTTCACATCCAGCCCCTCGACGACCCGTCCGTTCGGATCACGCTCGACCGCGACCGAGGGGCGTTTCAACAGGGCATCAACGTCTTGCCGTTCCCCGGATTCACCCGCTACAGCGCCGACGCAGCCGAGATGGCGGCGATGATCCGCGGCGAGACGTCTTCGCCGTTCACCCCCGAACACGATCTGGCGGTCCAGGAGACGGTGCTGCTCGCGGGGGGGATGCCGATAGACGGGTGAGAATCCTGTCGCGGTTTCGGGGGGGCTCATGACATCCGGTTTTCGGGCGCAAACGTGGCGTCAGGGTCGCCTGTGCCCCGTCGCCACGCCTGCGGTAGCATGGTGGCCGGCTGGCGGTGCTGGGGGGCGGCGCTGGGCTTCGTTTGTCTGGAGGAGGGGAATCGATGAAGACGATTCGTGACGGAATGGGCCAACGGCGGCATCTCATCGGCATCGTCTCGGTCGTCTTCGCGATGACTGTGGGATTCGCCACCGGCGTGCCGGCCCCTTCCCCGCAGGCCCACGGCGAGGAGACGGAAACTCCGAGTCGGCGCGAGGCAAAGCCAGGCCGTCCGAGGATGGAGCCGATGCCACCGAAAGCGGAGACTCCACCGCGTCGCCCCTTTGACGAAGCCGACGATGCGGATGAGCCGCGCGGCGGTGCCGCCGACCGTGCCCGCCCGGCGGCAGGCCCGCGCCGGCTCGGGGCGTCGTTCGCGCCGGTGCCCGATGCTGTCCGCGAGCAACTCGACCTTCCCGACGGGGTCGGCTTGCTCGTCGACGCGATCGAGCCGGAGAGCGCTGCCTCCGCTGCCGGGCTGAAGCGGTTTGACATCCTCACGCGCTTCAACGACCAGATCGTCTGCAATACCGATCAACTCGCCACGCTCATCAAGCTCCGCAAGCCGGGGCCGGTGCCGGTCTTGATCCTCCGCGGAGGGCGTGAGCGGAAGTTCCAAGTCGCTCTTCCCCAATCGCTCCCAGCCGATGATCAGGCGCCGCTCGCCGAAGCCCCCGGCGCGGCTCCCGGGTTTCCGCCAGGATTCGTACCGGGAGCTGGGAACCTGCCTGGCGATCTCCAGAAACAGATGGAGGATCTGGCGCGACAACTGCAAAAGCAGCCGTTTGGGGCAGGGGGGGGAGCAGGCCGCTCGCGGACGACCAGGATGTCGGTCTCGCCGCAGGGAAACGAGCGGATCGACACCGAGTCGGACGGTACGACGACGATCGAGCTTCGCCAGTCGGCCGGAAAGCTGACCGTCGAGATCCGCGGCGCTGACAACGCGAAGATCCACGCCGGCAGGCTCGACACCGCTGCCGATCGGCGTCGTGTGCCCGAGGCCTACCGTGATCGCGTCGAGCGCCTGCTCGAGGAGATCGGCGGAGCCCGCCGGTAGCCGAGGGATTTCCCCGTCTTTCTGGAGAACCTTGATGACCATGTCCGTCTCCCGGCGTCGGTTCCTCGGTGCGTCGGCCGTGCTGGCCTCCGGAGCCGTCGCTAGCCCGGCCCGTGCCGCCGACACGTCGCGCGCCGCAGCCGATCCGGCGTACACGATCCGCAACCACGGGATCCGCCACTCCGTCATGGGGTGGTGCTTCAACCCGATGGATACCCTCGAGCTTGCCCGGCACGCCAAAGCGATCGGCCTGGAGGGGATCGAGGGGATCGATCGGAAGTTCTATCCCGAGGTCCGGAAGCTCGGCCTCGCGATCTCGCTCGTCGGGAGCCATGGCTTTGCGGAGGGGCCGTGCGATCCTCGCTTCTTCGAGCAGTCGGTCGCCAAGCTCGCCGAGGGGATCGACGTCGCCAAGCAGGTCGGATCGAAGAAAGTGATCACGTTCACCGGCATGCGTTTTGAGGGGATGGATGACGAGAAGGCAGCGGCCGATTGCATCGCCGCCTGGAAGAAGGTCTTGCCACAGGCGGAGGCCGCCGGGGTGACGCTGTGCCTCGAGCATCTCAACTCCCGCGATTCCTCCCATCCGATGAAGGGGCATCCGGGATACTTCGGCGACGACGTCGA
>CANGGT010000332.1 GCA_947453375.1 Planctomycetaceae bacterium
ATCGTTGCCATCCGCGAGGAGACCCCCGGTGTCCGCAGCTACGACCTGAGAATCGTCGACGCGGCCGTCCGCGCGCGCTATGCCTTCGCGCCGGGCCAGTTCAACATGCTCTACCTCCCCGGCATCGGTGAGGCGGCGATCTCGATCAGCTCCGATCCGGCGACTCCTGAGCTTCTCACCCACACCGTCCGGGCGGTGGGGAATGTCACCGGCGCCCTTGCGAGGCTCGGCGTCGGCGACCGGATTTTCCTCCGCGGTCCCTACGGTCGGGACTGGCCGCTCGGGGAACTCTCCGGTGGCGATGTGATCGTCGTCGCGGGGGGCCTTGGCCTCGCCTCGCAGCGGGCGGCGATCCTCGACATCGCCCGCCACCGCGACCGGTTTGGAAGGGTGACGATTCTCCATGGCGCGAAGACGCCGTCGGGGCTTCTCTATCCGGGCGAATACGACGCCTGGCGGCGGGCGGGGATCGACGTCGAATGCACGGTCGACGCCCCGGAAGCCGGATGGACGGGGCGCGTGGGGCTCGTCACCGATCTCCTCGCGAACCTGCCGCTCGAGCCGGGAAAAAGCGGGATCCTCTGCTGCGGCCCCGATCCGATGATGGCGGGCGTGGCGAAGGGGGCGATGCAGCGCGGCCTCGGCCCGGAAACCGTGTGGGTGTCGCTCGAGCGCAACATGAGCTGCGCCGTCGGCCAGTGCGGGCTGTGTCAGTTCGGGCCGTTTTTTGTCTGCCTCGACGGGCCGGTGTTCCGCTACGACCGGATCGAGAAGCTCCTGGGTGTTCGCTGCCTGTGATCACGACCGGAGCGCCGATCGCTCCCCAAGAGCCTGCCCGATGACCAATCCCCTCCCCGCCGAGATCGCCGTCGCCGCACCGGCCGTCCCCCGGCGGCTGCGCGTGGCGGTCTACAAGTTTTCCTCCTGCGACGGCTGCCAGCTCCAGTTTCTCGCCGCGATCGGCAAGCATCCCGAGCTCCTCGCCAAGGTCGACTTCGTCCACTTCCTCGAGGCGAGCCGGGCCGTCGAGCCGGGCCCTTACGACGTCGGCTTCGTCGAGGGCTCGGTGACGACGGCGCACGACGCCGAGCGGATCCGGGAGATCCGCCGCGAGTGCCGGACACTCGTCACGATCGGGGCCTGCGCCACCGCCGGGGGCATTCAGGCCTTGCGCAACTGGGGGAAGATCGAGGAGTTCGTCGCGGCGGTCTATGCCACGCCGGCGTTCATCGACACGCTCGCCACGAGCACGGCGATCGCCGAACATGTGCCGGTCGACTTCGAGCTCCGCGGCTGTCCGATCGACACCGGCCAGCTCGTCGAGATCCTCACCGCCCTGGTCGTGGGGCGGAAGCCGCGCGTTCCCTCGACGAGCGTGTGCGCCGAATGCAAGGCCGAGGGAACCGTATGCGTGGCGGTGGCCCGCGGGATTCCTTGCCTGGGGCCGGTGACGCAGGCCGGCTGCCGGGCGATCTGCCCCGCGCACGGCCGCGGCTGCTTCGGCTGCTTCGGGCCGAGCGACACGGCCAATCTCGTCAGCCTCAACCTCCACTACGAAGCCGCCGGCGTGCCCCGCGACGATCTCCACCGCCTCGTCCATGGGATCAATGCCTGGGCCGCGCCGTTCCGGGCTGAAGCCGACCGGCTCGTGGCTCCCCGCGGCGATGAGGAGGCCGCGCCATGAGCGAATCGCGTTCGTTCACCGTGAAGTCGCTGGCCCGGGTCGAGGGGGAGGGCGCGCTTCGCCTCCGCGTCAATGAGCAGGGCGTCGAGATCGCCGAGTTCAACATCTACGAGCCCCCCCGGTTCTTCGAGAAGCTCCTCGTCGGTCGTGCCATCCACGAGGTGCCCGACCTCGTCGCTCGGATCTGCGGGATCTGTCCGGTGGCCTATCAGATGACCGCCTGCCGGGCCCTCGAGAAGGCGCTCGACATCGAGCCGCCGGCCGGGGTCGGCGACCTCCGTCGGCTACTCTACTGCGGCGAGTGGATCCAGAGCCACGCGCTCCACGTCCATCTCCTCCATGCCCCCGACTTCCTCGGCTACGAGAGCGGGTTTGCGATGGCGGTCGATCATCCGCAGCTCGTCGAGGCGGGCTTCCGCCTCAAAGGTCTGGGGAACCGGATCATGGAGGTGGTGGGGGGACGGGCCGTGCATCCGATCAACGTCGCCGTCGGCGGCTTCCATGCCTGGCCCGCCGAGGCGGCGGTCCGCGATCTCGTCGCCGACCTCGAGTGGGGACTCGGGGCAGCGCAGGCGCTCGTCGACACCGTCAGCGGCTTCGACTTTCCCTCCTTCGAGCGCCCGGAAGACTTCGTCGCCCTGCGGCATCCCGACGACTATCCCTTCAATGAAGGAAGGATCGTGTCGAGTGACGGCCTCGACGTTTCTGCCGACTCGTTCCCGGAGCACTTTCAGGAGCGGCAGGTGGCCTGGAGCACGGCGCTCCATGCCGTTCGCATCCCCGGCGGTGCTCCCTACTCCGTCGGCCCCCTCGCCCGGCTGAATCTCTGCCGCGATCGGCTCCCGGAACGTGCCGCCGGGGCGGCGGCCCGGCTCGACTGGCCCCAGCGCAATCCCTTTCGCTCGATCGTGGCCCGGGCGATCGAGATCGTCGCCGCCTGCGAGGAGAGCTTGCGGATCGCCCGGGCATGGACCCGCCCGGCGGCGCCACCGCGCACCCCCCTGCCCCTCCGCGCCGGGATTGGGAGCCACGCCACCGAGGCGCCGCGTGGGCTCCTCTGGCAACGCTATGCGATCGACGCCGGGGGGCTTGTGAGCGCCGCGGCGATCGTGCCGCCGACGTCGCAGAATCAGGCCCGGATCGAGGCCGATCTGCGCGCTTTCCTTCCCGAAGTGCTCGCGCTCGACGATGCGGCCGTCACGCTCCGCTGCGAGCAACTGATCCGCAGCTACGATCCCTGCATCAGCTGCGCCACCCACTTCCTCCGGCTCTCGATCGAGCGGGCGGAGCGGGGGATCATTCGGCCGTGACCGATTCGCCCGAAGCGCGGGTGACGAGGCCGAAGTAGACGCCCGGATCGATGTCGGG
>CANGGT010000333.1 GCA_947453375.1 Planctomycetaceae bacterium
GACGCTCGGCCCCGCCGCGGGCACGCCGCGGAGCGGGCCGTTCGCGGTGATCGTCGTCGATCTCCAAGTGAATGGTCAGTCGGCCACGGCGCTCCTCGAGCGGGCCAAGGGCTTCCGCGACACCCAAATGACCGCCGGCGCCGAGCGGGCCGCGATCATCGCCTTCGGCCCCCATGTGGCCGTCGATCGCCTCGCGGAGGCCTCCGCAGCGGGGGCCGACCTCGTCGTCAGCCGGGGGGAAATGCTCGGGGCCCTGCCGGCGGTCGTCGAACGGGTACGATCTGCCCTGTCCAAAGGCAGCACGGACGGCTCCGTCTGAACCGGTGACCGGAGAGCCGCGAGCGCTGCCCGTTGCAGGCTCGACGTCCCCGCGTGCAGGTTCTCCGATGCCGTTTTCCCGCTTCTTTCAGGCCGCGATCGCCGCGGCGCCGCTGCTCGTTGCGATCGGCAGCCTCTCCCTGTTCGCGGCCGTCGCCTCCGCCGCCCCCCCGGCCGTTCCCGGGATCGAGCCGCCGCCCCCCCCGCGCGAGCCGCGCGTCGCGGCGGCCTCAGCCGAGCCCGAGGCCGCCAAGAGCACGTTCGGCCTGCCGGAGGGCTTCGCCGCCGAGGCGTGGGCCACCGAGCCCTTGCTTGCCAACCCCGTCGCCTTCTCGCTCGACGAACAAGGTCGGGCGTACGTCTGCGAGGCCTTCCGGGCCCACAAGGGAGTGGGGGACAACGTCCGCATCAACGACGACCGCTGGCTCGACGCCGATCTCGCCAACGACACCGTCGACGAGCGATTCGCATCGATGGTCCGGATCCTCGGCGAGAAGGCGAAGGATTGGGTCGTCGAGACCGATCGGCTCCGCCGTGTCGTCGATACCGACGGCGACGGCCGGGCCGACACGGCAACCGTCTTCGCCACCGGCTTCAACCGGCTCGTCGACGGCCACGGTGCGGGAGTCCTCGCCCACCGCGGCGACGTCTTCTACGCCTGCATTCCCCACCTGTGGCGCTTCCGCGACGCCGATGGCGATGGCGTGGCCGACGAGAAGCTCCCCCTCCATTTCGGCTACGGCGTGCGGACGGCGATCCAAGGGCACGATCTCCACGGCCTCACCCTCGGCCCCGACGGCCGGCTATGGTTTTCGATCGGCGATCGCGGCTACCACGTCGAGCACGAGGGGGGCGTGGCGAGCGACCCCGAAAGCGGCGCCGTGTTCCGCTGCGAGCCCGACGGCTCCAACCTCGAGGTCGTGGCGACGGGCTTGAGAAACCCGCAGGAACTCGCCTTCGACGATCTCGGGAATTGCTTCACCAGCGACAACAACACCGACGGCGGCGACCGCACGCGCCTGGTCCATGTCGTGGAAGGGGGAGACTCGGGGTGGCGTGGGCCCGTGCAATACCTCCCCGATCGCGGTCCCTTCAACCGCGAGCAGCTGTGGAGGACGGCGTTCGAGGGCCAGCCGGCCTGGATCCTCCCGCCGGTGGGGCATGTCGGCGCGGGGCCGGCCGGGTTTGCCGCCTATCCGGGCACGGGGCTGACGCCCTGGTTCGACGGCCGCTTTTTCCTCGCCGACTTCCGCGGCGCGGCAGCCACGAGCCTCGTCCACACCTTCCGGGTCCGCCCGCTCGGAGCAAGCTTCGAACTGGTCGATGCCGACGAGACCTTCCGGCACATCCTCGCCACCGATGTCGAGATGGGGCCGGATGGCAGCTTGTGGGTGAGCGACTGGGTCAATGGATGGGAAGGGGACGGGAAGGGGCGGCTGTGGCGGTTCTTTCCCACCGGGCTTTCGGCCGAGGAAAGCGCGAAGCGTCAAGCAATCGTCGACGAAGTCCGCTCGCTCCTCGCCGCCGATTGGACCTTGTTGCTACCCGAACACCTCGACGAGTTGCTCGATCATCCCGACCGCCGGCTCCGCCGCGAGGCCCAATTCGAACTCGCAAGACGCGGCGACCTTCGCCGCCTCGCCGCGGCAGCAGGCGATCCTGGCCGGGGAAAACTGGCCCGGGTCCATGCCCTCCAGGGGCTCGAACAGCTGGCCCGAGCCGCGCGCCCCCACCGCCGCGAGCCGCCGGTTTTCCTCCATCCGGAAATCCTCGCGACCGCAACACAATGCCTCTCCGACGAGGCGTGGGAGATTCGGATGGTGGCGACGAGGGCACTCGGTGACCTCCACGACTCCCGGGCGGTCGAGCCGGTGCTCCGGGCGCTCGCCGATCCCCATCCCCACGTCCGCGCGGCTGCCGGGATCGCGCTTTCGCGACTCGGTCGCGTCGAGACCAGAGGGAGCGACGACGACGCCGTTCTCCCGGCGATCGTCGCCGCGATCCGAGCCGAGGGCGCGCGAACGCCGCTCGGCGATCCCCATGCCCGGCATCCGCTCGTGATGGCGCTGGTGGCCAACACTCTCCCCGACGACCTCGCCCGGCTCGTCACCGATCCCGATCCCGCCGTCCGGCTCGCGGCGTGCCTGGCGATGCGGCGCACGCGTGACCGGGGAATCGAAACCTGCCTCGATGACGCCGATCCGCGGATCGTCCTCGAAGCGGCCCGGGCCGCCTACGACGTCCCCATCGAGCGGGCCCGAAACGCCCTGGCGGGCCGCCTCCTCGACGGCCCCGTGACCGGGCCCGACGGCGATGCCTTCACCCGCCGGGCGATCGCCGCCTGCGAGCGGCTCGGATCGGAGGCCGATGCCGAGCGGCTCGCGGCCTTCGTGACCAGAGCCGAGGCCCCGACGGCGCTCCGCCTCCATGCCCTCGCGGTGCTCGGCGACTGGGCCGCCCCGCCACCGCGCGACCGGGTGTGGGGGGCATGGCGGCCGATCGCTCCGCGCGACCAGGCCCCGGCCCGCGCGGCCCTCGAACGGGCTCTCCCCTCGATCCTCGACTCGAGCGTCGGCGAGACGCTGCAGGCCGAGGCCCTCGAGATCGCAGCCGCCCTCGGCGTCCCCGGAATCGGCGTGCAACTCGTCGAGGCCACCGCCGACGCGTCGCGGCCGGCCGCGACCCGCGCGGCGGCCCTCTCGGCCCTCGCCGCGAGCGCCCC
>CANGGT010000334.1 GCA_947453375.1 Planctomycetaceae bacterium
GGAGGATCGTGCCGTTTTCGCCGATCTTCGCCGTGCCCGCCTTGCCGTCGATCGTGTAGTCGATCGAAAGGTGCTTCTCGGCACCGGGGGCCGGGTCGCCGCCGAACACTTTGTTGAAGTTGTCCCCCGGGATGAAGATCAGCGCCAGGCTGCCGGCGTTCTTGCGGACGACGTCGGTGACATCCTTCTGCCGATCGCCGGAGCCGTAGCTCGCCTTGACGATCTCGAGCTTCACCTTCTCCAGGCCCAGTCCCTTGGCGAGCGTGTAGGCCTCGGCCGACTCCTCGGGGAGTTTCTTGACGATCGCCGCGGCAGCGATCCGGGCTTCGGGCTTGATCTCCTCCTCGGCACCGGCCTTGGCGGCGAGCTTGAGCATCTCGATGTCGGGGTAGCGGCGGGCCACCTCGAGGACGAGCTTCCGCTCGGCCGGCGTCTTCGCGGCAGCAAAGGCCTCGACGGCCATCTTCGCCCGCTCCGCCTGCTCGAGCTTGAACTGCCGCGCGATGCGGATGAATCCGCGGATCGCCCGACCGCGATACTTGTCTTCGGCGAGCGACTTGGAGAGGTCGAGGAGCACAGGCGCCGCGTCGGCTGTCATCCATTCGCCGAGAAGCCGGCTGGCGACGTCCTTTTGGGCGTCGTCGCCGTTCTTGGCCGCGGCGGCGACAGCGGCGAGGGCCTTCGTCCCGCCGACCTGGCCGAGGGTCTCGAGGAGCACCTGCTTGGCTGGGGCCGGCGCCTGGGCCAGCGGCCCGGTGACGGCGGCGGCACAGGCTTCACGGTCGGGCATGCGGATCGCTGCGGTGAGGAGGGCCTTTCTGGCATTGGCGGCGTCGGCCTCGTCGCGGGGCTTCACGACCTGAGCCACGAGCACCGGCAGCCGTTCGACGTCGACGATGTTGCCCAGGGCCGCCAGGGCCGCAGCCCGCGTGGCCGGATCCTGGGAATCGACGGCGGCCAGCGCCGGCGGAATGGCATCGATGCGGCGCTGGCCGACGAGCTCGAGGAGCATCGGCAGGAGCTTGCCCGACGCGGCCGGGAGCCGCTTCTTGATCTCGGCGTCGACCTCGGCACCGGAGAGGCTCGAGATCGAGGCGGTGGCCGCCTTGGCGAGATCGGCATCGGCATCGGCGGCCCCTTCGAGAAGGACGGCAAGGGCCGAGGCATTCCCGGCGGCCCCGAGCGATTCAAGCGCCGCAAGCCTCGTCTCCTTGCTTCCCTTCGCCGCGGCGGCGACGAGTGCCTCGACGGCTGCCGGGCTCTTCCGGTCAGCGAGCGCGCGGAGAACGAGGGCGGCCCGGCTGGCGGGGAGCTTGGGGAGCTCGGCCACGAGGGCCGTGTCGCACTTCCCGGGCTTTACCTCCCGGGCCGTGGTGAGGCCGAGGCGGAAGATCGATTGCTCAGGCGACTGGAGCTGCTCGACGAGGAGCGCGGCACCATCATCGCCACGGGCAAGGATCGCGCCGCGGGTCGCTTCGAGCTTCCGCTGCGCTGGCACGGGGGCTTTTCGGACTTCGTCGAACAGGGCGACAGCGTCACTCCCCTTGCCCGCAGCCTGGAGCCCCTCGGCGGCGAGGATGCAGCCCTCGGCAACGGCCGACTGGAGAGCGCCGTTGGCCCGCGGCAGCGCGGCTTTCAGCGCCGAGATCGCCGGGAGCGTGCCGACATGCCCGAGGGCGACGGCCGCCGCGGAGGCGACCTCCGGATCGCCGTCGCCGAGACGCTGGGTGAGGATCTGGAGGGCGCCGGCATCCTTGCGGACGCCGATCGTGTTGAGCGTGCCAACGAGGAGGTCGCCGGAGAGCGTCGCTGCGGCGGCCCGCAGGGCCCCGTCGGCTTCCGGTCCGGGAATCGCCTCGAGGCCGGTGCGAGCCCAGGAGTGGAGCCGCTCGTTGTCGAGAAGCTTGGCGAGATCGGGAACGGCATCGGCCGAGCCGTAGATCGCCAGATGCTTGCAGGCGAGGGCCTTGTCGGCCTCGGCCGCATCGCTGCGGAGAACGACGAGGGCCGCCTTCTCCTGGTCGTTGCGGCCATCGGCGGCGGGAGATGCGCCGCCGAGGAGAGCCGCCGTCAAAAGCGCGGCGAGACTGATTCGATGGAAGAGGGAATGGAGGGTCATGGAGGAATCCTGAACGGGAGGGTGTGGGATGAGGGGGACGCGGCGGGCAAAGCGCGGACGGATCAGATCCGCCACGGCTCGCGGAGCGCCTCCGAACGGAGCCGGTTGGCCTCGACGTCATCGACGAAGGCGTTGGTCGCGTTGTCGAACTTCACCGGCCGGCCGAGGAACAGGGCGACGTTGGCGGCATGGCAAGCGATGTGGGCGTTGCAGGCCGCATCGGCGTTCCCCTTCGGCTTGCCACGCGTCTTGACGCAGTCGAGGAAGTCGCGGACGTGGAACGTCGCCGGATAGCCACCGATCTCCTCGACGGTCCGTCCGGCAAGGAGCTCAGGGGACGAGAGGACGAGCTTGCCGGAATCGCCGGCCTCCACCCAGCCATCCTCCCCCTCGAAGCGGACGGGGCAGGAGCCGAGCGGGATCCAGTCCTTCTCGCGGAAGATCAGTTCCACGCCATCGTCATATTTGCAGACGATCTGGCCATCGACCGGCGGGGCATATTCGACCGGCGGCGGGCAATCGTTGACGGCCCACTGACAGAGATCGACGCAATGCGAGCCCCATTCGAGGACGCCGCCGCCGACGAGCCCGCCCCCCTTCTCGAAGTTGAAGCCGTCGAGGAGCTTGGCGTTGAACGGCCTCCAAGCCGCCGGTCCGAGGTACATGTTCCAGTCGACGACTTCCTTCGGCGGTTCGTTCTCCGCCGGCAGCCAGCCGCTCGTGCTCGCCGTCATCCCGGCCGGATGGGCGAAGACTCGCTTCATCTTGCCGAGGCGGCCGGTGCGGGCCAGTTCGCAGGCGAAGGCGAAATGGGGGAGGTTGCGGCGCTGCGTGCCGGCCTGAAACACGCGGCCGGTGCGGCGGATCGTGTCGCGGAGGAGAAGGCTCTGGGCGATGTTCTTCGAGCAGGGCTTCTCGCA